>CAZFZL010000013.1:0-23196 GCA_964523005.1 uncultured Oscillospiraceae bacterium
GTTCTGTCCAGGTGTGGATTCCACGGGTGTTGTGTAATTGACGAGCGTGTATTCGCCCATTTCGGACCATACTGTGTTGTCGAGGCCGTCTTCCCAGTCTTCCGAGAAAACAACGTTGCCGGCGGAATCCTTGATGGTGATATCGTCGAAGCATACAGCGCCGGTAGCGATGTTGAAGCCTATCTGCACTCTCAGGTGACCGCAGTTGGAGCCGAGCGTGAAGTCGTGCGAAAGCTCTTCCCAATCGCCTGCTTCAGTAGCGGTGTCGCAATCGAGCCATTGGCCGAGGTTGTCGCCGAACGTTTCAACGGTATTATCGGCGCTAACGAACTCATACCAGCTGTAATAAGCAAATCCGCCGTTTGCTTCGATGTCTTCGACCTTTCTCTTTAGTGAAATGGTGTACGTTTCGCCTGCCGTGAGGTCGGCGCCGTCGAATCTCACAGTGAGAACGGCGCTTGTGATCTTGATGTAGGCGGTATCATTTGCGGCGCTTGCCGGGATAGCTGCAAGGGATATGAGCAGCGCGAGCATTGCGGCGCAAAGCATGATTCTTGAAAATCTTTTCATTATAATCATTCCTTTTTTAAAAATTTTGAACAAGCGTTTTCGGATAATAAATGTTATTTCTGCGCCTGCCAATAGAACGAGACAATCTCGCCTTTTGCGGGTGCTTTTGTGAACGTAACGGTTACTCTTTTGTCGTCAGCGGTTACATAATAGGTGCCTTCGGCTGCTGCGGCGGAGGACGGGGTGACGTTTACGAACGAGGGTGTTTTACCGACCGAATGAACTACGGTGAAGACTGTTTTTGTTCCGTCGCCGGTGAAGCTTGCTGAGCCTTGGTCGGAATCGTTTATAACATATGTTGTGGAATCGTAAACCTGGAGGTTCGTTATTGCCAGCTTTCCGGCACTGCTTTTCGGCTCTACTATTCCGGCGTAGGTCACAACGGTGCATGAATCGAGTGTTACGACACCGACAGCATTCGAAGCGTCAAAAAGAAAATAGTTTTTTCCGTCAGCAGACGAGTTGAGCATACAGTCACGGAAGGTCATGTTCATGACGCGTGTGTTGGCGTTCGTTATAGAGAGTATACCCTGGGCTGCTGTTTCGAACCATGTTCCGACGAAATCGCACGGGCGGGTGCCGTTCTTGCTCGGTACGAGTATATCGATCGTGTTGGCTGCGAAGATACCGCCGATTACGTGCACGCCGTCAAACGATTCGCCGTTGAGATAATCGAGCACAAGTCCTGCCTTGCATGTGGATACACGAGGGTGGATTATCGTGTTTCCCGAACCGTAGAGGTGGAATCCGTAGGTGCAGTCGCTCATAAATATGTTTTCAAAGTAGCAGTCGAAGATGCCGACACCATCCGGCTCGGCGTCGCCGGAGATTCCGCAGTACAGTCCGTAGAAAACGAGATCCTTGAAAGAGCCGATCGCCGAGTTGTAGTTGGTGAGCGTCGAGCCGCCGAGTATGCCGGTGACCTTAGAGACAGCGCTTCTTTTTTTGAAGAATATGCCTTCTACCGACGTGCCCCAGAGCGATTCGTTCGAGGTATCTATCATCGCGCTTTCACTGCCGCCTGCCCATACGAGGTACGTTGCCCATGCGCCATCGCCCTTGATGCTGACCTTGGCCTTTTTTATCAGCGTTTCGGCTATCGCATATTCGCCTTCCGGCAGATATACCACACCGCCGCCGGCAGACGCGCAGGCGTTTATCGCTGATTGTATTGCGGCGCTGTCGTCAAAGCCGTTTCCACGTGCGCCGTAGTCTTTTACATTATATACTCTCACGGTCTCAGAATCCTCCTTGGCAGATGTATCACCTGCTTTACTTTCTTCCTGTGTGCTTTCCTGTGAAGCGTCTGTGCTTAACGTCGAGTCTGATGCGTCAGAAGGTGTACACGAAACGAACAGCGTCATTGTAATCAGAAGCGTCAGTACGGCCGCTATGATTTTTTTCATATTATAAGATCTCCTTTACGCCGAGCAGTCCATCCATTATTGTTGAATTACACCAGCCGGTATAGACGGAATACATTCCGCCCTCGTCAATTTCGTTGTTCTGATCGGCAGTGCCTTCCCAGCAGCATTTGACCGGGTTATACATCCCGCGCCATGCACCGTCCCACAAAGGGTTTTCATTGCGGCACTGTATGTTTATCAGGAACGAAGCGAGATTGATTGCCGCCGTGCGGTAGCTCTCGTCGCCTGTAAGGGTGTATGCTTCAACGAGACCCATCAGCGCGAAGCCTTCAGTATAAACAAGGTCGCAAAGAATCGGGTTGTCCTGGAGCGACGCATTGAGGCTTTCGCTGTCGCTGTTTATGACACCGCCGCTTTCGTGGCAAAGCGAGAGAACATACGCACCGACCTTGTCGAGTGCGATACGATATCCGGCATCGGGAATGCTGCGCAGTATGCGGGCAATACAGAATAGCGCAATACTGCTTTCGGAGGACGGCGGACGCCAATCCTCGTGCTTCAACAGCTCATAGGTTGTTGCAAATCTGCCGCTTGCGAGCTGAAGGTCGAGCAGATATTTCATTGAGCTGCGGACGCTTTTGTGATACCTCTCATCACCGGTAAGGCCGTAAAGCTGCGCTATTCCTGCGGCAAGCCAGAAAATGAAGCACGGACCCTTGTACAGTCCCTGTGTTCTGAACTCGTCTTTGCGGAAGAACCAGCCCTCGGGACGCTGGACGGAAAGCCAGTAATCGGCGAGATGCTTAGCCGCTTCAAGCAGCCGTTCATCCTTTGTTTGTGAATACATATCGCAAAGCGCGATAAGCACCTTGCCGTTGTCGTTTTGGAAACGCACCTGACCGCTCAGGTCAGAGTATTCGCCGTTGTAAAGGTAGAACGGGAACGAGCCGTACCAAGCGGACAACGGATCGTTGTCGGAAACGGACAGCAGCCAGTTTACGATGTTTTCATAAATGTCGTGCTGGTCTTCTCTTTTACGCTTGAGAATTACTCTGGCGATTTCCGCGTTGCAGTCTGGACGCGTCCAGCAGATGCGGCGGTTGACATTGATCCTTATGCGCTCGTATACTCCGACGGAGCCGCGGTTGTAGCTGAGCATCTGATTTTCTATCCAACCAAGGCAGGAGTCGACGCTCTCAAGGATTTTTTCGTTTGACAGATTCATTGTCGATGTGTTTCTCTCTTTCAGTTGTTCTTGTTGAATGCAGCCAGGTCTTCTTCAAGCTGTGCTTCTGCCACAGGAAGATTTGCTTCGTAAAGTGAGCGGAAATTGTTAGCGGAGGAGTTGATGAGGGCATGGAGTACTTTGAAGTTGAGGTTGCCCCACTGATAGACATGGCCGATATCGCAGCCGACTGTGCTGTATATGATATCGAGCATTTCCTGACTTTCGTCATCGCGGGTCTGCTGATATTTCAACGCCTTTTCGATGTATGCGGGGGTGATGATGTTGCGCGATTCCGCGCCGAGCACTTCCATTACGATCGATGCGCGCTCTGTACGCTCGTCGTCAAGTATCGAGGATATGCATATCCCGTGCGCTCCGTATGAATAGAGGAACGTCTCATAGTTCTCCTGATCATCGGTGAACAGCGGCATAGGAAGAATTCCGAAATCTACCTTCATTTCGCGAAGCGAAAGCACGCCGGCGAGACTTGAGAAATAGAGAAGATTACGGCCTTCGACGAACGCCTGAGTGAGAAGCTGACCGGGCCATTGGGCTACTCCGAAATAATCGTTTGCGCACACAAAATAATCTTTGTTCTGCATAAGCTCAAGGATCTTACTGACTGCGTTGACGTTCTTTTCGTTGTATATTGTGATTTCCGGAATGCCTTCATCGTCTTTTTCGGCGAGTCGTCCGCCGGCTGCGTAGAACAGTCCCCATATCTGGTCGTACTGTCCGCCGACGCCGTAGGTGTCTTCATAGGTTATCTTGCCGTCGTTGTTTTCGTCGTTCTTGACGAGAACGCTCCATTCGAGGATCTTATCCATAGTCCATGCGTTGCTCTTTACAAGCTCGTAGGGGTTTTCAAGTCCGTATGACGAATGCATTTCCTTGTTGTAGACGATGCACGCTGCGTTTGCTATGGTGCGATAGCTGATATCACCCATCGCGAAGAACAGCTTGTCATCGATTTTCATGGTGTCGTTACAGTAATCGTACCACCAGTCTTCCTTCAGACCGTGCAGATACTCGAGATCCAGAAGATCCTGAAGATAACCGTCTCTCCCAAGCGTCGCGCAAAAGATAAGGCGCGGACGCACGAGGTCGTAGGCGGCGTTTCCGGAGTTGACATCGTTCATAATGGCTTCGTACATCGGGTTGGATGAGCCGTCGTCATAGATCATTATTTCTTCGATGTTTATGTGAAGCATATCCTCAACAGAAGCGTTTCGCGCAAACACAGCGTCGTTGATGGTGTCGGCGATATACTCCTCACCGTCGGAGCCGCCGAACTCAGGGTTGGTAATGGTGGTGGATGTGTAGGTCGTAAGGATGACGAACTTTTCGTTGTTGTAGTCGACGTCGGGGACATCTGCGACGCTTTTATTGCTTTCGCTCGATTCGGATTCGACGGTTGAAGAAGCCGGCGTTGAGGAATCGTGATTGCTGTTGTCACAGCTGCAGAAGGTGATCAAAAGCATTACAGCGCAGAGAATAAAGCACATGAGTTTTTTCATTTTTCAATTAATTTCCTTTATTATGTATTTATTTGTCAGATGCGTATTCTTCAAGGGTTGATTCGATATCTGCGAGGACAGCGGATTTGATCGCGCCGAATGCGGACACAAAATCACGGCTTGTACGGTCGTTGAGTGTTTGGATTATAGAGCGGATTCCGCCCCAGCCGTATATGAAGCCCATGTCGTAGGCTCTTGATTTGAAGATTATGTCGAGCATCTCTTCGCTGTCGTTGTCCTGGAGATCACGGTACATGAGCGTTTGCTCGTAATATGCTTTAGTCAGAGTGTCGGTGGAATAATAAGCCATGGCTTCGACGGCGAGAGTGGCGTTGTCAAGCTTGTCAGCGTTTTTCGGGAAGCATATTGCCGGAACGAGTCCCGTGCTGACGAAGCATATATAATCCTCCTGGTTCTCATCCGCAAGCGGATAAGGGAGTATACCGAATTCAAAATCCTTCGCGTAGCGGAATTGTTTTATATCAATAAGCGCGAAGGTGGTAAAAATGATCTGCTTGTTTGTGAACATTTCGCAAATCGTTTCAAATGTGGCGCAGCCGGCCGTCTTGTTTGTAACAACGTCATCGGCGAACGCGACATCAAATACGTTGTTGAGTATGGTAACGTTTGCTTCGGAGTCCATGACGAGCTGTATTGTGCCGTCTTCGTTTGTGGTCGTTCTGCCTCCGCAGCCGAAGAAGAATGAATGGGTGGCATTGAAGGCGACATGGAGACCGTATTTATCTTCGTTGTTCCACTTTGAATCACCGTTGTCCGAGGTGAATTCGCGCGACATCTCATAGACGTTGTCGAGAGTCCATTTGTTGTCCTTCACCATGTCGTAGGGGCTTTCCATGCCGTTGTCGCTGACGAGGCGTTTGTTGAAGAACATGACCATGGTGCAGTCGTTGTCAAGCGTTGATATATCGCCGGTCGTCATATAGAGCTTTCCGGCGAGCTCAAGGCTTTCGTTCGCTGCCTGATCCCAATAAGCGTTTTTGAGGTTCAGGTTTTCGAGCGAATTGAGGTCGTAGAGATAGCCGTCTGCCGCGACTGACACCGCGTCGTTCATCATCGGCATATATACGTCGTAATACGTTATCCCGGAGTCGACGTTCGTGCGTATTTTGTCGGATATTGCACTGCTCTTTTCAGCGAGGATCGAGCATTTGTAATAGTCCTCGACCGTAGCGTTGCGGTTGAACACTGCATCATTGATTACTTCGTTGTTAAGCTCTTCTGCATATATTTCGAACGATTCGTAATATGCATAGGTGTTGTCCGGGACGAGAAAGATAATCTCATCGCCTTCCATGTCCTTTTTTTTGAGCTCAAAGGTGCTTTCCGCCTCTGAAGCTTCGGCGCTTTCAACGCTTGATACTTCAGGCGGGTTGTTAACGCATGACGCGAGCATCGACGAGAGAATCAGTAGCACGAGGGTGAGAGAGAAAAGCATTTTTTTCATTTGTTTTTCCTTTCGGCTTTTTATTTTTTTATATATCTGCAGCTTGCTCCGGAGCCGATTTTTTCGAGAAGTCCCGCTGAGACGAGTCCGGATACTACTCTGCCCGCCATTGTCTGCGACACTTTCAACAGCTCCTGGGCCGTTTTCCTTGTAATGCAGCTGTTTTCCAGAACGTATGTCATGACTGCTTTTTCGTGCGCGGTGAACCGCGCGGAGGACGTTGAGAGGTCGGGGAGCGAAACGATGAACACATTGTCTGACACACGCACCGACACCTTCAGCTCGCTTTCCCTGTAGCATTCACCGATGCGCCCAAGCCCGGAACCGCTTACGCTGATGTCTTCGCACAGGGCGAAAATCTCGGCGAGCAGCGGATTGCGCGGCTGGCTCATACCTACGAGTATATCGTTCGGCGTGAGCGCTCCGATGAGTCCGCCTATCGACAGTATTTCGATGCGCTCACTGTATATATTAATAAGAATGCTTCCGCTGAATTCGTAACTGCGGTGGATCACTGCGTTTGAAAGCGCTTCACATATCGCATGCGGCGGATAGTGCGAGGCGGCATATCGAGAAGTGATATATTCACACGCCTGACGGTACTGGCTGAGCACACTGCCGCATAAATCAGTGTGTTCGATAAATTTCGTCTTGGAATTTCCCTCGAAGGTGCTGATCTTTATGGTGTGATTGCATTCGTCGGACAGTAAAAGCGCAAGGTTTGTGTAGAACAACGAATCGTTGACAAGCCCGCGTTTTTTATACAGCGCTCTGTCCGGCTTGACCCCGACGGCTTTGAGTGCTTCATCGAAATATCCGAAGCTGAGCTTCTGCTCCGGCGAACGCAGCTTTTCATATTGTGTTATTTCTTCTCCTGATACGGCCTGCTTGCCTGATCCGAAACGAATATCCTCAAACAACAGCGAGCCCTGACTCTTCATGTGCTCCGGCACCGACTCACATCCTCTCTAACACTTATCTGACACCACTCTAACACATCTTTGCGTGCTTGTCAATAATTATCTTGACTTTTTTTTACGATATGTTAAAATTGTATTATCATTTTGGAGGTGTATTTATATGAAACCAAAAAAGGGCGTAGTATTGCTTATAGATGAGATAGACCGGGAATGGCTCAGGCTGATGAAGGAAGCGAAGCTGGACGTTCTGGGTATACACGAGATAGTGACGGAGAAGCCGAACAGCGTTCAGAAGGTGCTCAACAGGATCGCCGAGCCGGCGGTGCGCCGGATGCTTGACGAATATGAGCAGAGCGGTATAAGTCTCGAATACGAGCTGCATGCGCTTGAATGGCTGCTGCCGCGAGATATGTTTGACAAGAGCCCGGAGTTTTTTCGCGTCGGTGACGACGGCGAGAGGAAGCGCGAACTCAACTGCTGCGTTTCTAACAGTGACGCGCTTGAGATAATATCCGAGAACGCCCGTAAGCTTGCTAAGCTGCTCGGACAAAGCTCGCACAACTATTGTTTATGGCCTGACGATTCATTTCATTCGCTTTGCAAATGTGAAAAATGCCGCGCGCTCAGGACGGGCGCCGACCATAATATAATAATGATGAACGCGATCATCCGCGGACTGCGTGCCTACGACAGTGACGCGAAGCTTTCGTATATTGCCTACGCCGATTTTCTCGACGTGCCGGAGCTGAAGCCGGATGAAGGGCTGTTTCTCGAATTTGCGCCTATGCAGCGCAACCAGCGCGTTCCGATGCGCGATCCGAACGACGCTAAAAACAGCGAATACCGCGCACTGCTCACGCAGCTGCTGAATATTTTCGAGCCGTCGTCCTCACGCGTGCTGGAATATTGGCTCGACAACGCGTTCAACTCCGGCTTCGTAAAACCGCCGAAGCGCCTTGTTTACGACGAAGAGGTTGTAGATGACGACATACGGTTCTACACCTCACTCGGATTTGGGCTGATAACCACGTTCGGCTCGTACATGGGCAGTGATTATCGTGCGCTGTACGGCGATCCGCCGGCGCTTGAATACGGCAGGAGCCTTGAAAAAAACATGTAAAAGCGGCAAGGTTTCTTAAGAATTGACAAAACGGAAGAAATGCCTTGTAAATGCCTGCCGTATATGTTATACTGTTTTGGCTGTATTGATGTGCCCGGCAGGGCGCAGAAAAACCGGGGTTTGGATTGATAATGACTTTTCTTGAAAAAATACGCTCGCTGCTGCACACGAATTATTATCTTGCGGCGATGCTGGCAGTTGGATGCCTTGTTAACGCGTTTGGGCTTGAAGTACAGGGGACGGTCTTTTTTGTATTATTGATATGCGTACTTTTGTTTGTTTGCAGTGATATACTTGTGACGACCGCGCCTTTCATGATGCTGGCTATGACAGTCATAACCTGCTATGATTCATATGAAACTTTCATAAAGCTCTGGTGGCTGGCGATACCGTTCGCGGCGGCGCTTCTGTACAGGCTTTTTGTACACAGCCGGAAGCCGTTCTTCGGGAGGTCGTTTTGGGGGATGCTTGCCGTTACCCTTGCGGTGACGCTCGGCGGTATAGGCACGATCACTCAAGCTGATTACTTCAACAAGGTGTCGCTTTACTACGTTTTCGGGCTCGGGCTCGGGATGGTCGCCGCATACATATTCCTTGCTACTCAGGTCAAGTGCGGAAAAAACAATAACAACAGAGAGTTTTTCGCGAAGACGATGTACATATCGGCGCTGCTGGGCGTATTCATGATATTCAGGTTCATACTCTCCGACCTGTCAATAATTCTCGAGGCCGATGAGATACCGTCGATACAGTGGGCAAATAACCTTACTACATTCCTGATAATCACGATGCCGTTCGTGTTCCATTTCACGAAAAGACGTGCGATCCACCTTACAGTCGGGCTTTTAATCGCAGTCGCTATTATGCTTTCCTGTTCACGCGGCGGGTGGATAATGGGCGGAGTCGAATACGTTATTTGCTCGGTCGCCGGTATTATCCTTGATAAAAAGCATCGCCTGCTCAACGGCGCGTTCCTTGTCGGGTCTGTGCTCGCGGTATCAGGCGTCATATATCAGCTTCGCAGTATATTACTAAAGGCGCTGTATTATAATGCACAGACGGGAAGCTACAACTTTATCGGCTCGTCCGAGCCGCGCGTGAGGCTTTACGAGAGGATGAAGGAGGACTTCGCGTCGAACAGGATATTTGGATGCGGGCTTGGATATTCCGGTAACTCGGATGTATACGACCCCAAGTACTTCGCGATGCACTGGTATCATTCCGCGCCGATGCAGATACTCGGAAGTCTCGGACTGTTCGGTGTAGCAGCATACCTCGTTCAGGTCACGCTCAGGCTCGTAACGCTGATAAAAAACATAGATTCCTTTAAGTTCACCGTACTGCTTTCCTTCATCGGGTTATGGCTTGTTTCGCTCGTCAATCCGGGGATATTCTGTCCGGTGCCGTACGAGTTTCTGGCGGTGATGATGTTCGTGCTGGTAGAAGCCGCGGACAGAAATGAACGTAAGCCGATGAAGGTCATTGTGATGTCGGAGGACCTCAACTGATATAGAAACGGAAGAAAAAGTGGAAGAACTGTATTTTGACGGTGCGTTCGGAACGTATTATTACGAAAAGACGAACGACGACGGCTGCTGTGAAAACGCAAATCTGCACTCACCGCATATCGTCAGACAAATACACAATGAATATATCGACGCCGGATGCAACGCGATAACGACAAACACCTTTGCGGCGCTGCGCATTGCGCAGGGTGACAAGCTCGAAGGACTGCTTTCGGCAGGCTATCGCCTTGCGTGTGAAGCCGCCGTACAGAGCGGCAGAGCTGTGAAGGTTTTTTGCAGCATCGGAGGCCTTGACGGCGATGAAAGTGAAAAATGTTATCTTGCCGCCGCACGCTCGTTTATCAAGCTTGGGGCGCAAAATTTTATTTTTGAGACGCTTCCGGAATATGACGACATCGTTCCGGCGCTCAGACTTATACGCGAAAAAGTCCCGGATGCGTTTATTATCGTATCGTTTGCCGTTTCGCAGGACGGTACAACGCGTCACGGCCGCTATTATAAGGACCTTATAAAAAGAGCACAGGCGGATGGAATTGTAAGTGCTGCCGGTCTGAACTGCATATGCGGCCCATCCCACATGGTATCGCTTGCACAGGCACTTGCCGACGAACCGCTCACTATACCGCTTTGCTTTATGCCAAACAGCGGATATCCGTCTACGCTCAGCGGCAGGATGGAGTATCGTGCGACGCCTGATTATTTTGCAAGAAAGATGGTTCAGATCAAACGCAGCGGCGCGTTCGCGGTCGGCGGCTGCTGCGGTACGACTCCGGAACATATTAGATGTACCGTTTCGCTTATTCAGCAGGGCGTGACTGTATATACACCGAAGAGTTATGCGGTGAAAAATATTGCGGAGCCTGTATTTAATCCTGTCAGAGCCGCTCTTGCTTCCGGGCGCAAGCTTATTGCGGTCGAGCTGGATCCGCCTCAGGATACCGACGCTGCTTTTCTTGTGGATGCTGCGAAGGCGCTGAAGGCAGCCGGCGCTGACGTGATCACTGTCGCTGACTCGCCGCTCGCGCGTGCGCGCGCAGACAGCTTTGTGATGGCGCAGAAGATCAAACGCGAGGCGTTGATTGAGACGATGCCGCATCTGTCATGTCGTGACAGAAATTTTATCGGGCTTCGCGGCGCGCTTATAGCGGGCAGCATCGAGACACTCACGAACGTCCTTGCGGTTACAGGCGATTCCGCCTCTCACGTTACGCACGCCGAGAAGGGCGTATTTTCCTGTACTTCCTTTGATCTTATATCGATGATAGCGACGCTCAACTCTACCGTCCTTCAGGGAAGGGAATATCTTGTTTCGTGCGCGCTGAATGTCAACGCACTCAATTTTGAGGCGGAGCTGCGGCGAGCGGAGCGAAAGAAGAAATGCGGCGCAGAGGTATTCTTTACACAGCCGATATTCACGCGTCAGGCATGTGACAATTTCCGAAAGGCGAAAGCGGAGCTTGGCGCTTACATTATCGCCGGAGTTCTGCCGCCTGCCGGATACAAAAACGCGCTTTTCCTTTCAAACGAAGTGCCGGGCGTTGAGATACCGCAGAGCGTCATAGATGCGCTCAACGGGAAAACACCCGAAGAAGTGTTTGATATAAGCTCTGATTTTGCGATGGACATAATCAACGAAGTATACGAAGACGCCGACGGATTTTACCTTATGACGCCGCTGAAAAAATCCGCGCTGACCGCGCGGCTGACGGAAAAAATCAGAAAAAAGCAAAACGACTCGAGGGATAACGAAAAATGATAATTGTCGGAGAAAAACTCAACAGCTCGATCCCGTCGGTGCTGAAAATATTCGAGAGCGGCGATGAGCAGGCTGCTGCGGCTTTGATCAGACAGCAGGCGAAAAACGCCGATATGCTCGATATAAACACCGCGCTGTGTGCTGACGAACGCGGCATGATGGCGAAAACGCTTGCGCTCGCGCTCGAAACGACGCAATGCTCGATAATGCTCGATTCTCCCGACCCGACCGTTATACTCGACGTCGCGTGTCTTTGCGGCGACAGGGAAACGGTGATCAACTCCGTTACGCCTTCTCAGCGGATCGACGAGCTGTCCGATCTGCTTTCAACGGGAAAATACGGTATCGTCGCGCTACCGGTCGGCGAAGCGGGCACACCGGAGACGGCACAGGAACGTGTCAGGATCGCCGAATTACTCGTAAACAGGCTCGTCAGGGTCGGCGTCAGGGAAGACAGGATATATGTTGATGCGCTCGTTGAGGCGGCGGCGTTCGGACAAAACAACGCGAAAACGACGCTTGAGACTGTGTCGCTGCTTAAAAAGACGCTGCCCGTATCAAAGACCGTCATGGGCGTGTCAAATGTATCGTTCGGACTGCCGGCGCGCGCAAACCTCAACAACGCTTTCCTCGCCTGCGCTGTGATGGCGGGGCTCGATATGGCCATCATTGACGCCGCTGCCACCTCCACCGTCTCGGCACTGCGTGCAGCAGGAGTTCTTGCCGGAGAGGACGAGTACGGGATAGAATACATAGACTACATACGCTCGCTGTGAAAATGTTCGTATATGACTGCGTGCAGCAGGAGTTCTTGCCGGAGAGGACGAGTACGGGATAGAATACATAGACTACATACGCTCGCTGTGAAAAAGAAAAAGTAAAAAAGCCGGTCGTCGGAGTTAATTCCGACGACCGGTATTTTTGTACCCGGAATTTATTTTTTACTGCGTTTTATTTTCAGAACAACACCAAGTGCTGCGCCGCACGCGAGCAGGGCGATGATGCCGCCGGCAATGTAATATGCTGAGGTGTCTTTGTTTTCGGACGATTCGGAGGTATCGCTTTCGTTTTTCATTGCGGCTTTGCCCTGCAGCACTGTGCTGATGAGCGTCGAGCATTCGTCCTCTGAACCGCTTTCACAAATGATCACGAAGCAGTTCACGGCGTTGTCCGGTACGCTGAACGAAATACATCCGTCTTGTAAGGTATAGGCAAGCGCTCCGCCGCTGATGTATTTACCGCCGTAGAGCTGACCGTAACAGACAGATATGTTTTCCCAATCCGCTTTACTGACGAGTGAGAATTTTCCCGACGCCTGCGGCATCACCGCGATGGCTTTCGAGACGGTCAGTCCGAGACCGTCGAGTGATGATATAGCTGCAAACGTGCCGTTATTGATGAAGGCGCTGCCGTTCATGCCAAGTTTTCCGTTGTACATGACGGCAAAGAGTGAACCGTCGGAGGTGAATCTCATCCATCCGGCGCCGGACGCGTCCACGCTGAACGAATATGTATCATTTCCGGACACATATTCAGCTTTTACGTTCTCTGTTGAGGAGTTGACGACGGTGACAAAAGAGCCTCCGTCGGCGAGTGGGAGCCGGAACTGCTTGAGTACGCACGGGGCAGTACAAGTTAGTGCGCTGCCGGATATATTTCCGGCGGAAAGCACGTAAGAGTACAGCGCGACGTTTGCCTGAACGGTGCTTTCGGACGTGAAAAGCTCTATCGGATCGCTGTTGTATATAACCTTGCCGTTTCCGAGAGCGTACTGCGTTATGACCGGCGTGCCGTCGTCGGTGGAATAGACGGCGCTTGCGCCTGCCGCCGTGAGAATCACATTGGGCTTTCCGCTGCGCTGATAAGTGCCGTTGGAATAGGAAACGGCGCTGCCGGACACATCGGTGCCGGCGTACTTCACCCTTTCTGCGTTCACTCCGGCAAGCTCGGTCAGCCGATCGCCGTTTGAGCGTTCTCTTGTGAGCGCATCGTACGCGAAGTCTCCGGAGATATAGAGCGTTCCGCCGTCCTTCACCCAGCTAAGGAGCTTTTCATACACGTCGTCCGGCATGGTATAGCAGAGCGGATAGAAGATTACCTCCACGCCATCTGGAATATCAAAATTGCTTTCGTTCAGGGTGAGGATATTGTCGGTCAGCGTGAGCTGCGCAATATTGAGTGCGTTGATGACGGCGTAATGGTTCGAATAACTGCTGCTCGAACCGGAAAGGCGTGTCGAGTCTGCCGTTACAAAGGCGACTGAGGGCGTTTCGTAGACGGGTTCAGACGAACGGGTGATAAAATTCGCGTTCCGCATCCAATAGAACAGATCGCGTGCCGAGTGCTCACCGCCGGTGTTCATACCCCACGAGAACGTATACTTTGATTCGTCGTTGAAGCACCAAAGCTGGTAGTGGTTTCCGCCGAGCGCATACGTCGTATAGTACGTCGTGAAGAAGAATCCGCGTGCGTATTCGTAACCGGACGATTCGTAATACGACTGAGTATCGGAATAAAGCGGGTTTGTTCTTTTGTTCGTTTCGCCGATGCCGAGCGATTTTCCCTGCCAGCGCTGGTCGGAGTACGCTATCGTCTGCGGAAATTTTTCCGTTGATTCGAAATAGCCTATGTTTGAATAGCCGAGATCACCGATCGAGCAAGGGACATCGACGCTTTGATACGGCCAGCTGTAAAATTCGCACAGTATGAGCTTTGAGCCGCCCGTAACGCTGTCTATCTCATCCTCAAGAGCCGTGCACCACTCTTTGATGAGCGCCGTTCTGAACACGTTCTGATCATATGCTTTTACGTCGTTCCATCCGGAACCGCCGAACGAATAGGAGGTGTCGTATTTCACGCTTTCGAGGGACGCGCTGCTTTCGTTCCAAACGTCACGGAGCACATCGTCCGTGCCGTAACGCGCCTTCAGATATGAGCGGAACGCATCGTTTGCCGTTGAATCCGGTTCACACACGAGGTCGCCGTTGAGATAGAAGATGATACCAGGTACATCCTTGTAGCGCTCGGCGAAGGTCTTTACGAATTCACAGACCTTTTCGGTTTCGTCAACTGCCGCTGTGTCGTTTCCGATCGCCAGTCCCATCATGTATATCTGATTGTACCGCTGCGCCAGATAAACCACGCAGTCGACAGTCCTCATGTGCTTTTCGAGCGACGTATCGGAAGCGAAGATGAACTTAAAGTCGCCGTAAACGAGGTATTGCTGAAGGTTTTCATAAATGTACAGCCCTGCGTCCTGTCTGCGTTCAAAATCCTCAAGCCACGCGAGCGGCGTCTGGTCTTCGTTTATGAACAGGTTCGCGCCGTCGTCGACGCCGGAGGCGTATATTGCCGTTTCCGTTTTGTCGTCGCCCACGAGGTGGATATAGTTGTCGTGATATGTATATGCAGGCCCGTTTGCTATTACTTCGTCACACCATACCGCGAACCCGGTCGTATATTCGTCGATGACTTCGCCGTCTTCGCCGTAAAGGGCGATGTGTACGTAGTAAAAATCGTCTTCAAATTTTTCGCAGTCGCTCCAGTTGAACGACATTGCACGGCGTACACCCGGACGTATCTTTACGGTGTTGGTATCTGAAAACACCTGAGCGCCCGTATCCTCTGCGGTAATCACGACGCTCGCGGTAGCCGATTCAACGGTGTCGGACAGGTTTTCGACCGATACGGCGATGTTTGGCTTTTCGCCCTGCTTGTAGCAGTCATATTTGTTTTCAGCGCTGCATATATATGTTGTTTCGCAAAGTGCCTTCGCAAGCCCGGCAAGTCCGGCGCGCAGTGTATCGTTTCCTTCGGCGAACAGGTCGACGTTGTTGACACCGAAGAAGCCGATTGCAGCGCCTTCGTACCCGTTCCACGTGTTGAGTGTGCCGAGCGCTCCGTTTGTTGTTGAGGTTTCGAATATACGGAATATCGCGGCGACAGTGCCGACGCGCTCGCCGAGCGCGTTATAGGCGTATAACAGCGGTTGCCAGCGCCCCTTGTAATTTCCCGTTACGGTGATGGCCGAATAGCCGGTGATATTGCTTTGGCTGACCAGGTGATCGCCCTCGCTGAAAACGCTTTGAGCGGAAGCGGCGCTTATACGCACTGCGTCGTCGTATACTGCCTCAAGGTCGAACAGCGGTACTGCTGCGTCAGGATATAAAAGCAGATCGCCCACGAAGCTCGGTTCAGTTGATGACAGTCCGGCTCTGCTGTATGATATGGTGTCCGAACGCGCAGAAGCGCCGGCTTCATTGACCGTCGCGCCGCTGCCGTTGCCATTGTCCGAGAGCAATACGGTATCACCGCATGTGATCGATATATTGTCAAGTGCCGCGAAGCCCGAGGCGTTTTTCATTTCAAACACGAGCCGGAGCGAATCGAAATCGTAGCTGCTAAGCTCAAGCACGGCGTGGCGCGAATGAAGTCCGACCGTTCCCGTTTCGGACGAGAGGGTCACTCTTTCGGTGCGCGTAGCGTCCTTGTAAAAATCGAGATAAATACCGACGCTGCCCGAAACGCCGTTGTAATACGCATAGAAGCTCACATCGAGCGAGCCTGACTGAGCTGCTGCCTGCACGTCCCATTCGTACGATGCCGTTCCTTTGGAGGAGCTTTCAAGTATTATGCAGGTGTTTCCGCCGCGCGTTATCCCGGTGACGAGCGAATAAGTTATCGCGCTGTCCGTCTTGAGCACGTCCCAATCGGAATATCCGTCTTCAAAGCTGTCGGTAAACACTGTGCCGTTGCTTCCCGTAACGCTCACGTTGTCGAATCTCAAAGCGCCGGTCGTCTGATACAGACCGATGCGTATATCAGTATACACCGTGCCGGTCGGTACGGTAAATTCGTAGCTGATCGCCTGCCAGCCGTCGGTCGAGGAATCGGACGCTGAAAAATCCTTCCAGCCCAACAGCGAGCCGCCTGCGTCATAGAAATAGACGGAGGCGTGAGCGATACCGGTGCCGTCCGCGCCCTTTGTGAACGCGAGATCGAGCGAAACGGTGTATTTTTTACCCGGTACCGTCTGCGTATTGTTAAGACGGTATCTCAGACAGGGAGATACTGACGCTGAGGTCGTTTCGACACACGCCGCGCTGCCGTTTTCCGCGTCGCTGCCGGTGCCTTCGGGATAAACCGTGTTTTTGAACGCATATCCGCCGGAGGTTATCAGTTTGCCGCCGTCGGCAAGATAACGCTTGAAGTTTTCCGCCGCGGCGTAGGGAAAGGCTTCGCCGGTCGGTATCATCAGTACGTCGCAGACATCGGTGTTGAAATCGTCAAAGCACGCGAGTGTCTGTGAGCTGATCACCGTTGCTTCGCAGCCGTACGATTTGAAAAGCTGCGCGAGCGCGTCGGCGTCGTACGGTGCGCTGTTGTCGTCGGCGAGCGTTTCGTCGCTGAGTATGAAAACGTGCGTCGGCTTGTCGTTTGTGTCCGTGTCGTCGGCGAGCACGCCGAGCACACAGAGCGTCAGAAGCGAACAGACTGTGAGCAGTGCCAGGATTATCGCAATGATTTTTTTCATAAATGCTATCGTACCTTTCCGTAAAGCTTGCTTTTAAGCAGGTTTATGAACAGTGCGCCGACGACGCTCCTGTTCTGAAAGCCCTTCATGCACGCTGTGTCGGTATAATACCAATCAGTCATTGGAACACGGGACAAAGTTTCGTTCGTCATATGGTATATGCATTCGTAAACCGATCGCGCATAGCTTTCATCTCCCATGACGCTCGTCCATGCGAGCCAGTCGAGCTTCGTATATGTTTCACGCGAATCGAGCGGTGTGCCGTATCTGTACGCTTTTGCCGTATAGAAGGCGCACTCCTTCGCATACGTTTCGTCGCAAAACAGGCCGAGATCGAATATCCTGTCCCAGACGATATTGTATTTCAGGCTCCATGTTCCCGGCGCATCGAAGCTCAGCCGTGTGTGATCGCCGTCATCGGCGTCTTTCTCCCACCGCTTCGCCATATCGCGTGCAAGCGCGGTATATTCGTCATCACCGTAAAGCCTGCCGAACAGCGCAAGCGCCACGATCGTCTTCAGGCTCAGGTTGCAGTTTTTGTCGACATGGCCGGCAAAATCGTCGGTGCAGAGCTGCTCTGAGGGGAAATAGCCGTTATCGGCAAGATAACGCGCCCATCCGGTCAGCAAACTTCTTTTTTCATCGGCAAAGCTCCTGTCAGCGCCGAAGAATACCGCTGCAGCGGTGCAGATTATTGCGTTGCCGCATTCCTCTACAGCCATTTGGTACGCCGGATCATATGTGCCGTTGTCAAGTAGACCGTAGACCTGACGGTCGAGCAGCGGATACTGACCGCAGTCGTGCGGCGCGTATTCAAATTTCCACATATCGCTTTCGGCAAATCTGAATATGCCGCGAAGCATCCCGGTGACATATTCGGGTGCAAAGCACAAAAACAGCGGCATCGAAGGATATGTCACGTCGAGTGTTTGCGCGCAGCCGTTGCTGAAGCATTCCTTCGAGACAAAAAGCAGCTGTCCGTTGAAGCTGACCGCTTTATGTGCGGCGAAGCACTGCCGGTAAGAAAGCGAAACGAGGTCGGCGTATTCGCATGAGAGCTTCATTGCTTCCGAGCGGATGGCGTTATCCGTCTTCTGCGCTTTTTCAAGACATAGATACGCTGTGACGACGGCGTTTTTGAGCATTTCCGAAAATGACGGGAAACGAGTGGTGTAGTATGCATCGAGCGTTTTGCCCATGAAGCGTATCGAATGGATATCATCATACGCGAGTACAAATACGTCTTCGGAAAGCTCGGTGTGTGCTGTGAGTGATTTGCGCCCGGTGATTGCGGCGGTGGGATGTGCAAGGTGCAGATACCCCCAGTTTATCGCCACGTTGTCTCCGCTTTCGGAAAGCGGATTTTGGCAGGCGTTTCCGATGTACGCCGAGCGGTGCGAGGTTCCGGAAATAACGCGGCTGCGCGGTTCGGAGACTGTCATGTCAGAGAAGGCTTCCAACGTCACGCTGAAGCTTTCGCACCTTTTTAAAGAAACGGAAACAAAAATAAACCCGACCGGTGATGCAGCAAGCGCCGCGTCGTCGGGGAAAAAAGGCGTCATGAAGGTCACATTCAATCGAAGAGCGTGATTTTCAAACGTATATACTGTCCGTAGCGGGTATATGGTGAGTGAGGTTTGTTCGATTACCGGGAGGTTTGTCGGGTTGTTTCCCATAAACAGAAAGGTTGTGCCGTCTGCGGTCACGGTTCCGGTGAGTGTGTTGGGACGTCCGGTCCAGTTTCGTACCGTATCTGAGTAGAGCGTATCGGAAAACGACCAGAGACTGAAATACGGGTCCACCGGGAGTAGCGGAATTGCGGAGGGTCTAAATTCTTTTATCATAATATCAAAACTGTCCTTTTTTCTGATATTAACATAAAGAAACCCCGGATGACAATGACTTTTACACCTGACGTGCTGACTTATTCTCTTTTTTTGCTTTCGGATTTTCTGTATTCGGCGGGTGTCTGTCCCGCTTTCAGTTTGAATTGCCTGAGAAAATGCTCAAGGCAGGTATAACCGCAGTCCGCCGCGATTTGCTTGATCGTCAGCGAAGTGGTTTTCAGGAGCAGCCGCGCGAGCCCGATACGCGCTTCGATGATGTCCTGTGTCGGGGATGTGTTGAAAAAGCGTTTGTATTTTTCGTAGAACAGCGAATTGCTCATTCCTACGCTGTGAGCCAGTGCCGTCACGTTTTTTGCGTTGCCGGGACAGCTGTATATTTCGGAACGCAGTTTATTGAGCAAAGGATACGACTCATCGTCGTAGAGCGCGCTTTGCGTTATGTTTTCGGTGATCTTCAAAAACAGCAGCTGCATGAAAAGATCAACCGCCGCGGCTCCTCTTGCCGAAGCGCCGGTGCGTTCGTCCTGCACCGCTCGCAACAGCGACGAAATGTCCGCGGCGTTTTTTATCCCGATAAGGCTTCCGACGGGCATGTTGTATTTCGCAAGCAGGTACTCATCGTCCTCAAAGACGAAATGGATGAAGTCGTCGCTGTAATTGTCGTTGACGGCGCCGTAATACTGCCTGTCCGACGGTCCGTAAAGGATGAGCGTGTCGGGCGGTGTAAGTATGCGATCGTCGCCGAGTACGAAAAAAGCCGGCGAACGGACGAAAAGGAGATCGTAATCTCCGCTGCCGTTCGGACGGTCGGAAATAAAACCGCCGTGCTGTGGAATACCTATACCGACAAAGCGTATTTTCACTGTTTTGCCTCATGTTGCGCCGGTCGTCGGAACTGAATCCGACGACCGGCAGGTTTCATTAGCTGCATTCTTCACGCAGAATCTTTCCGATTTTCAGGAAGCGTTCCTTCATTCCGGGCTTATCGAGCCGTATTATATCCTTCAGAAGATATTCGGAGCAGTTGTTTTTTGTTTTCCTTACTGCTTGGCGGATATATTCACGAACGACGTTTTCGTCTTTTTCGTATATCATGACGGAGGGGTTTATTTTGACTGAGAGTATATAATCTCTGCCGAGCGCTTCGCTCGCGCGTTCGAGATCGCACCACGGGCTGCATGAAATACGGCGAAGGTTTTTAATTTCTTTCAGAATATCGAATTTATTCGTGTACGGTTCGCAGCAGCCGTAGGATGACAGACCGAAAAGTTCAAGGATCTGTTTTTGATAGTCGATGCCGAATTCCTTGTGCATTTCCGGCGAGACCTCCGAAAACTCCTGAGCGACACCGAAGCCCCACATATCGCAAAGCTTTACATCCCCCTGCTTTTTCGGCGGCAGCGAATCAGTCCAGCCGTTTCCGCCGGAGTCGGTATAATGACCCTGCGTGTTCTGGATAAGCAGCCCTGACGCTTCCATCTGCCGGAAGGTATCGATCATGGCGCGTGTGGAATTTTTCAGGTAACGGTGGAGCGTTTCCGGCTCGTCATACATATCGAACATCATCTGCTCGAGGTCGAGCTTTCCGTGTATGTTTGCGATCTCGCCCGGCTGGTTCGACATCATATGGAAGCAGATATATTCGCGCACGTTGAGTATGTCGCCGAATACGTCCCGGGTTCTGTCGAACGTTTCCTGACTTTTTTCCCTGTCGACGGTGAAGCGCGGACGTGGCTCGCCGTCGGGGTATTTGTCGTCCCATGCCAAGTCCCACGAAGCAAAGCACGCCATTTCATCAGTGACAGCGAAGTCGTCGTCGATCATTTTGTCGCGGTACAGGATGTGGCGCAGGTACCATTCATAATTTGACCATACTGGTGAATGGATGCGCATTTCATCGGGCGGCAGAAGGTCGACCCAGCCGTCTTCGGCGTAGGTTACGAATAGCAAATCGGTTGTTTTGAGGTCGTTATGGCTTTTCCAGCGCGCTATACGCTTCTTCTGGATATCCTTCAGCGACGTTTCCTTGACCTGCATTGCGAGCTCGCGCAAATAGTTTTTTTCCTCTGCGGTGAGCGCACCGGGGAGCGCGAAGCGAGCTTCCCTATATCCCTTCGGATCGTAGCACATATCGTAAATGTACCCTGCCGTGGGATGCATATAAGTACCTGCCATCACAAATCACGCCCTTCTGATAACCGTGTCAGTTTGAGGATCGTATGGATTGCCGCGGTCGCTTCAAATTCGCCGTCTATTCTGCGCACGTCAGACGTTTCGGGATAAACCGTTTGTACTCCTGTAAAGCCCGGGCACGATACGCGGCACGTCACGGGAACTACATCGCCGCCGTTGTTAATGACGGAATCGTTTACGAGATGCACGAGCACAGCACCGTCCTTTTCGAAGTACGTCGCTTTGAGTGCTTCTTTGTGATCGAGCAGGTCGATACCGCACGAGACGCGCTTAGCCTTGAGTATTCCTTTGATCAGGTATGCGCACCAGCGTATACCGAGCGATGAATACAGTCCGAGCGGTGACGCGCAGTAAATTGCGCTACCGCGTCCGTATTTATGCTCTGTCAGCGCCGCGTACGGAGCGTTCTTTCCGGGCGGAAGGAAGCCCCATCCGATATGGTTTGTCTCGCTCTCGACGTCGATCGGCTCGGCACTCACCGCGAGCACCGATGCGCCGTCGGCCTTGACCTGAAGGAACGCACCGGCAGGGTAGTAGTAATCGGCTTTTCGCATTTCGCTGAAGTATTCGCTGTCTGCTGTCATGCGGAAGAAGCCGCAGCTGCCCTGTCTGTAATATTTTTCGCATTTGCCTTCGTATTTTATACCGAAGAGATCGGCGAGCGCGAACTCCTCTCTTTCCGTGCCGTTTTCGTTGACAAGCCCCGTTTCGCCTGTCGCGACGAGCGTGCCGCCGGTACGGACATATTCCTCAAGGAGTTGTTTGTCGTGCTGTGTGATTATAGTGCATTCCGGGAGTATGATGAGCTGATACTGCTGAAGCTCACTCAAAGAAGCGCGGCTGCCTGTCACAAGTTCACACGGTATGCTTTGTCTTCTGATCATATCGATCGCGTTCGCGGTACGTCTGTAATAGGACGAAGCCGGTGTTCCGTCGTTGAAGCCGCAGCAGCTGTCGCCGCCGCGCCATATCTGAGTAAGCTCACTGTGATATACCGCCGCTGCCTTCAGCGCGGACGCGCCCTTGACAAATTCCTGCTTCTGCGCAGTTTCTGCGTTTATTTCAGCGAGCAGTCTGTATTTGCTTTCTTCAAACGTGCCGTCCGGGTATCTCCCCTGGAGGAAGAAGAAAAACGTTCTGCAGCCCTGAGCGAGCACATTTGAGGTCATGAGCCTGACAATGCTCGGTGGCCATACGTCGTACGCGTCGTTTCCTGCCGGTATTCCGCACTGCGGCGCCGGCTTGTTTACGCCGCGAAGCGCAACACTGTTGTACGGATGCTCGCCGCCTTCGTTATATGCCCAATCCATATAATCAAGCACCTCGGGCGTCGTTACGAGAAGTCCGCCGTTTTGCGAGAGGGATAGCTTCTTTCCCGTGCTGTCCATGACAGCGCGCACGTCTTTGATGAAGTCGGCGTAGTTTTGCATCCAGTGCAGGCCGAGCTTCATACGCATCTCCGGGTCGGTGCTGTACGGGTCGAGTCCGAGCCTTTTATAGCGTTCCATACACGTCGGACAGTGGCAAAGCACGACCTTCCTGTCGGCACCGAGCGCGAAGGCGTCAAGAAAAACGCCATCGATGTCGTAATTAGTACAGAACTCTTTTATCTGAGCGAGACAGTATTCGCGGTAACCGCCCATGAAGCAGTTGACATTCCACGTATGGAGAGCGCTGTACGCGTTCTGCTCATGCCAGTGCATCGGCTTGCCTTCGGGTCCGATAAACCGCCATTCGGGGTGTGTCAAGGCGGCGACGTTATCCCATACGATACAGTAGTAGCCGATCATTTCGAGCCCGCGCCGCTTGCCCTCCGCGACGAGCTCGCCTGCCATATCGCGCCCGTGCAGCGCCGGGTGCATTTTTCCGACGTTCGTTTTGTAGTAGGAATGACCCCAGTGGCATTTCATCGTCACATGGAGCGAATCGACGTGGGCATCGATGCATTTGCTTATCTGTTCCTTCGCGTTGAATCGGTCAAAGGTGATATAAGGCTCGTCGGGGAAGTGCTGATCTATCATCAGCGTTCTGAAGGTGTCTTTGAATGCGTCACTCATAACAGCATATCCTTTTGATTTTTATTCTGTATATTCGGGAGTCGCCTTGATGATCTGCACGCCCTGCGAGGTGATGAGTGATATGTCACTTTCGTTT
>CAZFZL010000014.1:0-21796 GCA_964523005.1 uncultured Oscillospiraceae bacterium
CCTCCTCTGTTTCGCAGAACCTGCTGCGTGACGTGTTTAAGATGAAAATAAGCGAAAAAACAGCTATGGTCATTGCGCGCGTGTGCGTTGCGCTCATCGCAGGCGTCGCCGTTATCATTGCGCTCGACGAAAACAGCTCTGTGTTCAGGATAGTGTCGTTCGCGTGGGCAGGCTTCGGCGCAGCGTTCGGACCTGTCGTGCTGTTCGCGCTGTTCTGGAAGCGCACGAATAAATGGGGCGCGCTTGCCGGTATGCTCACCGGCGGTGTCGCGGTATTCGTGTGGAAATACCTCATCGCTCCCATCGGCGGCGCGTTCGCAATATACGAGCTGCTTCCTGCGTTTATCCTCGCGTGCATAGCGCTCGTCACCGTGAGCCTTCTCACAAAAGCACCCGACAGGGAAATGATCGATGAATTTGAGGCTGTCAAGAAAATGTAATGCCGCTTTCCTGCGTTGACAGGCGAAGCACAGATGCGTTCATAATACAGTAAAAAACAAGGTACGGCAGGTGAAGATCGCTTGCCGTCCTTTTCTTTTTTCTGCGAACAGCGCGTATTTTGCACAGGCAGGCTGTGTTTGACCGAAAAGTCTTGACAGCCGGACGCGTTTGTATTAGAATAATATGAAGAGCATACGAAGCATACGCTTCGGGAAAGGCCCACGGAATGAAGCTGATAGTGTTTGACGGGAACAGCATACTCAACCGCGCGTTCTACGGCGTGAAGCCGATGACCAACAGAAACGGGCTGTTCACAAACGCCGTTTTCGGCTTTGTGAATATTATAAATAAGCACCTTTCCGCCGATGAATACGACTGCGCTGCAATCGCCTTCGATATGAAAGCGCCTACCTTCCGCCATGAAATGTACGACGGCTATAAGGCGACGCGCAAGGGAATGCCGCCTGAGCTTGCAATGCAGCTTCCGTACGCGAAACGCTTCGCGTCGCTGTTCGGATTGAAGGTCATTGAACGCGAGGGGTACGAAGCGGACGACATAATCGGCTCTCTTGCGAAAAAAGCGGACGCAAAAGGGATGATGACTGTCATTGTAACAGGCGACCGCGACAGCTTCCAGCTCATATCCGACAATATAACCGTCACACTCTCCTCAACACACGAGGACAAGCTGTATGATGTAAAAAGAATAAAAGATGAATACGGTGTTATGCCGCTTCAGATGATCGACGTCAAATCGCTTATGGGCGATTCATCCGACAATATACCCGGCGTCAAGGGCGTCGGCGAGAAGACGGCGCTCAAGCTCATAGCCGACTACGGCTCGCTCGACGGTGTTTACGAAAACATCGAAAGCGTAAAAGGCGCGCTTCACGATAAGCTTGCTCTGGGGCGCGAAAGCGCGTATATGAGCATGAAGCTCGCGCGAGTATGCATCGATATGCCCGGAATTGAACCGACGAAGTGCCTGAAGCAGTCGCCGGAGGCTGCAAAGCTTACCGAAATGTTCTCCGAGCTTGAGTTCACGTCGTTCACAAAGCGACTCGGGCTCGATAAAGCGCAGGCGTCACCGGAAGAACAGCCCGAATACGAAAGCGCTGATACATCGGAAATACTGAAAACATGCGAACAAAACGAAGCCTTCGTGTCGGCAGATGCCGATAGCGGATGGCTGTTCATTCGCTGCGGCGGAAAATATATGACGACACTGCTCGATGACGATATAACGCCGCTGTTCTCGGATGAACGCTATAAGGTGACCGTATGGTCGTACAAAGACCTTGCGCACCTGATCTATGCGGCCTGCAAATGCCGGTTCGTCAGCCTCTGCGACGATGTGTCGCTCATGGCATACGTCGCCGGGCCAAACGAAGGCGGCTCGTCATTCGGAAGGACGGCTGAATCGTATCTCGGCGTAGGGCAGCACGACGAAGCGGAAAGCCTTGAAAAGCTGCGCGGAGTGCTCAGGCAGCAGCTGACGAAAACCGACTGCGAAAAGCTGTATGAAGACCTTGAAAAACCGTTGGCGCGTGTGCTTTTCGATATGGAGGTGACGGGCTTTAAGGTCGACGGCAGGGGACTTGAGCAGTATTCACGTTTCCTTGCTTCAAACATAGAAAAGCTCGAAACGATGATCCACACCCTTTCGGGGACTGACTTCAACATAAACTCGCCGAAGCAGCTCGGAACGGTGCTTTTCGAGAAGCTCGGACTGCCGTCCGGCAAAAAAACAAAAACCGGCTATTCCACTGATGCCGATGTGCTTGAAAAGCTCAGATACATCAGCCCGGTCGTCGAAGCGGTGCTTGAGTACCGTGCGCTCACGAAGCTCAGAAGCACTTACGCCGAAGGGCTTCAGAGCTGTATTGCCGAGTACGACGGCAGGATCCACACGACGTTCCGCCAGACGCTGACGATGACCGGACGGCTCTCGTCGATCGAGCCGAACCTTCAGAACATCCCGGTGCGCACTGAGCTCGGACGCGAGCTGCGCCGCTTCTTCCTCGCAGAGGAAGGCTGTGTGCTCATCGACTGCGACTATTCGCAAATCGAGCTGCGTGTGCTTGCGGATATGGCAGGCGACGAGCGTATGATCAGAGCGTTCAGAGAGGGCGACGATATACATTCCATCACTGCCTCACAGGTCTTCAGTGTGCCGCTCGAGGACGTGACACCGGAAATGAGAAAGCGCGCGAAGGCAGTCAATTTCGGCATAGTATACGGTATATCCGATTATTCGCTCAGCCGCGATATAGGCGTTACAAAAAAAGAAGCCGAGCGGTATATAAATAACTATTTCGACAACTATCCGGGTATACGTGACTATCTCAATGATACCGTGGAGCAGGCGAAGCAGACGGGATATGTCGTCACAAAATTCGGGAGACGGCGCAATATACCGGAGCTGAAAAACTCAAAGAGATCTGTCGTGTCGTTCGGCGAGCGCGTCGCACGCAACACGCCAATACAGGGAACGGCGGCGGATATAATCAAAATAGCGATGCTTGACACGGCGAAAGCGCTCGAGGAAAGCAATACGGGCGCGAAGCTCATTTTGCAGGTGCATGACGAGCTTATCGTCGAATGCCCGAGTCAGCATTCCGAAGCTGTCGCACGGCTAGTGAAGGAAAAGATGGAAAACTGCTGCCGCCTGTCGGTCCCGCTCAAGGTCGACACCGGGATCGGTGCGACATGGTACGACAGCAAATCATAATATAAAAAAAGAAACTTCTGAAAGGATGCGGAGAACCCGCATAAGAGATGAGAAAAATAGATCTGAACGGACGCAAGGCGAGAATGCTTCTCGTTTATCCCGACTATACCGACCGCGACCTTTCCGTCAAAAGCTCCGGCGGCGGCGGAAATTATCAGGAAGGGCTTGCTTCTATATCGGCGGTGCTCAAGCAGGGCGGTCATTCCGTCAAGCTGTTCCACCTGCACCACCTTTATAACGAGGAGGACTTTAAAAAAGAGCTGCTTGAAAAGGGTGAATTCGACGTCATCGGCTTTTCAATAAGGACGACGGCGTTCCCGGACTGCCAAAGCTACATCAAGTGGACGCGCGAGGAGATGCCGGACGTGTTCATAATATGCGGCGGTTATCACTGTACGCTCATACCTGAGCAGGTAATGGCTGAACCGGATGTCGACAGCATCTGCATAGGCGACGGCGAATACGCCGAGCTTGAGCTGCTCGACAAAATGACATCAGGCGAGGATTACAGCGCAGTCGAAAGTCTCTGGTTCAAGGATGATAACGGAGAGTATATAAAAAATCCGGTCAGACCGCTTTTCGCCGATCTTGACAGGATACCAATACCGGACTTCGACCTGTTCGATTACGACAATCTTGAAAGCGTCAAGGTGCATACGGCGATCGTCGTCGTCAGCCGCGGCTGCTTCTACAACTGTACCTACTGCGGCAACGGCAATTTCCGCAAGGTCTATCCGAACAAAAAGATATATGCGCGCTTCCGCTCGCCGGAGAACGCCATCCTGTACCTCAAAACGCTCCTTACTCTGCATCCGCAGATAAAATTCATCAATTTCCGCGACGCGATATTCAATATGTTCCCCGACTGGTTCGACAAATTCATCGTTCTTTATAAAGAACAGATTCATCTGCCCTGTACCGGCAACATCCGCTTCGACATACTCACCGAGGACACGGTGCGCAAGATGAAGGAAGCCGGTTTTTACACCATCGATATGGGACTTGAGTCGGGCGACCAGGAAATGCGCTTCAAATATCTCAGACGCTACCAAACGGATGAGATGATAATCAGATGCTCCGGCTGGTTCCATAAATACGGTATCGCTCAGCTCACCTACAACATCATCGGGCTTCCGTTCGAGGACCTCCACCGCGCGCTCAAGACAGTAAAGCTAAACGCGCGCATAAAATCCGACCGCGTCATCCCGAATATATTCTATCCGTATCCCGGCACCGAGCTGTACGACATCGCCAAGAAAGCCGGATTTTTGCCGGACGTTGTCGGACCCGACTGCCGCGTGCCGCTCGTTCAGGAGCGTTTCCCGGAGTATGAAGTCCTTTTCGTACAGGCGTATTTCATGCATTTCGTCAAGCGCTATAAGCTCGCGTTCAGCATGAACAACGGCATCGGACGCACTTATGAAAAATGGCTCGATCACCGCTTCACATCAAAGCACGTTCCGCATAAATTTCTCGTCCGGCTTCATGACGCGTATTCGGCAGTACGCAACAAGCTCAAGGATATGCTCGTCAATCATATGCCGGAGCTGTATCTCAAGCTCAGAATGATGAAGCATCATAAGAAAGCGGAAAAGCAGAAATGAAAACGCTCTACGTCGTCGCAACGCCGATAGGGAACATGGGCGATCTGACGCCGAGGGCGCGTGAAGTGCTTTCGTCCGTCGATTTCGTGCTGTGTGAAGACACGCGCGTCGGCGGTAAGCTCATGAGCCTTGCGGAGCTGAAAAAGCCGCTGCTGAGTTATTATGAACACAATAAAAACAGCCGCCACGCGCTCATACTCTCAAGGCTGCTGTCAGGTCAGGACGCCGCGCTCATCACCGATGCCGGCACGCCGTGTATATCCGATCCCGGTATGGAGATGGTGCGCCTTGCGCATGAGAACGGGATAAAGGTCGTACCGATACCGGGCGCGTGCGCTGCGGTGACGGCGATATGCGTCTCCGGAATAGACTGCCGCCGATTCGTATTTGAGGGATTTCTCGAAAAAAGCGCGTCGGAGCGAACTCAACGGCTCGCCGCTCTTTCGGGCGAGAGCAGACCGATAGTGTTTTATGTTGCAGTGCATGAATACCGTGAGACGGTCGGACAGCTTCTGCGCGCGTTCGGCAACAGGCGCGCCGTGCTTTGCCGTGAGCTGACAAAGCTCAATGAGCAGACGCTGTACACCGATCTGCAAACGCTCTCGGATACGGAAATAACCGAAAAGGGCGAATTTGTCCTCGTCGTTGAAGGGTATTCCGGAGAGGGCGACGCGTTCTGGAAGGACATGGATATAAGAGCGCATGTAGCTTATTATGAGTCGCTCGGAAACACGCGCATGGAATCGATAAAGCTCACCGCGGCTGACCGTAAGGTTCCGAAAAGCGCGATCTACAAAGAATTTATAGAGGAATAAGCCTTCTTCCATGAAGGCACAGCGTATGAAATATCTTATCTTCGTCGGTGATGGCATGGCGGATTATCCCGTGCCTGAGCTTGGCGGCAAAACGCCGCTTGAATACGCAAACACACCGAATATGGACTATATCGCATCGCACGGCATCTGCGGCACATCGCTTCCGACGCCGCCTGCGATGAAGCCGGAGAGCGACACCGCAAATCTCGCGCTGCTCGGCTACGACCCGCTCGTCTATTCACGCGGACGCTCACCGCTCGAAGCGCTGAGTATGGGCATCGATATGAGCGATACCGATACCGCCATACGCTGCAACATCGTCACGCTCTCCGAGGAGGACGTACCGTACTCCGAACGCCGTATGATCGACCACAGCGCCGGTGAAATAGATACGCCTTCAGCGCGCGTACTTATCGACGCGGTCGACAAGGCACTCGGCAGCGATAATCGCAAGTTTTACTGCGGTCTGAGCTACCGCCACTGCCTGATATGGGATGATTGTCCGCCGACGCCCGATTTTGCACGTCCGCACGATATAATCGGAAAAACCATCGGCGAATACTTGCCCGAGGACGAACGCTTCCGCTCACTCATGGAAAAGAGCTGGGATGTGCTTGAGCATCATCCGCTCAACGAAAAAAGACGCGGCGAAAACAAAAAGCCTGCGAACTCAATATGGCTCTGGTCGGCAGGCAAAAAGCCTGCGCTGCCTTCGTTTTCGGAGAGATTTGGGCTGAAAGGCGCCGCCGTTGCGGCCGTTGACCTCATAAAGGGAATAGCGATATGCGCCGGCATGGACGTTATAAACGTCGAAGGCGCGGACGGCACGCCTGATACGAATTACATGGGCAAAGCAAACGCGGCTTCAAGGGCGCTTGAAAAATACGATTTCGTCTTCCTGCACGTTGAAGCGCCTGACGAAAGCGGTCACAGAGGCGAACCGCTCACGAAGGTGCGTTCGATAGAAAGCGTGGACGCGATGCTCGGCAGCATATTGGAAGGGTTCAAAAAGAACGAAACGGACGCGCGCGTGCTGTTTTGCTGCGACCACCCGACGCCTGTGTCGAGACGCACGCATACGCACGACAGCATCCCGTTCGTAATATACGATACGAAAAACGAGATCGGCGGAAAATGCCGCTGCTATTCCGAGAATGAAGCGCAAAAAGGCGTCAATGTCACCGACGGCTATAAGCTTATCGACATACTTACGGAGAAATAAAGATGGGTAAAGTATATGACGCTCTGATAATAGGAAAAGGCCCGGCAGGCTCTACCTGCGCGATGTATCTTGCACGCGCAGGTAAAAGCACGCTTGTAGTTGCAAAGGACGGCGGCGCGCTTGAAAAAGCCGGTGCGATAGATAACTATTACGCGCTGCCCGGACTGAACGGCAGTCAGCTGCTCGAGCGCGGCGTCGCCCAGGCGCAGAGCTTCGGAGCGGAGTACGTCAATGACGAGGCAGTCGGCGTGACGTTCGACGGCACGTTCACCGTAAAGTGCCTGAAGGAGACCTACCGCGCAAGAACAGTCGTGCTGTGCTGCGGTGCGAAACGCGAAAAGCTCACCGCAAAAAACGCCGGCAGGTTTGACGGCGCAGGCGTGAGCTGGTGCGTGACGTGTGACGGCTTCATATACAGAAACAAGCGCGTCGGACTCGTTGGTGGCGGAGATTATATGCTCGCCGAGCTTGATGAGCTTCGCGCGTTCACTGATAAAATAACCGTTTTCACTCAGAGCAGTGATGTCGAGGTCGCCGGAGCGCAGACGGTCAGAGAAAACATCACATCGCTTGAAGGCGATGAAAAGCTCAGATACGTCGAAGCCGGCGGGAAAAAATATGAGCTTGACGGACTGTTTATCGCGATAGGTACGGCAGGCGGCGCGGATTTTGCGCGCACGCTCGGCGTGTTCACCGACTCAACGAACGTCACCGCGAAGGACGGCGTTACCAATATGCCCGGATTCTTTGCGGCAGGCGACTGCACCGCCGGGATAAAGCAGGTCGTGAAGGCCGCGTCGGACGGAGCTGTCGCTGCAGCACAGGTGCTCAGATATCTGCGCGAAAAGGCTTCTGAGGAAAAAGATGAAGCTCGGTGAAAGGCTCGAATGCGTCTATTCGCTCGTGCCGGACGGCTGTCGGTTCGCCGATATTGGAACAGACCACGGCTATCTTCCCGTCAAGCTGCTGCTTGACGGCGTCGTGACGTGCGCTGCCGCGTCGGACATAAACGAAAAACCGCTTGAGAGCGCAAGGCGAAACGCAGAAAAGTATGGTGTAAAGAATATTTCGATCTTCGTCTCCGACGGGTTCGATTCGCTCGCTTTTGATTTTGACACGGCGGCAATATGCGGTATGGGCGGACGCCTTATATGTGCGCTGCTTTCGCGCTGCCCCGAAGTACGGGGGAAGCGCTTTATTTTACAGCCGATGAGAAACGATGAGCTGGTGCGCGAATACCTTTGGACGCACGGGTTTAACATTGAAAAAGAGCTTTTCGCGCTCGAGGACGGCAAGCCCTACGCCGTTATTTCGTGCTTTATGGACGGTTCGTACCGTCCCTTTACGGCGAAGGAAACGTATCTCGGACTGTCAGCAGAAATGAACGAAGCGCACAGAGCTTACGACATGAAGCTTTTCAGAAGAGCAAAAAACGCGCTCAAGGGGAAGAGTGAAAGTAAAACTGCTGAGGATTTGATTCAGACGATCGGAGAAAGGTATGGCATTTGACAGCGGCTTTTGCCGCGCTGTTGCGGCGGAGCTTGATAATACGATAAACGGCGGTAAGGTCAGTAAAGTCTCGGCGCCTTCAAAGGACAGCCTTGTGCTTTCGCTGTATATACAGGGCGCACCGCGCGGCGAAAGCGATCTGCTTATTTCCGTCTCGCCCGGCGCGCCAATGGCAGCGCTCGGAAGCGCGGACAGCGAGAACCCGTCTTCGCCGAGCACGTTTTGTATGCTGCTGCGCAAGCACCTGACATCCGCAAGAATAACGCAGGTCAGTCAGCTTGCGTTTGAACGGGCGATATGCTTTTTCTTTGAACGGAAAAACGAGCTCGGATATGGTGAGAAAAAGCAGCTTTGCGTCGAGATAATGGGTAAATACTCAAACGTCTTCCTGCTCGACGGCGAAGAAAAGATATTGGGCTGCCTGAAAAGCGCCGATATCACAACGGGCAAGCGCCTTACCATCACGGGCGCGAGGTACGAAATACCGCCTAAGCAAGACAAGGAAGATCCGCTGAGCGTAACGCGCGAACGCTTCGCCTCGCTCGTACAGGCGGCGGCAGGGATGAGCGCCGATTCGTTCATCGTAAGGACTTTTCTCGGTATCGCTCCGCTTGCAGCGCGTGAGATCGCGTTTCGCGCTTCAGGGCGAACGGATGCGCCTGCCGGTGAGAACGCGAAAAAGCTCGCCGACGTGTTCTTTGCGTTCACAGACAAGATAAAAAACGGCGCGTTTGAACCGTATTTCGTCGCGGACGAAAACGGTACGCCCACGGAATACGCGTTTTATCCGATCACACAGTACACAACACAGCCGCAGTGCGAGCCTTCCTTCAGCGCACTCCAGAGGCGCGTGAGCGCACAGAAAAACACCGTCCTGACCGCGAAGAACAAACGTCAGGACCTCGAAAAACTCATAAGCGCCGCACTCGCCCATTCGAGAAAGAAGCTTGCCCTTCAGCTCAGTGAGCTTGAAGACTGCGCCGACAAGGAAGTTATACGGCTCAAGGGCGAGCTGATAACGTCGTATATCTATATGCTCGGGCGCGGTATGGACAGCGTGGAGCTGGTGGACTACAACACCGGTGAGTCGCAAAAGATTTCGCTCGATACGAAGCTTACACCGTCGCAGAACGCACAGAAATACTTCAAAAAATACAGAAAAAAGCTCAGCACCGAGAAAAACATGCTCCTGCAGAGTGAGAAAACTAAAAGCGACATCGATTACCTTGAAAGCGTCGCCGATCTGCTCTCACGCGCACAGACGGAACGCGAAGCCGAAGATATACGCGATGAGCTTGCTGCAAACGGGTTCGTGTCGCAGAAAAAGAAACGAATGTCAGTTCAAAAAACCAAGAAGAGCGAGCCGCTGACGTTCACTACCGCCGGAGGATTCACCGTAAGAGTCGGAAAAAACAACTTACAAAACGACGCGCTGACCTTTTCCGCTTCGAAGGACGACCTCTGGTTCCATGTTAAGAACGTTCCCGGCTCACATGCGATACTTTATACCGAGGGAAAAGAACCATCCGAAGCCGATCTGACGGAAGCCGCAGTCATCGCCGCGGCTCACTCGTCCGCATCGCAGTCTCCGATCGCGGCAGTCGACTATACTAAGCGCCGGAACGTGCATAAGCCGGCAGGAGCGAAGCCCGGTTATGTCATCTACGACCGATACAATACGGCGTATGTGCATCCGGACGGCAAAAAGGAATGATATGAATATAATTGACAGATACGATACGGTGATATGGGACTTCAACGGTACGCTTCTTGACGACGTTGACGCGGGTATAAAAAGCGTCAACACCATGCTTTCGCGCCGCGCTCTGCGGCAGATCGCCTCCCGGAGCGAGTATTTCGACGTGTTCGGTTTCCCGATAATCGAGTATTACCGCAGGCTCGGATTTGATTTTGAAAAGGAGAGCTTCGCGGTGCTTGCGGACGAGTGGGTCGCCGAATACCTGAAAAACGCGGCAGACGCACCGCTTTGCCACGGGGTGAAGGACGCGCTCGATGCTTTCGCCGCCGCCGGGATTAAGCAGTACGTCCTGTCGATGACGGAGCAGAATATGTTGATTTCTCAGCTTGAGCAGCTCGGGATCAAGAGGTATTTTATTCAGGTGTCGGGGCTTGACAACGTGCAGGCGTTCAGTAAGCTTTCCCTTGCCGAAAGCTGGAGCCGCGGGAAAGACCTGAGCAGGGCGCTGTTTATCGGCGATACAACACATGACTATGAGACGGCACAAACAATGGGTACGGACTGTTTACTCATCGCATCGGGACATCAGAAGAGGAGCGAGCTTGAAAAATGCACCTGCCGCGTCGTCGACAGCGCGACTGAACTCATATGAGGGGAAAACAATGAAACAAAAAAAAACACTTTATATATCGATGCTCATCGCAGGGGTATGCTTTTCGATCTATTATCTTGCGTGCGGTATAGAAATAGGCTTCGTGTCAGCTAACGTCTGGATATGGGCGGTAGGCGGAGTATTGCTGATTTCCGCGTCATTGCTGTTGCAAGGACGGCTCAAAAAGGGCGTTGTACCCAGGACGGGAAAAGCGTATACTTTGCTGCGCGTGTGCGGACGGTGCGTGCTGTGCTGTGCGCTGGCGCTTTTCGTGTTCGTCGAGGCGCTCGTGGTGGGCAATATGTTTGAAAAAGCGCCGGAAGGACTTGACTGTATCATAGTGCTCGGTGCCAAGGTAAACGGCACTGTGCCGTCAAACGCGCTCGAATACAGGATAAACAAAGCCGCAGAATATATGAAAGCGAACCCCGGTACCGTATGCGTCGCCACAGGCGGAAAGCAGGAGGGCGATGAGATGACGGAGGCGGAGTGTATCAAGGCAGAGCTTGTGAAACGCAAAATAGACGGTAGCCGCGTGCTTATTGAGGGCACATCGACTTCGACCCAAGAGAATATCGTCAACGCCTACGCGCTGCTCCCGGACAGCATAGAGACAGTCGGTATCATAACGAACAATTTTCACATTTACCGTTCCGTTAAGGTCGCCGAGAAGAACGGCGATTACGAGGTGTACGGTGTAAACGCCGGATATTCGTCGGGGTTGATCATACATTATTCCGTGCGTGAATTCTTCACAATATGTTTTTATTATCTGACCGGGCTTATATGATAAGTTGTCATAAAAAATTCTTGTTTTACACTTGACACGGGAGGCTCTTTCTGTTATAATGTCCTTCGTTCGCAGAGCTATAACAGAATATGCTAGTGTGGCTCAGTGGTAGAGCAGCTGATTCGTAATCAGCAGGTCGAGGGTTCAATCCCCTCCACTAGCTCCAAAAACAACAGGCACGTCAGCGCTTGTTGTTTTTTATTTTACTGCCAGTCTGTTTGATTTTCGCTTTTCCGGAAAGAAAAAAGCAGAATCAAAAATAAAGACAAGAAAGCACCGCTTTATAACAATATGTGATAAAATGGACAGCATAAGTGCGTTTTTATGCTTGACATAGTGAGAGCAATGTGATATATTGATGTATATTCAACAGCAGCCTTTCGGCGCTTTATACACAGAGAAAGGAAAATCAAATGAAAAGAAAAGGTTTAATCGCGATCATGTTATGCTTGGGAATGCTCTTGTCCGCGTGCGGCGGAAAAGACGTGTCTGAAGCAATTTCAGACAACACATCTTCGGAGGTTTCAGCTGAAGAGAGTGATGCTGCCGGCTTGGACAATTTTGAAACGGCGTTCAGGTTTATTGTCACGTCCGACACGCATGTAAGCTCAGCCGGCTGTACGACAGCTCAGCGTATGGCAAAAATGTTTCAAACAGCATACGCATATGCACAGACACAGGATTATAAGACTGTCGACGCGTTCGTTGTTGCCGGTGATCTGACCGACAATGGTTATGAGTATCAATATAAAGCATTTATGGCTGTTGTTGATAAAAACATGAAGGACGAAACGACAATGATAACCGTCATGGGCAACCACGGATACTATGGCGGTAATCAGACAACATATCAGGCAAATATAGACGAAGAGCTTGACAAGCATGTCATTGTCAACGGCTATCACTTTATAGGATTGTCTACCAGAGACGGGGACAGTTATCCGACCGAAAGCATGACATGGCTCAACAATGCACTTGAAGAGGCTGAAACGGACGATCCGGAAAAACCGATATTCACCTTCCAGCATCACCATATCAAAGACACTGTATACGTAAGCTCTGAATGGTATACAAGCTATTCGACGCAGTTCAACGCCGCGTATGGCAAATACAGCCAGGTCATCAATTTCTCCGGTCACTCTCACGGCCCGATAAACAATCCGACATCCGTATACCAGGGAAAATACACTCTTTTCGGAACCGGAACGCTTAATTATTTTGAGATGACCTCCGGAATGACATACGGGACGATCCCGCCGAACTCCGATCAGGCTGCTCAGTATTACATCGTCGAAGTAGGAAAGGATAATTCCGTCCGTGTCCTGCCTTACGACATCCTTACGGATGATTTCTTCAAGACACCTTCACAGCTTGATGATGCACAAAAACAGCTGATCTATTATATTCCCAGTGTTACGGATTCATCAACGTGGCTTTACACGCCTGCCAAGAGGGCAGCTGACGCAAAGCCCTATTTCAAAGAAGGTGCAAAGGCCGAAGTCAGCGACGTTTCTGATACGATGGCTACGGTATCGTTCGATCAGGCTGTCGATGATTCGTGTGTTTACAGCTACGAAATCGTATGCACTCCGGCATCTGGCAGCGAATTGAAGTTCAACTACTTCTCCGAATATTACTTTGAGCCGATGCCTGATTCGCTCGAATACACGCTCTCCGGACTCAAATCCTCCACCGATTATACGCTTACCATATACCCGTATGACTGCTTCGGCAATAAGGGCGAGGGCATAAGCACGACATTCAGCACCGTGAAGGGCAAGGTTTACACCTACACTTCCGTAAACCCGGTCAACTTCTCCGGCACCTTCACCGATTTCGACAGTCTTGATCAGCTCACGATAGCTGTCAACACATACGCCTACGGCGGTAAGATCGACGGCGATGTGTTCGTCGGCGACTGGTGCAGCGCAACTGTCGAAGCCGCTGTTCACGGCGAACTTGAAGACGGTAAGGGCTACGACGGCTCAAAGGCGCTTGCTATCTGGTCTAACGATAAAGAAAATCATGGCGTATATGTCTTTGCTACCGATAAGAACAATAACTCCACTGAGTTTGCTGATACCTCCTACCTTCGCGTTTGGGTCGATTTCACCGGTGTTGATTTCAGAAAAGCAAACTTCGGATTGCTTTCACTCACAGGAAACCTCTACACCACCGACGAAGGTGACGGCAGAACGGATCAGAAATTCTACTATCTTGCAGAAGGCAGCACAGAATGGAAGACCTACACTCATGGCGACGACGGCTGCTTCGGAACAGCTCAATCTTCAAGCGTAGCAAACTTCAAGGGTTGGCTCGCTTTCCCGACGAACGATTTTATATACCGCTCCGGCACCGGTACGACGACTGAAGCATCGGGCGTTTCGTTCCATTACAACGAGATTTCCGGCGTATATCTGTTCTGGGATTATGATGATTCGATAAGCACAGGCTCAAAATTCTATCTTGACGAAATGTCGCTTGTCGAAGACTACACCGCTTTTGAAGAGTACACGGCAGAATAAACAGATAATAAACATTTTAGCTCCGGCACATTTGTGCCGGAGTTTTTTTGTTGAATATTACAACAATATCCGGTTGACTTAATATGCTCCATATGATAAAATAAAGTGTAAAAAAATAAGGAACGGTAAGGAAAAATGAAAATTACAGTATGCATCGGCAGCTCGTGTCACATCAAAGGCTCTCGTCAGGTCGTGCTGAAGCTTCAACAGCTCATTGAAACCAATAAGCTCGAAGAAAAGGTAGAGCTTAGCGGTACGTTTTGTATGGGCAAATGTCAGACCGGAGTGAATGTTACTGTTGACGGCGAGTGCTTTTCCGTTTCACCGGAGACGACAGAGTCGTTTTTTGAGACGAACGTGCTGAAAAAGCTTAAATAATATTTTCGGGTGATAATATGCGAATTAATAAGGGAATGAAAGAAACGCACTGCATGACGGTTGGTACAGCCGACACGGCACGGCATATGAAAAGCGGCTCACTGGATGTGTTTTCAACGCCGTCGATGATCGCGCTGATGGAGGAAACCTCGTGCGGCGTCATATCGGATGCGCTTGAAGACGGTTTCACAAGCGTCGGTACACGCATTTCGGTAAGACATTTGTCCGCGACTCCGGTCGGCGCAGAGGTGACGTGTGAGAGTGAGCTGACGGAGATAGACGGAAGACGGCTTGTATTCTGTGTGAAAGTTTTCGACATAGGCGGGCTTATCGGCGAAGGCATACACGAGCGGTTTATCGTTAAAAGCGAAAGCTTTATGACAAAAACGGTGAACAAGCTCACGGAAAAGAAGGATAACTGATTATGAGAGAATATCTGACGTTCGAAAAGTCAAACTGTAAGAACTGTTATAAATGCATACGCCACTGTCCGGTGAAGTCAATACGCTTCACGGGCAGTCAGGCTAATATAATCGCCGATGAGTGTATTCTCTGCGGCACATGCTACGTTGTCTGTCCGCAGAACGCAAAGAAGATATTCGACGAAACAGAGATTGCCGGCGTACTGCTCCAGAGCACAACGCCGGTGATAGCGAGTGTCGCGCCTTCGTTTGCGGCTTATTTCGGCGGTATCGGCATTGATTCACTGCGTGCTGCGCTGAAAAAGCTCGGATTTTTCGATGCGGAGGAAACAGCGCTCGGCGCGACTGTCGTGAAGCGTGAATACGAAAGGCTGGCAATAGAAGGCTCGCAGGATATTTTCATAACCTCCTGCTGCCATACGGTCAATCTGCTCGTCGAAAAGTATTATCCGGCGCTCACCGGCTTCCTCGCGCCTGTTGCGACGCCGATGAAGGCTCATTGCGACGATATAAAACGCAGATATCCCGACGCTAAAACCGTGTTTATCGGGCCGTGTCTGTCGAAAAAAGACGAAGCGGACAAGGACAGCATCGACGCCGCAATAACCTTTGACGAGCTGTCGTCCATGTTCGATAAGGCAAGCATCACACCTGAAAATACGCCCGATTCCTCAGAGAAAAGTCTCGCAAGGCTTTTCCCCACAAACGGCGGAATACTTGCAACACTCAGAGAAAAGAACCCCGATTATACTTATATCAGCGTTGACGGCATCGAAAAATGCCGTGCGGTGCTTGACGATATCTCAGCCGGCAATATCCATAAATGCTTCATCGAGATGTCCGCGTGTGAAGACAGCTGTATCGGCGGACCCGTGATGAAAAAAGAAAGAAATACGCCTCTGAAGAATTATCAGACGGTTCATTCATATGCCGGAAAAGAGGATTTCCCGATCGCGCAGCCTGACTTCGTCACTGTCTGTGCATCGTATATCCCGATGCCTCCGGAGAAAAAGCAGCCGTCGGAAACGGAAATAAACGAGATACTGCGCAAAATGGGTAAATTTAAGCCTGAGGACGAGCTCAACTGCGGCACGTGCGGTTACAATACCTGCCGCGAGAAGGCAGCCGCAATATACAGCGGCAAGGCGGAAATAAGCATGTGCCTGCCGTATCTGATGGAAAAGTCGGAGCGCTTCTCGAATAACATCCTCGACAACACTCCGAACGGTATACTCGTCATAAACGAATATTATGAAATACAGCAGCTCAACAGCGCCGCGCTGAAAATGCTCAACATCAACACGCGCTCCGACGTCGTCGGCGGTCCGCTCGTAAGGCTCATGGATCCGTCGGATTTTGTCGATGCGCTGGAAAAAGGGAAGAAGATCGTCAATAAACGCGCGTACTATTCCGAATTCGCAAAGTATCTTGAGCTGACAATCGTGAACGATAGGATATCAAAAAACCTCATAGCGATATTCCGCGATGTGACTGATGAAGAAAACGAAAGAAACAGCCGCAGGGAATTCAGCCGCCAGACGGTAAAAACAGCTGACGAGGTCGTCGACAGACAGATGCGCATAGTACAGGAAATCGCCTCTCTGCTCGGCGAAACGGCTGCCGAGACGAAGATCGCGCTCAGTCAGCTCAAGGAGTCGATAAACGATGAGAAAGACAAATGATCTGTGTACTGATGTCGGCTTTCTGAGCCTGAACCACCGGGGAGAGCAGTTGTGCGGTGATCACGTCGAGACGGCAGGAACGCAGGACGGTACGGGTGAGATAATCGTATTGGCGGACGGGCTTGGCAGCGGAGTGAAGGCAAATATCCTGTCGATCCTAACGGCGAAGATCATTTCAACCATGCTCGCCTCCGGAATGAAGCTTGAAGACACGGTAAAGACCGTCGTCGCAACGCTTCCCGTCTGCAAGGTTCGCGGTGTCGCGTATTCGACCTTCACCGTCATACGTATAATAAACAACGAGCGCGCCGAGATCATACAGTATGATAATCCGCGAACGATAATGCTGCGCGACGGCGAAAACGTCGAGCTGCCGTTCACGCAGCTGAGTATATACGGGAAAAAGCTCATAATGTCCGAGACGACTTTGCAGGAAAACGACGTTTTCATCGCAATGTCGGATGGCGTGGAGCACGCCGGCGTCGGATTGAGCTACAACTTCGGATGGAAGCGCAGCGATATAATCGATTACATGACGACGTTTTATCACGTCGGCTTCACGGCTAAAACGCTTGCGACGATACTTATTGAAGAGACAAATCGCCTCTACGAAGGGCAGCCGGGCGACGACGCGACGGTGTGTATCGTGCGCGTGAGAAAGCGCGAGCCGGTCAATATTGTCATAGGCCCGCCGGCGAACCCGGACAGCAGGCGAATGATGTCGCTGTTCTTCTCGAAAGAAGGCAAGCACATCGTTTGCGGCGGTACGACCTCAAAGCTTGCTGCCGCGTATCTTCACAGCGAGCTGCGCCCGAAGCTTCAGTTTGACGACCCCGATATACCTCCGACCGCCGAGCTTCGCGGCTGCGATCTCGTGACAGAGGGCGTTATAACGATAAACAGGGTGCTCGAATACGCTAAGGATTACCTTGCCGACAATAAATCCTTCGAGCGATGGTGCTATAAAAAGGACGGAGCGTCGCTCATAGCGCGGATGCTTTTTGAGGATGCCACGGATATAAGCTTCTATGTCGGTAAAGCCGTAAACCCTGCTCATCAGAATATTGATCTGCCGATAAACTTCACCATAAAGATGCAGCTTGTCAAAGAGCTGTCATCATGCCTTGAAAAAATGGGCAAAAGGATAAACGTCAGTTATTTTTGATGCTGCGTTTACTGGATTGAAAGGATGATATGCAATGCGCAAATTTGATACGAAAGTACAGCATTTGAAATACAAGATTCTCAGGTCGGTCGCCAGATACGCGTGGGAAGGCAGCCTGACGGAGCATATGACGGACATTCCGCGTGAGATAATACCGGGAAAGGTACCGACGATGCGCTGCTGCGTTTATAAGGAGAGGGAAATACTCTCCGAGCGCGTAAAGCTTGCCGTCGGCGGTGACAGCGCGAACCCGAACGTGATCGAGGTCATCGACATAGCGTGCGACGACTGCCCGGCAGGCGGATACGAGGTCACCGATTCGTGCCGCGGCTGCCTTGCACATCGATGCGAGGACGTTTGTCCGCGCGGCGCGATAACCTTCGACGACCATCAACACGCGCATATCGATAAAACCAAATGCGTCAACTGCGGTAAATGCGCGCAGGTGTGCCCGTACACTGCGATAGCCAACAGAAAACGCCCGTGCGAAAATTCATGCAAGATCAAGGCGATCTCCATGGCGCAGGACGGCAGCGCACAGATAGACAACGCTAAATGTGTGTCGTGCGGCGCGTGCGTGTATCAGTGCCCGTTCGGCGCGATCTCCGACAAATCCTTCATCCTTGAAGTCATAGATATAATCAAAAAAAGCGAAAACAACACGGCTTACAAGGTCTATGCCGTCGTCGCGCCGAGTATTTCCAGCCAGTTCGTCTATGCAAAACTCGGTCAGGTCATCACGGCGATAAAGAAGCTCGGCTTCCATAACGTCATAGAAGCCGCGCTCGGCGCAGATATGGTCGCGTATTCGGAATGCGCGGAGCTTGCCGAAAAAGGCTTCCTGACAAGCTCGTGCTGCCCGGCGTTCGTCAGCTTCATCGAAAAACAGTTCCCGACAATGAAGGATAATATATCGCATAACCTTTCGCCCATGGGCGCGATAGCAAGGTACATCAAACAGACCGATCCCACAGCGAAGGTCGTGTTCATCGGTCCGTGTACTGCCAAAAAAGGCGAGGCGCGCAGGGAAGAGGTGCGCAAATATATCGACAGCGTGATCACCTTTGAGGAGCTTCAGGCGCTGTTCGACAGCAGAGACTTCGATATAATGTCTCTCGGCGAGGACGTGCTCGACAACGCATCCTATTTCGGACGCATCTTCGCAAGAAGCAAAGGACTTTCCGACGCGGTTGCGCAGGCGCTCAAGGAAAGAAATATCGAATTCGATCTGAATCCCGTCGTATGCAGCGGTCTCGACGAATGCCGCATGGCGCTGCTCAAAGCGTCGAAGGGCAGGGCTGACGGAAACTTCATCGAAGGTATGGCGTGCGTCGGCGGCTGTATCAACGGCGCAGGCTGCCTTACACACGGCGATAAAAATAAAGACGACGTGGATAAATACGGCAGGGAAGCGCTCGAAAAGAGCATAAGCGACGCGCTCTCAGTCATTCTTCCGGTGGAATAGTATAGAAGCAAAAAAACGGCAATGGGCGGTGTAAAACCGATCATTGCCGATATTTTATCAAAAATTTGCATTCATAAAAAGAAGAGACGACACAAAATATTGTCAGAGCAAAAAAGCTCACGGCGATAAGCCGATCAAGCAAGAAGGAGATAATGAAATGGCTAAGTCACTTATTCCCGAAGCAAGAGACGCTATGGATATATCCGGCGAATGGTTATGCGCCAAAGGAACAATTGTATTATCGGCAAGCTGAATTCGTAACCGCTGCCTTATCGCTCTTTCTTCATCTTTTTCTTTTCAATATACAGATTATCATCAGCCTCTTTGATGAGCTCAATGATGCTCTTTTGGCTTTGTGCGGAGTATTCGCCGATGCCGATACTGAGCGTGAGGTTGTAGAGTCTGTCTGATGTGTCATTCTGCCTTGCCAATTCAGCATGAATATCCTGTTGTATTTTCAATGCATCCGAATATGTTTCTCCGCGAGCTACAATGGCAAACTCATCTCCGCCGTATCTTGCAGCAAAAGCTTTATAACGTCCGGCAACATCTTTTAATATCTTCGCAATACATATCAAGGCATCATCGCCCTCTGCATGACCGAATTTGTCGTTGATCATCTTGAATGAATTGATGTCCCCCAGAAGAAGATATACCTTTTCGTTATCTGAGAGATTTGAAAGCGACGAGCTCATATAGTAATCAAACCGGCGTCGGTTGTTCAGACCTGTTAATTCATCAATAGAAACCTGATAGCTTTGCAGATTGATGTACACCATAGTCAGCGACAGCGCTGTGACAGGCCATGTAAACGGATACAAAGGAAACAGCAGCTCCAATAATCCACCTGAAAGGTTCAAAACAAAATAAATGAGCAGCGTCAGCAACTCCTGCCGAACGTATTTCTGCCGTTCTGTTTGTATACGCTTCAACACCTTGATTGTGGAAAAAAGCAGATAGCCTAAGCCGACAATGAGCTGGAAGAAAAACAATTTCCCGCCGTGATAGACATTTGAAGCATCTACATAAAACACGACTTTTGTCCAAATAGAGCTGACGGAAGCTACTGCAAGCAGTATCAGAGGCGACAATTCCAGTATTTTAGTTATTTTGTGCTTGTCGGTTTTTTCTATTCTTATGCATACATAGTAAAACCAAAGATATGCGACCATTCCGCAGTTGAAAATGTACAATATATTAGCGGCTATATTTATATACCGGAGGGCAGGTATGCCCGGTATTTCATCCACCAGCCAACATACAATATCCAACCCCAGCTCTGCAATGATCGCTATACATAAATTACAAAAAGCAAGGTTTTTTGCCTGATGACCATAGTCCGCTACGTTACGAAGCAAAACAAAGCACATGAGAATTATTACAAAGCCATCTATCAGGCATCGCATTAAAACTATCGGCTCAAACAAGATACATGACCTCCGCATCTTAAGTTTCTATAATGTGCGTAATCGGATGTCCGTATGTGCTTATTTCTCCGAATATGCCGCGATCCGCTTCGTCACATTCTCCTGCAAATTCCGATAAAAGAACTGATAATCGTACAGGTGATATTCGCCGGCGGAGAACACATCGAGCACGGGCGGATAATCCTCGGCTGTAACATCGGGAACCTTCAATGTGCCGCGGGTTTCATCGATGTACGCGCCGGTCAGGTTGGCGACCTCTTTTTTTATCTCGCCCGCGTAGTTCGTGAAGCACGCACCGAGATTCAGCGAAGCATCCGCTGTGGTCGAATCAGTCTTCCAGTTCAGAGGATTGATCGACAGCGTCTTTTTGCCGGCAGGAACGATAAATGAGGACTGCGTATCAGGCGATTCGGCTTCAAAGGTAATAATACACCCTGTGTCGGTCTCACCGGCAGCCATCTTTATCCACGGCTTGTCAGCAATTTCGTCCGCGGTGACACACCAGCCGATCAGGTACGCGGCGACAAGCTTGTCCGAATATTTCGACTCGTCAAACAAGTCCTCCATCAGCATAAGACCAAGCTGTGAGCCTTGTGAAAAGCCCGCAAGCACAAACGGCCGCTCGTTGTTGTAATTCTGCATGTAGTAAATGAACGCTGCCTTGACGTCCTGATAGGCGATGTTAAGGTAAGCGTAGGAATTATCAACCGAATATGCGGACAGCGTTATCTGCCGGTAATACGGCGCGAAAACGTTGCATTCCCGGTCGTAGATGCCAAGCTCCATGTTCAGTGCGCCGACAAAGGATGCCTTTTTGTCCTCGTCGGTTAAACTCATGTTGAAGCGATCCTCCGCTCCGAGATCAACTGTCGGGCAGATTATGAACAGATCGACATCCTTCGGCGTTTCAGATGCGCAAATAGCCCAGTTGTCAGCCGATGAATATTGGACATCCGACGTCTGAGCGCAGGCGACCAGAAAGATAAAGCAGAATGACAGTATGAGAATTTCCGCGACAAAAGCTTTTGTAATGTGTCTCATTTTGGCACGCTCCTCAAATAATAATTTGTTCATTAAATTATTGAATGTTTAGAAACCGGATTTATTATGTTACAGCGTTTTTTCTTAAAAGACATCAATTAATAACTGCGTGCGGACTGTAATTGTTATACTCTAAGATTTTCTCCACACCATTTTGTCAATCACACCGGTGTACGACTGGATGATTTTGACCACCTTAGTGCTGACGTTTTCGTTTGTGTAGTCCGG
>CAZFZL010000015.1:0-21482 GCA_964523005.1 uncultured Oscillospiraceae bacterium
TAAGCTCTGCCATAACGCTTGAAGGGGTGATAGGATAGATTGCCGCAACCTCGGTAAAGGCATACGACACATGAGCGGCAGCAGTGTTGCCGTCCATGGAAAGTTTCTTACGAATCATTACAAATCCTCCGATAATAATTATGCTTTTGTTCAAATATATACTATATCACTTTTTTTTCATCAAGTAAAGACATTTTTCTCTTTTTTATTTTTTTTTTGATTTTCATCACATATATTAAGCTTTTCATAAGCAATAATACATCATAAAAATTATTCTTGTATTTTTCGACACATAGTGATATTATTATATTGAGTAAGCTTGTATATGAAAAGGAGAGATCATGGTCTCCGTAATTTATTCCGCAGCACTCAACGGCATTGACGCGTTTACCGTCACGGTAGAAGCGGCAAGAGCCGGACGCAGTATGTCTTCGGCAGGAAACGCCGAACTCAATATCATTGGTTTACCTGACACGGCGGTCAAGGAAGCCGGCGGTCGTGTGCGCTCTGCTATGACGAGCTGCGGCTTCAAGGCGTACAACGGAGTCACTACCGTAAATCTTGCGCCTGCCAACAAGAAAAAAGAAGGTTCGGCCTTTGACCTGCCTATTTTTCTTTCGCTCATAACCGACGACGCGCTCATCGGTGTGTCAATGCAGAATAAAGTCTTTCTCGGAGAGCTGTCACTCACAGGAGCGCTTCGCCCGGTACACGGTGTGCTTTCCATGGCGATCGCCGCGCGCGATTCAGGCTTTACAGAAATTTATGTTCCCGCCGACAACGCGCAGGAGGCTTCCGCATCCGGAATAACGGTTTACGGTGTGGGCAACATAGTACAGCTGTACGAACATCTGACAAATATAAAAAGGATAGAAAAAACCGTTTTCTCTCCTGATCAGTTTTTCAGTGCCGCCTCTGAATACCCTCTCGATTTTTCTGACGTCAAGGGACAGGACAGCGCTCGGTATGCGCTTGAGGTTGCCGCTGCCGGATCTCATAATGTGCTGATGATCGGACCGCCGGGTTCAGGCAAAAGTATGCTGGCGTCGCGCATTCCGTCGATCCTTCCTCCGCAGACGATAGAAGAAGCCATAGAGACCACAAAGATCCATTCCGTCGCGGGAACGCTTCCTCAGAATACATCTCTGCTTATAGCCAAGCCTTTCCGCGCACCGCACCATTCGATGTCTGCCGCAGGTCTTGCAGGCGGAGGCAAAATTCCGGTCCCGGGAGAAATATCACTCGCTCACAACGGTGTGCTGTTTCTCGATGAGCTCCCCGAATTCGACAAAGGGACAATGGAGATACTCAGACAGCCGCTTGAAGACAGGCACGTTACTATTACGCGTGTTAACGGGAAAGTTACATTTCCCTGCTCATTCATGCTCGTTTGTGCAATGAATCCATGCCGCTGCGGGTATTACGGAAGCACAGTACGCTCATGTACTTGCTCGCCTGCCGCTCGTCACGCATATATTTCGAAGATCAGCGGGCCGTTGCTCGACAGAATAGACATACAGGTTGAGGTGCCTGCTCTCGGATTCGACAAGCTCACAAACAGACAACCGTCAGAAGCTTCGGCAGAAATACGCAAGCGAGTTATTGCAGCACGCAATTTTGCATATGAAAGATATAAAGCCGATGGATATGCATCGCTCACAAACAGCTGTATAAACCAGAAGCAGATACGCAAATACTGTGTTCTTGACGATGCAGGTAAGCTGCTTCTCAAAAGCGCGTTTGAAAAGCTCGGTCTCTCAGCGCGCGGATACGACAGAATACTCAGGCTTTCAAGAACGATCGCCGATCTCGACCGAAGCGAGGTTATACGCAAGAGCGATATACTCAAGGCGATTCAGCTGAGAAGTCTTGACCGTAAGTATTGGGAATAATCAAGAAAGGACATTTATATATGGATTACCGCGGCGACTATTTTCCAGAGGAAGAGCTGCTCGATCAGGAATGGACGACAGGAAGAATAATAAAGGCGATCTTTAAAGGCTTTTTGTATTTTTGCGTCGTTCTCGTTTATCTTTTCTTCTTTTTCAGGTTTTATACAAGCTGTGACGCATCGCTCGTCACTCGGACTTATCTTTCAGAACAGGCACGCGTGGTCTACAACGCCGACCCGAATGCTTTCACTATGTACAGATTCGACTCGACCAACATAAACAGCGACGGAACAGTTATGCTTCGCAGGATTGTATATGCCGATACTGTTGACGAGCTTGAAATAGGTATAAGATATGTTGCCGACAAAGTTACGGGCGGTGATCTTGATATGCCGTTCACGTACATCCTCCGGGATTCCGACGGAAACACATACGAGATCGTCAACAGGGTCGCGACATCACGCTACACTTACGGATATGAACGCATATGCTTCGGTAGTGTTGATATAGATATGAGCGAAAACAAGTATCTTAAGGAGGAATCCGAGGAAATATCATCCGCAGACGGTACTGATCTGACCGTAAGCGATGACGAACTCGACGAAGAGATCAGACGCGGAACGGTTTACACGCTCGAAGTATATTACGGCGAAAAAAGGATCGAATCATTTAATTTTTATAATAACACGACTCCGGTTTCGCAAACCACTTATAAGTAAAAGGAGGGTACTGCAATGGATGCAAGCAACGAAAACGCGATATATATCAAGGCGCCCAGATTCAGAGGCGCAATAATGTTTGTTCTGTCGATGATCTTCTTCGCAGCTGCGATATACTGCCTTTTTATACCGCTCAGCGGGATAATCACAGGTGATTACGCTGTTTACCTGAGCATCGGATACTATGTTGTAGGAAGCATAGGAACCGCTTTCTTCGCATATAAGGCGACGTTCAATCTGCTTCGCCTGATAACGCCTCAGACCGCTGTCGTTATCACTGAGCTCGGGCTTTTCGACTATACTATACCTAACGGAGGTATAGCTTATGTCGCTTGGGACAATATCGCTGACATAAAGCTTTTCGGGAAGAAAAAATGTGATTGGCTCGGAATAAGTCTGAAGTCGAATTCAAAGGTGTTCCTCGGTCTGAACAAAAAAGCAAAGCAGGATATACGTGACAGAATAGAAAGCGCAATGCCCGCTGTCATACTGAAATCGGACGACATCGCGCTCGACCTGTATGAGCTTCGCTCGATAATCAATGAGAACATCAAACGCTTCCGTGAAGCAGACAGGACTCGTGTGATATCCGCAAAATCCGCTCCTACAGTGCTTAATGACGCAGCATCTGCCAAGACGACGGAAGAATCCGACGACGGATCCATTGTTTCTTTCGGTGATACCATAAACATTCCGACTCATTCCGCTGATGAAAAACAAAATACACCGGTGAATACCACTGCCGCTGAAGAAAGCGAAGCCGATGCGAAGACTGCTGAGCACGACATCGTAAAGCCCGTCAGCAAGAAATCCGACACATCCTCAGACGAATACGCAGATGACGGGATGCTTACGCTTGAGCTTGATGTTACCGCTCCGGCAATGAACTCTGACGTCAATACACAAGAAAACCGGCAGCCGGTAAATCTTGATATGCGTACTTTAGAGATACCGAAACGTCCCGAAACGCGTAAGGATGTCAAAAAAGATGATATAGATTCGATAGACGACATTCTCGCCGCGCTTTCCGAAACGTACAAAACAAAAAAACCGAAAAAAGGAGCTTTTACAAGCCCGCTTTCTGAAATACTCGACGAAAACGATAATAAAACCGAACAAACCAAAAAAAGTGATTGAGCGATTTCTCCTTTTCATGAATATATCGACGTTGTACTGCAAAAAATAAGCTCAAACCGATATTAGAAAAGGAAGAATGTTTTGAAAAAATTTATTTTAGGCATAATAACTGCCGTCATAGTCATGAACCTGATTTCATGCGGCGGCGACAATAATTCCTCAGCGTCAACTCAGAGTACTGTATCCAGAGTCGTTTCGGAAATATCGCAGACGGTTTCTGACGCATATTCACACGTTGAAAGCTTCGTAAGCGATATGCTGTCAGACGACGACAGCGATACCGATGATCTGTCGGATACGTCCGGGACAGACAACGACAATCAGAAATAATACGAAAAAACCGTATACTGTCTATTCAGCATACGGTTTTTTGTTGACATAAAGCAGAAACATGTGTATAATTACCGGTAACGACCATGAAGGAGTTCAATCTACGGATGAAATATGAACATATTCTTATCGACCTGGACGGAACGATTACCGACTCATTTCCCGGCATAGCCGCGTCATTTGCGTATGCGCTCGAAAAATTCGGAATACACGTCTCGGACGTTTCCCAGCTTCGACGCTGTGTCGGTCCTCCGATCATCGAAAGCTTTATGACTTTTTACGGCATGGACGAAGCACATGCGAACGACGCTGTCGCAAAATATCGAGAATACTATACTGACAGAGGGATATTTGAGAATTCAGTATATGCAGGCGTACCGGAAATGCTGCGTGAGCTGCACGAAAGCGGCCTCAAAACATATCTTGCCACCTCAAAACCGCGTCCGTTCGCAGAGCGTATAATCAGTCATTTCGGACTCGACGGTTATTTCACATTTATCTCCGGAAGCGAATTTGACGGTACACGGTCGGAAAAATATCAAGTCATCGCGTATTTACTTACGAGATTTGCAATACCGCACGAGAACGCGCTTATGGTCGGAGACAGGATGCACGATGTTGACGGTGCAAATCAATGTATGATAGACTGCGCCAGTGTACTTTACGGATACGGCACGCGCAATGAGCTGCTTGAGCACGGAGCAAAATATATCTGCGAAACGCCCGCCGATCTCACAAGACTCATAACAAACAAATGAAACAGGGCTGCATATCATATATGCAGCCCTTCTTTTATACATTGAAGCGGAACAGTACGACGTCGCCATCCTTCATAACGTACTCCTTGCCTTCGCTTCGCATAAGCCCGGCGGCAGATGCAGCGGCGGCGCTTCCCTTTTCTATCAGGTCTTCATAGCGTATAACCTCGGCGCGTATGAATCCGCGTTCAAAATCAGAATGTATCTTTCCCGCTGCCTGAGGAGCTTTTGTGCCCTTTTTTATTGTCCATGCACGGACCTCTTTCGGCCCTGCAGTCAGGAAACTGATAAGTCCGAGCAGGCTGTACGACGAAACGATCAGTTTTTCAAGTCCGGACGCATCGAGCCCCAATTCACTGAGAAACTCCGCCTGTTCGCTGTCATCAAGCTCCGCGATCTCAGCTTCTATTTTTGCGCAGAGCGGAATGATCTGAGCGCCTTCAGCGGCAGCACGTTTTGTAACTTGAGAAACGTATTTGTTTGCAGAAAGATCGCTGCCGATATCGTTTTCTGATATGTTTGCGACATATATAACGGGTTTGTCGCTGAGCAGTCCGAGCTGTGCAACGATCTCACGCTGGTCATCGTCCATTTCAAACGAACGCGCCGACGCGCCGCCGTTTAAATGATTGAACAGGTTTTCAAGAAGCGATACTTCGCCCGAGAGCGACGCATCTCCCTTGAGTGCCTTACGCTGTTTGTCGAGACAGCGTTCGAGTATCTCGATATCCGAGAGAATAAGCTCCGTTTCGATTATGTCAATATCACGTATCGGATCAACACCCGTCTCAACACTCACTACATCATCGTCATCAAAGCATCTCACGACATGCGCGATCGCGTCGACCTGTCTTATGTGCGAAAGAAACTTGTTTCCGAGTCCTTCACCCTTTGAAGCGCCCTTTACAAGACCTGCTATATCGACAAATTCGACCACGGCAGGTGTATATTTTTCAGGCGAATAGATTTTCGCAAGCTCATCAAGTCTGCGGTCTCTTACGCTGACCGTTCCGACGTTCGGCTCGATCGTACAAAAGGCGTAATTAGCCGCCTGCGCCCCTGCCTTCGTTACAGCATTGAATAGCGTGCTTTTACCGACGTTAGGTAACCCGACAATTCCAATTTTCATGTATTATGTAAACCATCCCGTATGTTTTTATATTTCAGCTGTTCTTATGGAACGTAGTAAATTATATCATATTACCAAAATAAATCAATATAAAATTTTGTTTACGTTGAAAAAACGCAAATCTTTTTTATTCTTTCCCTATCAGGCACACTAAGTAAAAAATCAGTTGACAATAAAATGGTTTTGTGATACGATGATATTTGTTGAATTAATGAACATAAACATATGAATATAAACTATAGTTAAATTCGATGTTTATAACCAAGCTTGAGACAGGAGATTGAAACCATGGTTAAAATTCTTGTAGTCGATGACGACATGAACATCTGCGAGCTACTTCGCATCTACCTCGAAAAAGAAGGCTATGAAGTAAAAACCGCGGCAGACGGGAACGAAGGCATACTTCTGTTCCGAACATATGAGCCTGATCTTGTGCTACTCGACATTATGATGCCCCGCAAGGACGGCTGGCAAGTCTGCCGTGAGATACGCGAACAGTCATCAAAACCGATAATTATGATCACAGCAAAGGGCGAGACTATCGACAAGGTTCTCGGTCTTGAACTCGGCGCCGACGATTTTATTGTCAAACCGCTTGATATGAAAGAGGTTTTTGCTCGTATCAAAGCCGTTTTGAGAAGGTATTCCAACAGCGATATATCTGTCGGTGAGGTGGTCAAATTTGACAATCTCGAAATAAGCCGCAACAAGTACGAGATAAAGATCAAGGGTGTAATCACCGATCTCCCGCCGAAGGAGCTGGAGCTTATATATTTTCTCGCTTCCAACTATAACCGCGTATTCACGCGCGACCAACTGCTTTATAAAGTGTGGAGCTTTGATTACCTCGGCGACTCACGTACAGTGGATGTACATATAAAACGTCTTCGCGAAAAGCTTGAAGGCGTAAGCGACAAATGGTCGCTCAAAACAATTTGGGGAGTCGGATACAAATTTGAGGTTTACGGAGAGCTCTGATACGATATAACGTCTGCTTACATAAGCGGCGGAAGGGTAATGTAATGTTTAAGAGTGTATTTACAAGATATATTACTATTTTCGCTCTTATAATCGGCGTAAGCTTTCTCGTTCTTACGCTGATAATCAGCGCTATGCTTAAAAACTACTCCATCGAATCAAAGGAGCTGCTTATGCGCAAGGCTGCTCAGAGTACCGAAGAAATAATTGACTTTTTCCGTGATTATCTTGCCGAAGAAAATTTTGATAAAGCACTCAGCAGGTATAATGACAGAATCACATCCTCAGTCAACGCCAACGCCGAATACTCCGATTCCAATATTTATGTCATAAGCTCGGACGGTACAACGCTCTCATCTTCGGATAAAGCTGCGCCCGAGCAATTTCCGTATTCGGTTATTGTGTCCGCGACATCCTCACAGAGTCTATACCTGTTAGGTGATCTGGGTGTGTTTCCCGAGGTCAGGAGCAATTATTTGCGAATCCTGTACTCATCAGACGGTGATCTCGACGGAATTATTATCGTATCCTCAGCTTCAGTAAGCGAAAACATCCTTACGTCCCGAATGACAAGCATCATCATCGCTGCCTCGCTGTGGATTTTTCTCGCCGCTCTGCTTTCTGTGTATAATCTGAGCAAAAAAATATCCGAACCGCTCAACGAGATCAGCGAAGCCGCGAAGAAATTTTCAGTCGGTGATTTTGATGTTCGCGTTAAAGTATACGGCAAGGACGAAATTGCTGAGCTCGCAACGGCTTTTAATACTATGGCTGAATCGCTCGCACACCTTGAGCAGATGCGTACGACGTTCATAGCCAACATATCGCATGACCTGCGAACACCGATGACCTCTATATCGGGATTTGTTGACGGAATTATCGACGGTACTATTCCGCCTGAAAAGCATGGCTATTATCTCAACATCATATCAGCGGAAGCGCGCAGGCTGTCCAGGCTTATCAATTCAATTCTTGAAGTTTCAAAGCTCGAATCAAAAGCACGCAAGCTCTCTCCTTCAATATATAATCTTTCCGAACAGACACGTGAAATACTGATTTCATTTGAACAGAAGATAACGACAAAGCATATAGACATATCTTTTGAATGCGGAAGCGAGGATCTTTTCGTGTATGCAGACCGTGATGCGATGCATCAGGTTACATACAATATACTTGATAATGCTGTTAAATTCACCAATGAGAACGGTCAGATAACTCTGCGACTCGAAACGATCCTTCAAAAAAAGCGCAAGGTACGCATCACTGTCCGAAATACCGGTCAAGGAATTTCGGAAGAAGATCTGCCATATGTATTCGAACGGTTTTATAAAACAGATCGCTCACGCGGGCTTGATAAAAGCGGCATGGGGCTCGGATTGTATATTGTAAAGGCGATTGTCACACAGCACGGCGAAGATATCAAGGTGAATTCTAAATCAGGTGAGTATTGCGAGTTTACATGGACTATCCCCTTTTCCGGCGAAAACGGAAAACGACAATGATTTTCACTGACAATTCATAAAAAGTATACATTCACAACATCGTGCTGTAAAAAAACACCTTTATAATAGCATCATCAAATAAAGGATTGAGGCATGGATTTATGGAAAACAATGAATTCAACAAAACAGACGACAACGCCGAGCAGGCATCTTTTCCGGATACGCCTGAAATGCAGTCACAGGAAATCACTCAGTCAGACGTAAAAGCCGACTCGGTCGATGAAGACATACACATAAACGAAGCCGATTCACATGCTCACGCTGACAACAGCGGAGAATACACCTATGAATGGAATGACGGTGCTCCTGAAATAAAGCAAAGCATTTCGTCGCAGACCGAGGTGTTAAGAGTACCCGAGAAGCACAGGCGAGGGCTCCAGGTCTTCGCAGCGATCATTACAACGATCTGCGTTTTCAGCCTTATGGCTTTGTCATATCTTCTTATTGGTCTATACAGAAGCGGAACCGATGAAAGTGATTCGGGAACAAACAAGGTAAACGCAACGAGCGGTGCAGATGTAGAAAAGATTGTCGGTGTGACTGAAAGCACCGGCTCTAAGCTTTCACTCAGCGATATCTACAAAAAGCTTGAAAACTCCTGTGTGAGCATCCTGAGCAATTATTCATCCGGCAGTGGGTACAGCAAATCGACCGGTACCTCACTCGGAAGTGGTTTTATTATCACGACTGACGGATATATAGTTACAAACCATCACGTAATAGAAGATACGACCGGGCTGACGGTAGTTATGTATGACGGAACTGAGTATAAAGCAGAGCTTATCGCAAGCAACGCCGCTTCAGATCTTGCTGTCATAAAGATTGAAGGAACTTTCACGCCTGTTGAGCTCGGTGACAGCAGTGCACTTGAAGTCGGTGATTTTGCATGTGCAATCGGAACACCGTCAAGTCTTGAATTTGCCGGTACAATGACCTACGGGATCGTATCCGCTATCAACCGCAGTGTTTCCATCACCAATTCCTACGGCACTGTTGTAAAAACCATGACGCTCATACAAACTGATGCTACCTTGAACCCCGGCAACAGCGGAGGCCCGTTGATAAACATGTACGGACAAGTCGTAGGTATAAATACACTTAAGCTTTCCGACAAATATGAAGGTGTTGGCTTCTCTATTCCGATGAGCGGAGCTATTGATATTATTAATTCTCTGATAGCCGGTGAAGATCCCGACATATCGGCTGTTACTACAAGCGCTGCGTATCTCGGCATCACCGCGGAGACCATCACCGAATCGACCTCGTCTCATTACGGTGTACCGAAAGGTGTTCTTGTATACCAGATCGAATCAAACGGCTCTGCATACAAAGCAGGACTTCGCAGAGGCGATATAATAGTAGCGTTCGACGGTACTGATATCACATCCTCCAGCGAGCTTACGGCGCTTCTTGGCAAAAAAAAGGCCGGCGACGAGGTGACGATCAAGGTATACAGAGATTCGAACAGCAGCGAATATCACGAATTTACCTTCATTCTCGATGCGAGATCAGAATAACAGTTCGGGCTGCATTGTGTAATGCAGCCCGATTTTTACAAATAAAAAAAGCCCGTTCAAACTCGGGCTTTTTTGGTGGATGTTAAGGAACTCGAATCCCTGACCACTCGCACGTCAAGCGAGTGCTCTACCAACTGAGCTAAACATCCGTATTTACGCTGCTCATCGGCAACAAGAACAATTATACACGAATAATTCTTTTTGTCAATAGTAAATTCAAGTTTTTTCGAAAAGAAACATAAAAAAAGCATATTGCCTATTGCAATTTTTCACATATTGTTGTAGAATATATTGAATGATAGTTTTCATCCCTTAATCGGGAGATCGGAGGATTCTTTATGGTATCAGCAGGTGAATTCAGAAACGGATTAACCTTTGAGATGGACGGCAATGTAATGCAGGTCATCGAATTTCAACATGTCAAGCCCGGCAAAGGTGCGGCATTTGTACGTACGAAGCTCAGAAATGTCATTTCCGGCGCAGTGCTCGAACGTACATTTAACCCTACGGATAAGTATCCGCCAGCAGTTGTAGAGCGCAAGGATATGCAGTATCTGTATAACGACAGTGATCTTTATTATTTTATGGATCTGGAAACGTACGAGCAGATTCCGATCAACTCGGATAAGCTAGACAGTAATTTCAAGTTCGTGAAGGAAAACATGAACTGCAGGATTGCTTCTTTTAAAGGCTCCGTATTCGCCGTTGAGCCGCCGATGTTCGTTGAGCTTGAGGTCACGAAGACCGAACCCGGTGTCAGAGGTGATACAGCCACGAACGCACTCAAGCCCGCAGTGCTTGAGACCGGAGTGGAAATCAGAGTTCCTATGTTTATAAATGAAGGTGACGTACTTAAGATCGATACCCGTACGTCTGAGTATCTCGAAAGAGTATAAGTAAAAAGGAGAAAGACATGAATATTTCAGAAAAAGCTTCTTATCTCAAGGGACTCCTTGACGGAATGAAATTTGACAAGACCACGGATGAAGGAAAGCTGTTTTACGCCATAGCCGATCTTCTTGAAGACATAAGTGCTACAGTTCTTGATCTTGATGATGAACAGGCACTTACGAACGAATACCTTGAGGAACTCGACAGCGATCTCGGTGAGCTTGAAGAAGATTATTACGGCTGCGAATGCTGTGATGACGACTGCTGTGAAGAGTGTGGCGATGAATGCTGCTGCACCGAAGAAGATGAAGAAGATGACGGTGATGAAGATGACGATAATGCCGATTTCTTCGAAGCCGTATGTCCGCACTGCAAAGAGACCATATACGTTGACAGTACACTCAAGGGCGAGGAAATCGTTTGTCCCAACTGCGAAAAGTCTTTCAAACAGTAATCATTTTATCAAAACAAAATCGCGGGCGTTGAGCCCGCGATTTTTCATGTAAATAATCAGTCAGCGTTTCTGAGCGCCCTGTCGGCCTCTCTGAGCGCTGTTTTTTTTGCTTCGGTTTCCCTCTTGTCATAAAGCTTTTTGCCGCGGCAAAGCCCTATCTGAACCTTTACCCACTGTCTTTCAAAATACATCGAAAGCGGGATTATCGAATATCCCTGCCGTCCGACGAGTCCGAAAAGTCTCAGGATCTCTTTTTTGTGCATGAGCAGTCTACGGTCTCTGCGCGGTTCGCGATTGAAGATATTGCCCTTCTCGTAAGGGCTGATATGAGCGCCGCACAAATAAAGCGTACCTTTTCTTATTGAGCAATACGAATCCTTGAGATTTACTGCACCGGCGCGAAGCGATTTCACTTCGGTACCGCACAGCTCTATCCCAGCTTCAAACGTTTCGTCAACAAAATAGTCGTGGTATGCTTTTTTGTTTTGCGTTATCGTCTTTTTATCGGTCATACCGCTCTCCTTTTTTACTGTTGATCGCCGAAATATCCGATACGTGCCGTAAACGCCGTTGAGCCTTCGCTGTTGATCATACGCGCCGAATAGCCGTCTTCATTATCGTCGTATTCAAGATCAAATAATTCACCGAGCCTCATCTCGTTGACATAATGCAGATCAGCTTCGCATATATCGCACTGCTTTTGAGCATAATCGCCCATTATATCAATGTATACGGTATTGTTAAGATGCGCGTTTTCATCGAGCATCGAATAGAGAACGCTTCCCTTTACTGTTCTTTTGAAGGCTGCTTTGTCCGGTGCGAGGACGTTGCATCTTACACAACTCTCGCGCTGTACGTTTTCGATATCCCATTTAAGTGCCGACGGGCGGCAGAGCTTTCGTGTTTTATAATTTATGAGGACCCACTGTGTGCTTGCGCCGCCGATGAGCTGACCGTCGATAGAAAATTCGTAATCGCGAAAGAATGAAAGCCCTCTGATAAAATGCTGCCACGTAGTAACGGTTATCTCTTCACCGCACCGTACAGGTCTGAAAAGCTTCACGGAGGAGCGCACGAGAACAAATACAATTCCCGTTTCGCGCATCGCATTATAAGTAGCGCCCTTGTTGTCGCAATCGATCCTTGCGGACTGCTGCATGAATTTCAAAAGAGAGGAAAAGCGCATCGTACTGCGCGGATTGGTGTCAAAACTTGTTACGTTATATTTTTCTGTTGTCATTTGTTCTTTTTCTTTGATAGCGGATTTGAGTCCATAGCCCTTTGTAATGTTTCGTCCGACAGATGAGTATATATCTGTGTTGTGTTTAGCTGTTCATGACCGAGTATATCTTTCAACGCACGAACGTCAACGTGACCGCTCTCATACATCAGCGTCGCCGCCGTATGTCTGAGTTTATGCGTGGAAAAGCCGCGGTTGCCGAGCCCTGCAGCGCGAAGATGTTTGTCAACGATATGCTGTACTGTCTGTCTGCATACTCTGAGGCCTCTGGAGCTTAAAAACAGCGCGTCTTTATCTTTTATGCTTACTTTATAGTCCTTAAAAAAAGACTTCTCACGAACCTTAAGATAAGCCGTAAGCGATTCTCTGCACGCTTCGTTAAGATAGATAACGCGCATCTTACTGCCCTTGCCCTTTACAGTAAGGCGCGACATATCATCTCTTATATCCTGGAGATTGATCCCCACAAGTTCACCGAGACGCATCCCGCAGTTCAGGAAGAACGTAAGGATACAGTAATCCCGCTGATACGTCTGGCTTCCGCTGTCAACACTGTCGAGCAATACTACCGCTTCATCGAGCGTAAGATACTTCGGGAGCGCCTGCCTTATACTCGGTGAATCGACGTTCTTAACGGGGTCTACGTTTATCGTACGGCTCTTGACGTTGTGATACTTATAGAATGACTTGATTGCTGAAAGCCTTCTGGCGCGTGCCGCCGCTCCGTTGGAACGGTTTTGAGCAAGATACATCAGGTATTCGTAGATCTCTTCCGTCTTGACTGATGCGATAAGATCGCAGTCAACGCTTTCAAGAGAAACCGATGGCATTTCAGACAAATCCATTCCGTCGCGTGAGGCTATGAGAAATCTGAAAAAAGATTTCAGGTCGTGCTCATACTGATATACCGTAAGCTGCGAACGGTTCTGGATCGTCCGTTTGTAGGAAAGAAACGACCGTATTACTTCAGGAGTAAAACTATCAGTCGTAGACATATTTAATGCCCTCTATCGCAATAATTCTGACATCGGTGCCATCAACGGTTACAGTATACATAAGCGGCCGCACTTCTTTTGAACCGATATCACTTCTGAATGTACCGTTGTTGTAGAGTATCTTATACCTGACCTCATAAAACTCATATGTTATACTGCTGTCAGCGGAATCAGTCTGCGATTCGACAAATCTAACATCTATGTCATAGATTTTCTGCATAGTGAATTCAGCGGGAAGCTTGTTTTCATCATAGCGTGAAAGATCGAAGAACGTCCTGTACTTCCCGGCATCACCGTTTACGATAGATTCAAAATAACTGCAGAAAAAATACACTGCGCTTCGGTATTCCGCTGTATTGCCATCATTGATCAACGCGCTCGTACCGTTCTCAGTATAGTACACCTCACGGGTCTTATTCATATAGGTAGGATCGTCAAAAATATTTTCTGTATAATCTACCGGATAGAGAAAGATGTGATCTGATTCCTCTACGGGAGCAAACCACTCCTGCAAAGCAGGCAACAGTAGAACCACCGTACCGCATACAACGAGCACCGCCGCGGCGATGATCGCAGCACGGAGCAGCTTCTGCTTTTTGGTAAGCGGAGCTTTATTCTCTTTGCTTTTATGCTTTGCAGATAGCGTAAGCTTACGCGCGTCGGAAAGCTTTCGTTTACCGGCGCGTTTTTGTTCTTTCAATTCGGCTTTCTGAGCTTTTTGCTGCAGCTTATGCTCTTTGAGCATTTCCTTTTTTGACGGGAGCGTTATCTTCCCTGACTTGATCTGGTTTTCTTCGGGTTTTTTATTTGACATTATTTTTTACTGAATATATTTTTTAAGATTGTTGTAACCGACCGTGATACCTCTGATCGGATCTTCCATGCCTTCGAATTCTATTGCAAGATATCCGTCGTAGCCTGCACGCTTGAGTGTATCGACGCACTGATGTACCGGTACGTTTCCATGGCCTATTATAGCGCCTCTGAGATAGTTGCCTGCTCTTGAACGGAAGAAGCCTTCGCCGGGATCGTCACCAGTTCCGCTCTTTATGTGGAAATCTTTTGCGTGGGCGTGGCGTGCATAGGGAGCCATTCTGCCAACAGCGATCGCTGAATTTTCGTCAGCGCAGTTGAAGTTGCCGATATCGACGAGTGCGCCGTAATTCTTTTCGTTTACGGAGTTGACGAGCTTTTCGACTCTTTCGGAATCCTGAGCGAAAAATCCGTGATTTTCAGTCGTCGTTACTACGCCGAGTCCTTCAGCGTAACGCGTTATCTCGCGGATAGCGGGTACGATAATCTCAAGTGCATTGTCAAATCCGCGTGCCGTCTTCATCTCAGGCTTGAAGCCGGGAGTACAGTCATGGCGTAATACTGAGCAGCCGTATGCCGCCGCAATATCTACGTTTCTCTTGACCTTTGCGATCTCTTCTTTTATGTCCGTACAGTTAATAAAATCTGCGCCGGTGCAAAAGCACACGGGTTCGATCCCAAGCTCTTTACAATATTTGTTGATGTCCTTCGCGTAATCAAGATATTCATCGTAAGAAAGACCCACTTCGATAAAATCCAATCCCTGTATGCCTAATTCAACGGCCTTTTTGATACAGCCCTTTACACCAAGGGATTTATCCGATGCATAATCATGAAAGCTGTAAAGACTAACACCGATTTTCATATTGTTCACCTCATAATATGTTTTTCTGTTTCTGTGCAAAATGATCGCAATACGCTCATATCACATCATTATGATTATAAGGCAATCGCCTGAGATTGTCAAGCAAAAGCGCAAAAAAACGGGTCCGAAGACCCGTTTTTTCATCATTTCGTCATGTTCGATTATTCGAGCGTGATGCAGGGGACCTTAGACATATCGTTCGAGCCGTAAATACCGCCGCCGTCGCGCAGACGTACGACACGGGTAATTCCGTCATTGGTGTTTATCGAGAAGGATACACCAAGCTGAGTTCCGGATTCGAAAGTCGTCTCATAGCCGGGGCATTCAGTGTTCAGAGCGGAAAGCGGAATCTTGACTTCGTAAACGGTCGTAGCGGTATCGTCGTTTCTCGATGCACTGCCTTCAAACTCAAGGTTGTTGGAAAACCAGTTTTTGCACAGAAGAGTGTCGCCGTCATCATTGACCGCAATACCAATTTCAACGTTCCAGTCGTAAGCAGTCGTTCCGGTTCCGGAAGGCGAACCGCTCCAGCAAAGCGCGTTGTCAAGGTTCTTGCTGTCATTCGGGTTGAGAGTGGATATAACAATCTGCGCGCAGTCGTACTGCCATATGCTTGTCTCGCTGCCAACGGCGACCGGGCAGGAATGCTTCTCCGATGCGATTGACCATGCAAGATAGAGATATTCAGAGTCGTATACTGCATAGAATGCGCCGGTAGCGTATTTGTCATTAGACTGGAAGCCACGGTAATCAACTTCTTCGCTGTCACCGTCAAACACGAGAACAGCATCGCCGTATTCGCCGGCAGAGATAATTCCGTCAAGGACGGGAGCGGTGTCTGCGTTTGAAGCTTCCCAGCTTATCTGGAGAGCGCTAATACCATCAAGTTCAACGCTTGAGCCTACGGTGTAGGATGCGACGTTGGTGACATTTGTAGCGTTAACCTTCTTGAAGGAGGTTGTCTTGAGTTCTTCGTTCTCGGTTCCGGCTATTTTGCTGACAGCGATAACGAATCCGTCTTTCGGGAAGGTAAGAGTTGTTTTATCGGCAGAAGCGTCGTAGTTGGCGGTCACTTCATAGCGATATGTAGCCTTGTTATAAGATACGATGATGACTTCAAAGCCTTCAAGTGAAGCACAATCTCCGGTGCAGGCTTCGGTAATAAGGCTGCCGGCGGCTCCGGTGAGGAGAAGCGTGTCGCCTATTGCCGCTTCGCCGTTCCACTGATTGAAACGGATAGCGGTCGCCGGGTAGGATGACGGATGTCCGTCAGCTTCAGAAATGTAAGTGTAAACAGTATCACGGTTGAGCGTGCTGCCGGGGCCTATGATACCTTCGTCAAGCACTTCCTCGTCGGGTTCGGGGATGGATTCCTCCTCGGATTCCTCTTTTGATTCCTCTTCGGATTCTGCTGTTGATTCCTCTTCGGATTCAGCTGCATCTGATTCGGTTGTGGAAACCGTTGATTCGGTTTTCGATGTTGTGCTTTCTTCGTTGCCGCCGCATGCCGTAAATGTCAGCACAAGCGCTATGACAAGAAGAAATACGATAATTCTTTTCATGAGTTTTCACTTTTCCTTTCGATTATTGTTTTTGATATTAGCACATTGTTATGAAAGCAAAATGCAAATATTGTGAAATAATATTCACTCTGTTTTAACTTTGTGTTTGTTACTTGAATATTTGCGAGAGCCCTTCATCAAGCCATGCTCCGTCAAACAGTTCTATGGCGCCGGCATCGCAGGCTGCTGCGAGCTTCGGCTCAACAGGTATCCTGCCGATAAGCGGAATATTATACTCAGCCGCGATTTTCTCCGTATTGCTCTCGCCGAATATTTTAATTTCCTTGCTGCAGTCGGGACATTTTACATATGACATATTCTCGACGATGCCGAGGACGGGAATATTCATCAGCTGCGCCATTTTCACCGCCTTGCCGACTATCATCGAGACAAGCTCCTGAGGAGAGGTGACTATGATTATGCCGTTTACCGGCAGCGACTGAAAGATGGTCAGCGGTACGTCACCTGTTCCGGGAGGCATATCGCAAAACATATAATCGACATCGCCCCACATTACATCAGTCCAGAACTGTTTGACAGTACCGGCGATGACGGGTCCGCGCCAGACGACCGGATCAGTCTCGTTTTCAAGCAGAAGATTTATGCTCATCAACTTTATCCCTGTCTTCGTGACTGACGGATATATTCCATATTCAGAGCCTTCGGCTTTATCCTTTATACCGAAAATCTTCGGGATAGACGGCCCTGTTATATCAGCGTCAAGGACAGCTGTATTGAAGCCTTTTCTCCGGGCGGTAACAGCACAGAGTGATGTGACGAGGGATTTACCCACACCGCCTTTTCCGCTTACAACAGCTATGACTTTTTTGACGTTGCTGTATTCGTTCTGCTTTTCTATCATACTTTCCGGATTGTTTCGACTCGCACAGTTTTCCGAGCACGACGAGCAGTCATGTGTACAGTTTTCGCTCATATTGATTTCCTTTCTTTTCGTACTGCGCATTTTTGCGTGCAAAAGATATTATACACCTTTTTTCTCATTTTGCAACCCAAAAGTATTTTTATATTTTTCCGAAAAGCAGACTTGTTATTTTCCTTGCAAGCTCTTCTTCACAGCCGTCAGAGAGCAATATCAGCTTATTCACGTCTTCTGCTCTTATGCTCAGCGTAATATAATTGTCTTCGCAGTCGTATTCGACATCGTGAGCTTTTACGGCTTTCGCGTTTTCTATCACATAAGCAGCCGCCCCTGTCGCCTTACAGCGCAGGCTGATATTTCCCTGCGTAAGCGGCATGACGACGACGCTCTTTGAATACTCAAGCGCACCGCCGAAAGAGATCGCCATCATGTGGCAGTCCCCGCGATAAAGAACTTTCTCGCCTGACATCACTCTGCCGTCGGCAAAAAGCGACACCGCTGCGTCTGAAGAATCAACTGTCACGAACGCCGTGCGCCCTTCGGTCATATCGAATGAAAGTGTATCCCATTTTACTTCATTTTTATCATGAGACGTATTGTACACTTCCCTTACGCTTCCGCCGTCCGCAAGGTCTATTGAAAACAATTTAAAATCGTCGCTCACACCTGATGCGTTTTCTTGTTCAACGCCGGCAGCAGACAGGACTTTTTCATAAAGTGCAGCGAGTGCGTGAGAGGTCTGTTCGTTTACAAAAAGCTCCTGCAAATCGGCATTGAAGAACACCCTGCCCTTTTTGAGCTTTCTCATCGTTACGACCGGGCGCGCGTCATTTGTGCTCATCACAACTTCGCAGCCGTCTGCTTCAATACCGAACTGTATCTTTCCGCGAAGCTTGATGCCCATGCCCGAGTATTCAGTCAACTGAGTATCCTGATGATCTGTTCCGGTATATAAGACGTCCTTTATACTGATCCCGGCAAGCTTTTCCATTCTGTTTGAGCGCGTGCGGCAGCAGTACTCATCATATGCGAAATCGCCCGACATATAGAGCGTTCCGCCTTCTTCGACCCATTTTTCAAGCTCATCAAGAACGTTTTCCGGCGGGAAGAAGGATAGCGGATAGAATATCACGCGAACCGACTCCGGTATATGCAGTTCGTATTCGTTGATGCACATCAAGCGCGGCTGATGCGTATACTGAAGTGCGTTTATTGCTTCCGTGACGGCAAAATGCACGCCGTAGCCCTTTGCGTTCGAGGCGTGACGGCTCCTGTCCGGCGTGAGAAGCGCGACAGGGGCATCCGGGCATGTCAATGACAGCGTTTTTGTCCACAGGCAATACGCGCGCATCCAATAATACCAATCACGCGGTATTTTATCAAGCCCGTAAGTCAGTCCCCACGGAAAAACGTAATCTGAGCCGTCAGACCAGCACCATATCTGCATATGATTTCCGCCCATCACAAGCCCCGACACACATACCTGCCAGAAAAAGTTTTTCGATTCGTTGTACGGAACGTTCCAGTGGACATCGTACTTTGCGTTTTTGAAAAGCGGATTTGTTCGCTTGCCGAATTCGCCTACACCCATTCCCTTGCCGCGGCTGCGCTGGTCGTGCACAAGATAATATGACGGGAACTGACGTGCGGAAGCAAAAAATCCTATATTGCCGTAAGTCAGCTCACCGATCGCGCACGGTATATCCACGCAGTCACACGGCCACGAATAAAATTCGCACAGTATCGCCCTGCTGCATCTGTCAACTGCACGTATACGCCTGATGAGATATGAATTCCAATTTCTGATCAGAAACATACGGAAATCGTTGTAATCAGACGCCTTGACGTCGCCGAAAGCGTTGTTTCCGTCGTGGGGATATTCTTTCGCTTCAAGCGTTGAAAGCGACACCGCGCTGTCCTTCCACGCGCGTCTGAAGTTTTCGTCGGTCTTATATTTATCCTTGAGGAAGCGGCGCAAATCAGGTGTGAGTGCGTCGCCGATACGGCAGACGAGGTCACCGTTGAGATACCATATTATGCACGGAACGTCAGCGTAGCGTTTTACACACTCTTCAACGCTGTCGCCGAGCAATGCCAGCGCATCGCCGGTGACAGCTACGTTGTCACCTATCGCAAGCCCCATCATGTATAACTGATTAAACTTATTAGCGATGAATATGATGTTGTCCACTTTTCTGTAATGACGTTCACGTTTTTCCGGGTCTGCAAACAGACGTCTGAACTCTTCTGCGCCGCGGTACTGCTGAAGATTCTCATACAGACATACCCCTGCCTCCATTCGTCCGCGCATATCGCGAAGAAATTCGAGCGGCGTCTGATCACGCGCCACAAGCAATCCGGCGCTGTCGTCGACGCCCGTGATAAAAATCGTTTTTTTGCTTCCGTCAGGCTGTATGAGCTTAACGTAATTGTCTTCATAGACGTATCTGAGCGAGTTTTTCATACGCTCATCGTTCCAGACGGAGAAGCCGGTCTCGTATATGTCTACTCGTTCACCGCCTGTATATACTTCGGCGCAATAAGTGAAAAAATCGCTGTTGAGCACCGCGTTTTCCCATGTGAAAGCCACATCGCATACGGAATCGCACCGAAGGACAGTATCTTTTTCTGTTTCGAACACCTTACTCCCGGCTTCGTCTGCTACGGTCAATCTGATCCTCGCACTGCCCTCATATCTGCCCGATGCGATTCGCAGCGTGAGCAACGGCGTTTCGCCCTGTCTGTAACAGTCGTACCGGTTTTCGCCCCATTCGATATACACGCCCTCCAGCATTCTGCGCGGCAGCGCTGCGAACGCGTCTGCAAGCTCGGGTACGCTTAAAAGATCGATATTTTCAACTCCGAAAAAAGCGATAGATGTTCCCGTATAAGCGCCCCAATAACCGCTTGACGGTGTTCTGTCCGGGAAAAGTGCAATCATCGCTCCTGCCGTGCCGCATTTCACACCGTCGGCGTCGTAAGCATCTAACAGCGGTATGTATCTGCCGTGACCGCCGTGCGCGGCGACTGCCGAATATCCGGACGAGCTCGTTTTACTGTCTGATGTGAACACTGTTTGCGTCGGTGACGGTTTGAGTGAGACGGAAGCGAATGTATGCTCAACGTCGAAAAGCGGCATTGAAAAGCTGTTAAAGGACAGACCGTCTCCGACTGTTTCCGGCACGACAGAGCTTAGAGGGACGACGGCATCCTCTTCTTCAGGCTCAAAAACCATGTCACGGAAAGCAAATCCTCCGCAGGTGATTATCCTGCCGCCGTCAGCGAAAAACCTTTTCAGGCTTTCGACCGCTGCTGCCGGGAACGCGTTTCCGTACGGGAGGTATACGACGTCAAACGCTTCGGCGTTGAATATGCTCGGATCGGCTAGCATAAACCGATCCAGCACCTTTGTATCACATCCTCCGCGGTTGAAAACCCCCGCCGCATACTCAGCGCTGACAGGCTTATAAGCACACGCTGAATGGATCTGAACATATTTGTCCTCAAAAACAGCTATATTTATCATGATTCTTGTTCCTTTCCGTTTATATCGCGATTCTATCACACGGGAAAAGCATAGTCAACAACACTGATGAAAAAAAACGAACACATGAAGCAGATACATTCTTTTTCCCAAAAATGCTGTTTTTGCGCTTGACAAACACGCCGACGAGTAGTATAATAATGCCTGCGTTCGGAGGCGTAGCTCAGTTGGTCAGAGCGCACGGTTCACATCCGTGAGGTCAAGGGTTCGAGCCCCCTCGTCTCCACCAAACATTGACCGTAGCATTGATACAATGCTACGGTCAATCCTTTTATT
>CAZFZL010000016.1:0-20759 GCA_964523005.1 uncultured Oscillospiraceae bacterium
AATATGCCGGAAGCTCTGCAGAAGCGAGAATCGGATATAAAACGTGGGTATGCGTCGCGCTGGGAGCGCTCACGCTCATCGTATTTACGGTTCTTTTCCTATGCGGAAAAAGGAATATCAAGAATTATATATTCGTTCTCGCAGCGGCAGTATTGCTTATCTGCGCGGTGCTTCTGTCCGATATTAAAAGCGCTGACGATTATTATTCCGGCAGTGACGGCGATACTTCCGGCACGGTCATAGGCACAGTGATGATGACGATTCGCTGCGATACGGTGGTCGGAAAGAGCGACTCGGAATATGTTCCCGCCGACGGCACTGTGCTGCCGGTGACGGAGTTCGGGATAACTGAGGGCGAAAGCGTGTATGATGTGCTCGTGCGTGCCGCGAAGCGCTTCGGTATCCAATTCGAAAACGACGGCGGAGCGTACGGACTTGCATATATATCGGGGATAAATTATCTTTATGAATTCGATTTCGGTGAGCTTTCAGGCTGGAGGTACACTGTCAACGGTACTATACCGTCTGTCGGATGTGCTGAATATACACTCAGCAATGGCGATGTGATTGAATGGCACTATACCTGCGATCTCGGAAACGATCTCGGTTGAAGGAGGAGAGGGCATGGCCTTTGAAGAGCATAACCCGACAGCGGTTTTTTTATACTTTATGATTGTAATGCTGATAACGATGTTCTGTATGAATCCGGTAATATTGATGCTGTCTTTAACGGGCGCGCTTTGCCTTTACTGCGTGAGAAATGCCGGCGGCAAGCGGCAGTTCCATCTTTTCATCGCCGTGCTTTTCACTTTGACGGCGCTTATAAACCCGATATTCTATCATAACGGCGTCACGGTGCTTTTCGTCGTCAACGACAGCCCGATCACGCTTGAAGCCGCAGTGTACGGCGTGTTCGCAGGGCTTATGATATGCACGACGCTGTATTGGTTCCGCTCGTTCTCGGAGATATTCACGAGCGACCGGCTGCTGTACGTTTTCGGCTCGTTTTCGCCGAAAGTAGCGCTTCTGCTTTCGATGACACTGCGGTTTATTCCGCTTTTCAGACTTCAGACGAAAAAGACCGAAGCAGCGCAGAAGGCATTGGGACTGTACTGTGCTGACAGCTTGCCCGACACTGTTCGCGCCAAAGCGCGCGTGTTCTCCGTAATGGTGACATGGGGTCTTGAAAACGGTATCATCACCGCCGACAGCATGAGCGCGCGCGGCTACGGAACGGGACGAAGAACGCGCTTCTCACGTTTTCGCTTCAGACGCTGCGACGCGTTCCTGCTGAGCTTTTCGCTCGCGGTAGGCGTTTTCACCGCGATCATGCTCATGACAGGCGCGCTTGATTTTGCTTTTTATCCTAAGCTGTGCACCGTACCGCTGACGATACCTGCGAGTGCGTCGTATATATGTTTTGGAGCGTTGGCGCTCGCGCCTTCATTCATTGAAATAAAGGAAAGCCTCAAATGGAAATACTTACTGTCGAAAATCTGAGCTTTACATATCCCGGCTGCGATAGCGCGGCTCTTGAAAACGTCTCGTTCTCGATCGAACGCGGCGATTTTCTCGTTGTTGCCGGCGCTACGGGCAGCGGAAAATCGACGCTTCTGAAAACACTCAAGCCCGCGCTGACGCCGCTCGGCGAAAAAACAGGAACAGTCAGACTGTGCGGAAAAGATATATACACGCTGCCGCTGCACGATACATCACGGATGATAGGCTTCGTAATGCAGCGCCCGGAGATGCAGATAACGACAGACATGGTGTGGCATGAGCTTGCGTTTGGGCTTGAAAACCTCGGCGTGCCGCAGGACGAAATGAGGCGCCGCGTTTCGGAGATGGCGTGTTATTTCGGCATAGAGGAGTGGTTTGACAAGAAGACCTGCGAGCTTTCAGGCGGTCAGAAACAGCTTCTTAATCTCGCTTCCGTTATGGTCATGCAGCCCGATGTGCTCATCCTCGACGAGCCGACCTCGCAGCTCGATCCGATAGCCGCTTCAAGCTTTATTGCTACGCTTTCCAAGCTCAACCGTGAGCTTTCGCTGACGGTCATACTCGTTGAGCATTCACTTGAAGAAGCGCTGCCCATCTCTGATAAACTCCTTGCGCTCAGAAACGGCAAAGTGCTTGCGTTCGGGGAAACAAAAAAGGCGGTCGAAACGCTGCGAGCTGACGTAAAAATGCTCGAGTCGATGCCGTCGGCTGTAAGATTGTACTGCGCTGTCAACGGCATAGGGGCCTGTCCGCTTGACGTGCGCGAAGGGCGTGCGTTCATTGAAAATAACTTTAGCATAGCCGAAAGGACGCTCCCTTTGCCGGAATATGATCGCTCTGATGAAAAAGCGCTTGAATTTCATGATGTCTTTTTCAGATATTCACGAGAGCTGCCCGATGTGCTTCACGGGCTTGAGCTTACGGTCTGTAAGGGCGAGATATTCACTGTCCTCGGCGGAAACGGCTCCGGTAAATCTACGGCGCTCTGTTGCGCTGCCGGCTTGAATGCTCCGTTTTCGGGCAGAATATGCGTTTTCGGAAAGAAAATAAAGGAATATAAAAACGGCTTGCTATATAAAAATTGCGTAGCAATGCTGCCGCAGGACGTGCAGACTGTGTTTTTAAAAAACACGGTGCGTGAGGAGCTTGAAGATGTCGGAACGGACGGCTCGGAGCTGCCGTTCGATCTTAAGGTGCTCTATGAAAAGCACCCCTACGATCTTTCGGGCGGCGAAATGCAGCTCGTCGCGCTTGCAAAAGTGCTTGCGTCGAAGCCGAAGCTGCTTTTGCTCGACGAGCCGACCAAAGGGCTTGACGCATACTCAAAAAAAGAAATCATACGCGTGCTGCGCGCACTTAAGGCTTCGGGTATGACGCTTGTCATCGTCACCCACGACGTAGAGCTTGCCGCTGTCGTTTCCGACAGGTGTGCGATGCTCTTTCGCGGAGAGGTGACCTCAAGCGACGTGCCGCGCCGCTTTTTCGCCGGAAACAGCTTTTATACGACGGCGATAAGCCGTATGACGCGCGGACTTTTCGCAGACGCAGTGACTGTAGAGGATGCAGGCAGGCTGTGCCTTATGAACGGGAGGTGCGCAAAGTGATCGTAATAAAAAGCGAAAAGCTCAGAAAAGCGCTCAAGTTACTCATCCCGTTCGTTATTATTCCGGTTGTCGTGCTCGTCGGTACGCTCGCGTTCGATGATAAGCTGTACGCCTATGCCTCCATAGCCGTGTGCTGCCTTTCGCTTTTACTGTTCATCGCCGGATTCGAGAAGAAAAAGACGGGTACGCGGCGGCTGATAATCGTCGCCGTAATGGTCGCGCTGTCGGTTACGGGCAGATTCATACCGTTTTTCAAACCGATAACGGCGCTGTGCGTGATCACAGCACTGTACCTCGGCGGTGAAGCCGGGTTTCTCGTCGGCGCAACAGCGGCGGTAATATCGAATTTATATTTCGGACAGGGGCCGTGGACACCGTTCCAGATGCTCGCGTGGGGACTTATAGGGCTCGTAGCCGGACTGCTGGCGGCGCCGCTGAAAAAGAGCCGTGCGCTGCTGTGCGTGTACGGAGCGCTCGCCGGGATCATGTATTCGTTCATAATGGATGTATGGACTGTTGTGTGGTATAACAACGTCTTCGACCTTTCGCTCTGGCTCTCTGCGCTGGTCACAGCGATACCGCACACCGTTGTGTATTCCGTGTCGAACGTACTGTTCCTGTGGCTGCTCGCAAAGCCGTTCGGCGAAAAGCTTGAACGCGTGAAGCTGAAATACAGCATATAGCGCTTAAACAAAAGGCACAACACTCTGTGATGTCGGAAAAACGGATCGTGTCAGGGCAGAAGCCTGAAAAAAAGCACCGGGCAATATAATCGGTGTGCAACGACACGCCGATTATATTGCCCGGTGCGCGAATATTCAGTTGGCTTTTCAAAAAATCCGACCGGCCCGGCATTACTGCCGTATAGGAGCCACGCGGAGCTTTCTCAGACGCATTGAGTAATATCCCGAATGCTCAAAGAAGCGGAACGCTTCTGCCGTCACGTCGATGAGCTCGCCTGCTTCTTTCTTTTCTGCAAAACAGCAGCTGCATATCAGCTTTGTCAGCAGCATCGCAAACGAAAACGACACGAACGCGTCCTCTACGGAAGCCGAACCGGGTACGAACGGGAAGCTCTCGTAGATCATATGGTTCACCGCCACCTTCTCAAAGAAAACGTCCGAGCTCGGTATCGTGCTTTTCAGATGCTCCTGCGCTTGAACGTATCGCTCGTACGACGCATTGCAGCTTTCGGCGTATAAGTATTCAAGCGCATGTGCGCCGTATTCAGCTATTCCTGCGCTGCGTTCTTCGAACGCTTGTATGAATCGGCACGCCGCTTCGAGTGTTTCGCCGTCCGTTATCGATGCCGGAGCCTGTCCGGGACATATGTATTTGCCGACCTCGCGCAGCCTTTCGTCAAATGAAAGCGCACGGTCGCTCATTATATCAGTTGTTTTGCGGCGTATCGAATCCTTTTCGGGTTCGTCGCCGTATATTTTTATGCCGTCGAACGTAAGATCGGCGTCAAACGTCGTCATTCTGACCGGCTTCGTGTCGGCATAAAGCAGCTCCAACGTCTTTTCACAGCTGTTTGAAGTGCATATCTCAGTGCTTTTTCCGTATACGCGAACTGACCTGGGATATTGTCTGCATATGAGCGGAAGCGTCATTTCTCCGCATTCTTTTTGCAGCGCACAGTAGCCGTCTTCTCTGAGAAGATGGCAGTTGCCGAGAAAGTCCGGCGCCATGAGCGCGTATCGTTCGCTGTCGGGCGAATCGGCGCGGCAGAACGCGCAGTCTATCCGGCGGCGCAGCGGCTTCGTGCATTCAAGCCCTATAAGCCTGAAATATTCACGCTCGCTCACCGCGATCCCCCAGTCGCGGCAGCATACATGTCTGCACTCGCCGCATTTGCATGAAAAATCAAGGTAGTATTCCGGTGCGGTAACGGTAACCGTATGGTTTCCTCCAATGCTGAAGAGTAATTTTTTTCGACAATAAATTCTACTACCTTTTAACGCTTTTTGCAACAATTAATTACATATATGTTATTAAAATCTCCGGGCGATAAAAAATGATTTTATGTTTGTTTTTTACATATGCGTTTTTGCTAATCTGTATAATCGAAAACAAAAATGTAAACAGCAAGGGATCATTGCAGAATGCTGGCAATGATCCCTTGTCTGATATGGCATTGTTTTTTATCCTTTTACGGTAAGCCTGTGGACAAAGCCTGCCATGGCGCTTGAAGCGCATATCTGCTTCCTGCCCGGCGCGAATTCGCTGACGGAATACCCATGGACGTGACCGCAGAGTATGCACGAGACGTGTGAAGCAGGGGAGAGAATGTATTCGATCAGCTTCCTGCCGTTTTCGTCTGCTGTCCTGTCATCAATAAGGTAGTATTCACCGAATTTGCTCATCGCATCGCGGTTGTATGCGGTGCAGACAGGCGTGTGCATCATGAGGATGATCGGTCTGCCTTTGGCGCTGAGCGCCTTGAGTCTGCCGATACATTCGTCTGAAACAGCCTTTCGTGAATCGTCGATCGCCGCTACGGTGAATCCGTCGCCTTCGTGTACGCCGATGCTGTCCGCGCCGCTGATGAGTTTGACGCCGAATGTGCTTTCGCGGTATGTATCTTCGTGGTTTCCGGCGGTGTAAAGATAACCGCATCCGAGCGTATCGAGACAGCCGCTCAGCAGCCTGAAGCCGGCGGGATGGCAGTAATCGAGTATATCGCCAGTCATCAGCAGCATTTCAGGCGAACGCTCCCTGACGTATCCGAATATCTTTTCGGCGGCTGCCGCCGTCGGGATCCTGTGCGAATCGTTGAACGGCTCGCCGAAATGATGTGCGAACCCCTCTCTTACCGGCTCCCACGCCTTTTCCTGCTTATATGCTTTCTCCCTTTCGGCGTCGTTCGAAAGCGCGTCAGCACAGCATATGTGCGTGTCGCTTATATGAATGAATTCGTGCGTTCCCGAAACGCCCGGCAGAACGAGCTCGTTTGATATGATGTTGAAAAAAATTTCTTCCATGCAGTGACCTTTCTTTTTCAGTATGATGTTATCGTAAAAACTCTTGCAAAAGGAAATCACGTATGATATATTCATAATATAACAATTAAGTGCAAGGATAATTATATGATGCTATACGGAGACGGAATTCATGACGATACCGCCGCAATACAGGCAATGCTTGATTCGGGAACAGCCGCAGTCATGCTTGATGTGCCGGAAAAAGAATATCTCATTTCAAAAACCCTCGTCCTCAGATCGGACTGCGAGCTGTGCTTAAGCAGGTTTACGCGCATTGTGCTTGCGCCGGGCAGTGATTGCCTCATGCTCAGGAGCGATGGCACACAGAATGTATCGGTCAGCGGAGGCATATGGGATATGCAAAATATGAAGCAAGCGCCGAATCCGCTCTGGACGCATACATACGGCGCGATCGAGCATAAGGATTATGACGAACGTTATCTTGGTGTTGCGTTCCGCTTTTTCAACGTTAAAAACCTCATTATCCGCGATCTAACGCTCAGAGACCCGGTGACCTTCGGCATACAGATGGCAGAAGTATATCAATTCACTGTCGCGAATATCATTTTCGATTACAACGACGGCAACCCCGTAATGGGTACGATGGACGGTGTCCATATCGAAGGCGGTTGTCGCTTCGGACGTCTTGTGAACCTTCAGGGACGGTGTTATGATGACCTTGTGGCAATCAACGCCGATGATTTTTGGAGAGGACCGATAAGCGATATAACGGTCGATGGCATCTACGCGGAAGGCTCGCACAGTGCTGTGCGTCTCCTCTCGACAGGCAGCCGCGTTGACAATATTACTGTCAGCGGTATATACGGCACGTTCTATCAATATTGTGTCGGAGTAACGCGGTACTATAATGATTATAAGCCCTATGGCGACTTCGGAAACATCACGCTGCGTGATGTTCACGCGTCAAAATCGCCGCGCTATCCTTCTTTCTATACGCCGGAAAGCTTCGTCTATCCGCTTATTTTTGTCGAAAGCGGAGTTCATGTCGAATCACTTGTTATCGACGGAATGTACCGGCATGAAAACGCCGTTGACATAGATTCATTGCGCGTTGAGGCGGATGCTTTTGTCGGTAGCCTTTCGTTGAACAACGTTATTTATTCCGCGGGAGAAGGCAAGGCTCCGTTCCTGATAAACTACGGCACGATCGGCAAAAAGACGTATGCAAACGTCAACATGCTCGACGGCGCGTCGTTTGAATGAAACTAAGGTAATTCTATACGAACAGCAGAGCCGCGAGCTCTGCTGTTTTTATGTTACTGCCTTTTCGGAGCGGTCAAGAAAGCACGATTTCTATGAGCACCGGGTTGTGATCTGAATATGAGAAGTCCGCGTCGATCGTTTCAACTGAAATAAGCTCAACATCTGGCGACAGGATGAATCCGTCGATTACGTAATACTGTGTCAACGGGTCATCCGGGTCGTACGGCTGATTGAGCAAGCGGCAGGTCGGCAGCATATCGTCGTACGCGAAGCACCAGCCTTCGGCAAGCGAAGAGCGATCAAGCACACCGGGCGTCCAGTATCCCGCGTTTTTGATCTGCCATGTGTCGAGCGAGCCGGGAAACGTCTGATTGAAATCACCGCCGGCGATAACGTAATTGCCGGCTTCGTGTTCCTCTTCGAGTATTTTAAGCAACATTTTTGTCTGCGCTTCCTTGCCGCCTCCGTCGTCATACGCCTCAAGATGGAGGTTGACTACGACCAGCTCCCTGTCACTGCCGCTTATAGGTATACGGCACACGAGCAGGCAGCGCTTGAGGTTTGCTGTCCTGAGCGGCCAGCTGAACGGGCAGGGCAGCGATATGCGCTGAGCTTCGCTGATCTCAAAATCGGTCAGCGTAAGTATTCCGCTGTTGACTTTTCCTATCGGCGGCAGCGGAAACGGAACAAACGGGCAGGAGTAGTTGAGCGCATAGGCGCTGCTTGTCAGCCCTAAATCGCTTTGGAGCGCCGATACTTCGTCAAAGCCGTAGCTGCGTGACGAATCGGAATCGACCTCCTGCAAAAGCAGTATGTCGGCGTCGAGCGTGGAAAGCGTCTGCTTTATTCCCGTGTAGTATTCGCTTAAGATCTCTTCGCTTTCGGGTGAGCCGTTGCCTTCGCCTCCGTCGAGGATGAAGCTTGCTCCGGCACCCAGTCCGCAGTATCCTATGTTCCATGTCACGATCCTGACTGTACCGACGCCCTGCTCTGCGGTTTCGCCGTCTGTCACGACCGAAACGCTTTCAACATCATCCGGGCGGTACTCCGTTACCGTCAGAAGAATCACGAATGCGGCGGCAAACACGACTATCGCCGACAGGATCAGCAGGATCACTTTTATGGTTTTTTTCATATGCTCATCTCCTTGGTCCGGCGTGTGAGGTCAGTGTTTACATGCTGTGCTTTGTGCGTGCTTTTTCAGCGCTTCGAATGTCTCATCGCTTATGTCGTGCTCGATCTTGCAGGCGTCTGAAACGGCAATGTCCTCCGGTACGCCGATGCTGATGAAAAGCTCTGACAGTACGGTGTGGCGTTCGTAGGTCTTTGCCGCTGCGCTGAGCCCTTTTTCGGTCAGCGTCAGCAGTCCGTCGGCATCCATTTCGAGATATCCGCCTTCTTTAAGCAGCCCGACGGCGCGCGAAACGCTTGGCTTTGAATAATTCATATATTCGGCAACGTCGAGTGAACGCACGGCGCTGCTTTTTTTTGAAAGGATGTAGACTGTTTCAAGGTACATCTCACCCGATTCCTGCAAATGCATACGATTACCCTCCGTTTACCTGATTATCTGACATCATAATATCATATAATTATTGAAAAATCAAGAGCGTTCCTCTGCGGTAAAGCCGAGATCGTCAAGCACCTGCTTTGCCTGCGTGAGCTTTGCCGCCTCCACCTCGACCGTTTTGCTGCCAAGGTCTATCGCGTGTGCGATCCCCTTTTCGGTCAGTGCCGTGTCGATGCGCTTCACGCACATTTCGCAGTGCATATCAGGTATGTTCAGCATCATTTCATCTTTCCTCATTTCATCAGTTTTTGGATCGTTTTCACCAGATCGGTGACGACTTCTTCGTCGCCGTTTTTGATGTCAGTCACAACACAGCTGCGTATGTGATTTTCGAGCAGCTCACGGTTGAAGGCGTTCAATGCCGCCTGTACTGCCGCGACCTGTGTGAGCACGTCGGTGCAGTACGCTTCGTTTTCAAGCATATTCTGTATTCCGCGCACCTGCCCTTCGATCCGTTTCAGCCGGTTTTGAAGTGAGCAGTATTCCTCAGGCTCACGGTGCTTGGTTTTGTGGCAACAGCATTTTTCGTTCATAGCTTCTTTCCTTTCAGTCTCAGTGCGTTGGTGACAACGAACAGCGAGCTCAGGCTCATTGCCAGCGCTCCGATCATCGGCGAGAGCAGCAGCCCGAATGCGGGGTAAAGTGCGCCTGCCGCGATCGGTATTCCGATGACATTGTAGCAGAACGCCCAGAACAGGTTCTGACGGATGTTGCGTATCGTAAGACGGCTCAGCTTTATCGCCCTGCACACGTCTGTCAGCTCCGGCTTCATCAGTACGATGTCAGCCGAATCGACGGCGATGTCGCTCCCGCCGCCCATCGCGCACCCGACATCCGCCTGCGTCAGCGCCGGCGCGTCGTTGATGCCGTCGCCGACCATCATGACGGTCTCTCCGCCTTTCTGATATTTTTCGACCGCCGCTGCTTTTTCAGTCGGAAGCACTTCGGCGACCGCTGCGTCGACTCCTGCCTGTGTACCGATGAACTCAGCTGCCGCTCTGTTGTCGCCTGTCAGCAGCACCGTTTTGATACCCATTGTCCGGAGCGCCGCGACCGCCTCTGCCGCGTCCGGCTTTATCGTATCCGCCAGCGCTATTATGCCGAGTGCTTTATCGCCCTTCGCAACGGTGACCACCGTCTTTCCCTCACTTGTCAGGCGCGTCGTATCGTCGTTGAAACGAGAGGTGTCGATCCCTCCTGCGCTCATGAGCGCGGCGTTTCCGGCGAGTATGCGTTCATTGCCTGCCGTCCCGGCAAGACCTTTGCCCGCGATGCTTTCGTGCTCCGAAACGGGATATGCCTTTGCTCCCTGCTCTTGACAATAACGGCGCACGGCATCCGCGAGAGGGTGTGCGGAGAGCATTTCGAGCGACAGCGCAGCGCTCAGCAGCGTCTGCATATCACCGTCTGCGGCAAGGGCATCGGTGACGGCAGGTACGCCTTTTGTGAGCGTTCCGGTTTTGTCGAATATCACGGTGCCGACCTTGTGCGTTGTCTCAAGTGCTTCGCCGCTTCGTATGAGTATTCCGTTTTGCGCGCCAAGCCCCGTCCCGACAATGATCGCCGTTGGTGTAGCAAGCCCCATTGCACAAGGGCAGGCGATAACCAGTATACAGGTAAATATTCTGAGCGCAAATGTGAATTCTTCTCCCGCGATGAGCCAGACAGCTGCGGCGATAAACGCGACGGCTGTCACTATCGGAACAAATACTCCGGCAACCTTGTCAGCCGCGCGTGAGATCGGCGCTTTTTTGCCCTGCGCGTCTTCGACGAATCTGATTATTTTCGCGAGCGTCGTGTCGCCCCCGATGCGCGTGACGCGGACATACAGAGCGCCGTCGACCGAAACGCTGCCGCCGATCACTTCATCTCCGACCGTTTTTTCAACAGGCAGGCTTTCACCTGTTAGCATCGCTTCATTGACGCTCCCCGAACCCTCGATGATCGTTCCGTCGAGCGGTACTCTTGCGCCGGGCTTCACGAGGATCGTGTCGCCCACCTTTATCATATTCGTCGGTACTTCCCACTGTCCGTTTTCGTCAACGAGAACAGCCGTGTCGGGAGTAAGCGTCATCAGCTTCGTGATCGCGCCCTTCGTCCTTTCCTTGCTTGCCGATTCAAGGTATTTGCCGAGCGAAACGAGCGCAATGACGACGGCGGCGGATTCATAATACAGTCCGTGCAGCGCGTGTGCGTTGTCGGAAACCAGAAACGTCATGATGACGCTGTAAATGAACGATGCCGACGCGCTCAGCGCAACGAGTGTATCCATGTTCGGAACGCCGTGGAAGAGCGAACTGAATCCGTCGGTGAAAAAGTGCCTGCCGAGAAACAACACCGGTACGCATAGCAAAAGCTGTACAAGCGCGAAATTGAACGGATGTGTGTCTGCGGATATAATATCAGGCAGCGGTATATCCGAAAACAGCATCGTACCCATGGAGAACATCAACAGCGCGCCTGCAAAGCAGCACGAAACGATAAGCGAGCGCTTTTCGGCATTTTGCGCCTTGCTCCTGTCGGGCTTCGCCGGCTTCGGCTTGTCGGGTGCTGCGTGAAGCACGGCAGTGAATCCGGCTCTTTTCACCTTGCTTATCAAAGCTTCCGGCGTGCACAGCGTCTCGTCGTATTCGACCGTAAGTCTGTTCATCGGAAGGTTAACCTCACTGCGAACCACGCCGAGGAGCTTGCGCGTGACGCGCTCGACAGCCGACGAGCACGCCGCGCAGTGCATTCCTATTATATCAAAAGTATCTTTTTTCAAGTCTTTACCTCCGAATACCCTATGGGGGTATATTATCACGCAAGCTGCGTAAAGTCAAGCACGTTGGGACATTTTTTCGATAATTGTGAGTATCGCTGCCGAAAACGGTTGAAAAATGCGTTAAAATATGCTATGATACAAAAAACGGCAATGGAGCGGAACATGAAAATACTTCTTATAGACGGACAGGGCGGAAAAATAGGAAAACAGCTCACCGAATCGATATTGACAAGCTTCCCGGAAGCAGAGCTTACCGTCGTCGGCACAAATAGCTCCGCGACGTCAGCGATGATAAAGGGCGGTGCGAAGCTCGCCGCGACGGGAGAGAACGCCGTGATCGTGGCGTGCCGGAAAGCCGACATCATCGTTGGGCCGCTTGCGGTGGTCGTCGCCGATTCGATGCTCGGCGAAATAACTCCGGCGATGGCGCTTGCCGTTGCGCAGAGCGATGCGGTGCGTATACTCATACCGTCAAACCGCTGCAACAACCTCGTCGCCGGGATAGGTGAGATTACCGTCACTGAGATGATAAACGATGCTCTTTGCAAAATTGGAGCTATCCTCAGACAATAATTCATTTTTGGTATTGCAAATGCAATAAAACTGTGGTAATATAACGCATAAGCGTCCGCAGGACGCACTTCGTCAGACGGTCACAAGACCGCCGCATCGGCAGAAGCCGTACCGAAGCGTTTTCTTGAAAGAATTTTTTAATACCGTGTCACGAAGGCACGCCGCTTTTCAGAACGAAAAGCAGTGTGCTTTTTTATGCTTTGAAACGGAGCTTACCGATGAGAAACGGAACCATCACAAACAAATACAAAGCAGAAAAACGAAAGAAAGTCGTCGTGCTGATAATACTTGCAGCCGCCGTGCTCGTGCTGGCGTTCGTGTGTCTGTTTGTCGGATCGTCGCGTATGTCGGTTTCAGACTGTATATCGGCGCTGTTGAGAACAAGCTCAAGCGCTGCCGATGTGCGGATCATCTGGAATATACGCATACCGAGAGTGCTTGCCGCCGTAATAGCCGGCGCCGGGCTTTCCGTGTCGGGACTTATCATGCAGTCGGTGCTCAACAACCCGATGGCATCGCCCTCGACGCTCGGTGTTTCAAACGCCGCCGTATTCGGCGCAAACCTTTCCATTATCGCCTTTGCCGGCGGATTTCTCACGACAGGCAACAACCTTACAAACTATTCGACCGGCGCGAATCCGTATGCTGTTTCCTTCGTCGCGTTCGTGTTTTCACTGCTGTCGATCCTTCTGATACTTGCGCTTTGCAAGCTTCGCTCGTTTTCTTCCGGCGTGGTCGTGCTTGCCGGTATAGCGACAGGCTCGGTCTGGACAGCAGGGACAGCGCTGCTGCAATTTTACGCGACGGATGTCGGACTGTCGGCGGCTGTGATATGGAGCTTCGGCGACCTCGGACGCGCAACTTATCTGACCGATCTTATCATGTTCGCCGCCGTCGCCGTTGGCAGCACATTCTTTGCACTGATGGCGTGGCGCTATAACGCAATCCTTTCGGGAGATGCGCAGGCAAAGACAATGGGTGTGAAGGTAGGCGTGCTCCGCTTCGTATCGTTGCTTGCCGCGTCGATGATAACGGCACTGTGTGTTTCATATCTCGGTATGATCGGATTCGTCGGAATCATCTGTCCGCACATCGTCAAAAAGCTGCTCGGACACAATCACAGATATACAGTACCTGCTTCGATACTTTCCGGCAGCCTTTTGTTGCTGCTTGCCGATACACTTTCGAGAAGCATCGGCAGCGCGGCGATCCCGGTCGGAGCGATCACGACCCTGCTCGGAGCTCCGTTCTTTATCGCCGTGATATTCGGAAAGAAGGAGAACGGCTCATGATACAGGTGACTGACTTGACGTTCGCGTACGGAGCACATCCGGTGCTGCGTGGGATCAATATGGAAGTGCGCGGCGGTGAAATAGGCGCTGTGATGGGCAAAAACGGCTCCGGAAAGACGACGCTGTTCAAAAATTTGCTCGGTATCTGCCGCCCGCAGAGCGGAGAGGTGCTGTTTGAAGGCACGGATGTTACGAAAATATCGGCTCGCGAACGGGCGAAAATGATGGCGTACGTTCCGCAGGAAATACGCTTCGGAGCGTTGAGCGTTTACGACTCCGTCCTCATGGGACGTGTCGCACGGTTCGGAATGCACGCAGGCAAGACAGACCGTGACGCCGTTGAAAAGCTGCTTTGCGAGATGAAGCTTGAGCATAAGGCGTTTGCGAGCGTGGACGAGCTTTCGGGCGGAGAGCGCCGGAAGGTCGCCGTCGCAAGAGCGCTTGCACAGGAGCCGCGGCTGCTCATATTCGACGAGCCGACCGGAAATCTCGACCTCGCGAACGAAATTCTCGTTATAAACGAGGCAAAAGCACTCGCGCTGGAACGCGGCATCTGCGTCCTTTGCTCTTTGCATGACCTCAATCAGGCGCTTGCGCTGGCTGACAGGTTCTTCTTCATGAAGGATGGCATCGTCAAATATCAAGGCACGGCTGAGCTGTTCACGCAGGAGCTCATAAGTGACGTTTACGACGTCAACGTCAGAATAATAGAACATGAAGGCGAAAAAATAATTTTGGGAGAAAAAACGGTATGAAATTAAAAAAGCTCACGGCGCTGCTCTTTGCGCTTATCATAGCACTGTCATTTTGCTCTTGCAATGAAAATACACCCACGGTTTCGAACGCAGAATCGGAAACGGGAGAGATCACGATAACCGATCTTATCGGCAGAGAAGTGACTGTTGTCCCTGGAAGCTATAAACGCGTGGTGTGCATAGGCGCCGGCGCACTGCGGATGTATACTTATATCGGCGACACGGCGCTGCTTTGCGGCGTTGAGGATATCGACAACACATCGCTCACCAACCGTCCGAAAATGTTTGACGGTGTTGCAAGACCGTATCTTATAGCGTTCGAAGACGTTTTCTCGGCGCTCCCTTCCTGCGGCGTAGGAGGCCCGAACGCTCAGGCGGCTGAGGCGGAAAAGATACTCGCGTGCGATCCCGACATCGTAATATCGGGCTACGAGGACGTCGAAAAAGAGGATGCGCTGCAATCGCAGCTCGGCGTTCCTGTAATAACGCTCAAGTCAGGCTCGGCGGCCGTGTTCGATGAAGCGTTTATGTCGTCGATGAAGCTGCTCGGCAAGCTGTTGAGCGAAGAGGAAAAGGCACAGGCGCTCGTAGATTTCGTTGCGTCGGAACGCGCCGAGATCGAAAGCCGTACACAGGATATCGCCGGCGAAGACAAACCGAATGCATATATCTGCGGGCTTGGAAATTGGGGTACGACGAATCACCTCATGACAACTCAGAATTATATCTCCTTCACCGTCGCTAACGTCAAAAACGCGCTGACCGGACTTGAGTCGTCGGCTGTCGTACCTATCGAAGAGGAAAAATTCGTTTCACTCGGAGCAAGCATGGATATCGTTATCATGGATGCCGCGGCCGTCAAGAACATAAAGCCGCTCTATCAGCAGGACAGTACCATGTTCGACACCTGCAGGGCGTGGCAGGACAAAGAGGTGTATTTGCAAATGGCGTATAACGCATATTACACCAACTTTGAGACGGTGCTGATAAATACATGGTTCATTGCAAAAACAGTATACCCCGATGCGTTCGAAGATATCGACATGACCGAAAAAACGAACGAAATAACGCAGGTGTTCCTCGGTCAGGAGCTTGCGCAGAAAATGTTCGCCTATCCGAACAGCTTCGGAGGCTATCAGAAGATCGACACGGAGATATTTTTCAATGACTGAAAGTATGGATATCAAAAAAGCAAAGAAGCTTTTGAGCGTACCCGGTACGACGCTGGCAGTCTGCCGCGGCGGTGTGCTCTTCGTCTCGCAAAAGAGCGGGATCGCTCCTGCGCTCGATTGCCTGTCCTTGGGTGACGCTCTGCACGGCAGTGCTGCGGCAGATAAAATCATCGGAAAAGCAGCTGCAATGCTCTTTATAAGCGCCGGCGTTCGCGAGCTATACGGAGAGGTGATGAGCCTTGCCGCAGCCGCGATGCTCGATAAATACGGTGTGGTGCGTTCCCACACCATATTGACCGAAGTCATCGTAAACAGAAAAGGTGACGGCATATGCCCGATGGAGGAAGCTGTCATGGATATAAGTGACCCATCTAAAGCCGAAGCGGCGCTCAGAAAGAAGCTCGCGTCGCTGCCGCAAAGGAAACCGCAGACGTGATATTGTGATAATGCACATATGATTAGCCTGTGCTAACCGCCGCAAGGGTAAAATCGCCGAAAATAAAAAATCGCAAAAAAACCGCTTGACAGCAGAGTTAGCGTGTGCTAATATAGCATGTGGTTAGCAGAGGCTAATCAACATTTCGGGTGCTCGGTTAGATAATGCTAACCGCAGCACGGAAAGGATCGATATGATGCCGCTTTTACTTGCAAACGTCGGAGAAGAGAACATGATAAAGAAGGTAGGCGGAAGCCCGGAGGTGAAAAAGCACCTTGAAAATCTCGGCTTTGTCGCCGGAGGAAACGTGACGGTCATCACCGAAATAGCCGGAAACCTGATCGTGAACGTGAAAGAAGCCCGTGTCGCCATCAGCAAAGAGATGGCAGGGAAGATAATGGTTTAATGCAGAATTAATAAAAATCCGGAGGGACGAAGGATGAAAACGCTTAATGAAGCAAAGATCGGCGAGACGCTGACGGTGGTAAAGCTCCACGGTGAGGGTGCTGTCAAGCGCAGGATAATGGATATGGGCATTACAAAGGGCGTGCAGGTGTGCATCCGCAAGGTCGCGCCTCTCGGCGATCCGTTAGAGCTTACAGTTCGCTCATATGAGCTGTCCATCCGCAGGGCTGACGCCGAAATGATCGAGGTCGAATAAGAAAAAAGGGGAGAAGCAGCTCCCCTATAATAAAGGCGAGCGGTTAGCGACTGCTAATTATACACAGAATGCAAAGGAGCAACACCAATGGATACGAAAAAGCAGATAAGGATAGCACTTGCCGGGAATCCGAACAGTGGAAAAACTACGCTGTTCAATGCGCTGACCGGCTCAAATCAGTTTGTCGGAAACTGGCCGGGCGTAACGGTCGAGAAAAAAGAAGGCAAGCTCAAAAAGCATGACGGCGTGATAATCACCGATCTGCCGGGTATTTATTCGCTTTCCCCCTATACGCTCGAAGAGGTGGTCGCGAGGAATTACCTCATCGGCGAGCGCCCCGACGCGATACTGAATATCGTGGACGGCACAAACCTTGAGCGTAACCTCTACCTTACTACGCAGCTCGTCGAGCTTGGTATTCCGGTCGTAATGGCGATAAACATGATGGACGTCGTCAAAAAGAGCGGCGACAAGATAAACGTCAGCGAGCTTTCGCGTGAATTAGGTGTGAAGATCGTCGAAATATCGGCGCTGAAAAGTATGGGAATCGAGCAGGCGGCAGAGGATGCAATCGACACCGTCGGGAACACGAAAACCGTGCCGCTCCATACCTTTTCCGGTGCAGTTGAACACGCCCTGGCACACATCGAAGAGGCCGCAGTTCACGACCTGCCTGCCGAACAGCAGCGCTGGTATGCGATAAAAATATTCGAGCGTGATGAAAAAGTCCTTGCGCAGCTCAAGCTCGACGATAAGGTCAAAGCACACATAGAGGGCGACATACAAGCCGTCGAAAAAGAGCTTGATGATGACGCCGAAAGCATTATCACCAACGAAAGATATATCTATATCGCTTCGATACTCAAGGGCTGCTACAAAAAGAAAACAGCCGGAAAGCTTTCGATCTCTGATAAAATTGACAAGGTCGTCACAAACCGCTTTGCCGCACTTCCGATATTTGCGGTGATAATGTTCCTTGTTTACTACATTTCCGTTTCCACGGTCGGTGCGTGGGCTACCGATTGGGCGAACGAGGGTGTGTTCGGCGACGGTTGGCATTTGCTCGGCATCGGTACTTCGGCTTACGACGAGGCGATAACCGATTACGCTGAAGAAAACGTCTGGACTGACGAATTCACATCACTCGTCGATCGGGCGGTGGACGCCGGCGTTATCGGCGCGGCAAATATTCAGGCTGCGATAGCCGATGAGGATTATGGCGCGTTCAATGAAGCCTACGGCAGCTACGCAGCTTCGCTCATCGAAACCGGCTACGACGTCGGTTCAATTTATAACGAAGCGCTCGGCGAGGATGCAGAGGGCGTTCCCAATCCGTCTGAATATGGTGTATGGATTCCCGGTGTCGGCGTACTCGTTTCGCAGGGGCTTGAAGCAATAAACTGCGCACCGTGGCTCGAAAGCCTGATCGTAGACGGCATTATCGGCGGTGTCGGCGCGGTGCTCGGATTCATCCCGCAGCTTCTCGTGCTGTTCATCCTGCTCGCGTTTCTCGAAGCCTGCGGCTATATGGCGCGTATCGCCTTCGTGCTTGACAGAATATTCAGAAAATTCGGTCTTTCCGGCAAATCCTTCATCCCGATGCTCATAGGCACAGGCTGCGGCGTACCCGGGATCATGGCGTCGCGCACCATTGAAAACGAGCGCGACCGCCGTATGACTATAATTACGACAACATTCATCCCCTGCGGCGCGAAGCTGCCTATCATCGCTATGATAGCATCGGCTTTGTTCGGCGGCGCGTGGTGGGTTGCTCCGTCAGCATATTTTATCGGCATCGCCGCGATCATCGTTTCAGGTATTATGCTTAAAAAGACAAAAACGTTCGCAGGCGAACCGGCTCCGTTCGTCATGGAGCTGCCGGCGTACCATTGGCCGACCTTCGGAAACGTCATGCGGTCAATGTGGGAACGCGCCTCGTCCTTCATCAAGAAAGCCGGAACTATAATTCTGCTTGCCTCAATAGTCATCTGGACCGGCTCGGTGCTTGGCTGGGTTGACGGAGTGTTCACCTTCTCGACCGACATGGAGCTTTCCGACAGTATACTTGGCAGAATCGGCTCGGCGGTTTGTTGGATATTCGCTCCGCTCGGCTTCGGCGAAGCTACCGCGACGGTCGCAACGATTATGGGACTTGTCGCCAAGGAAGAGGTCGTCGGTGTGTTCGGAGTGCTTGATTTTGAAGGTATGACGAAGCTTGCCGCGTATTCCTTCCTTATCTTCAACCTGCTCTGCGCGCCCTGCTTTGCGGCTATCGGCGCAATCAGACGCGAGATAAACAGCGCAAAATGGACGTGGTTTGCAATCGGTTATCAATGCGTGTTCGCCTACGCGATATCGCTTATGGTCTATCAGTTCGGCTCGGTCTTCACCGGAAATCTGAACGCTATCGGGTTTATCGCCGCGATACTCGTATTCGCGCTGATGTTCTATATGCTCTTCATCCGAAAATATTACGAAGCAAAAGCTCCGACGAAAACCGTCAAGGTCGACTGATATATATAAGGAGGTTCTTGCAATGCTTGAATGGCTCGCCGCGAACGCGGCAACGATAATCATTTCGGCGCTCCTGAGCGCACTCGTCGTGCTCGTCATCTTCAGGATACTCACAAACAAGAAGAAGGGCAATATCCCGTGCGGATGCATAGATTGTCCGATGAACAAAAAGTGCTGCCGGCAGTCCTGTAAACCGGAATGAAAGCGCACTCTGCACATAAAGATTGTGCTGCTCTTATATAGAAAAGCAGGGCTAAGGTTTATCGCCTTAGCCCTTATGATTAATTATTAGCTTAACTTGCTTGGGTAGTTCTGCACCTTGTGTAAACGATCAACACAATGACAGCGCCGGCTCCGGCGCTGTCCGTAACCGTCACAGCAGCATTTCCCTTGCCTTTACCACCCATGCGGCGTTCACAGTGGATTCGGCACAGCCATATGTATTGTGCCAAAATTGTGGTTAACAACAGTACGGACTGTTATCCAGTACTTGACAGCTTGAACGAAGTGTGATACAATGCGAATAATAGGGTGTCTTGTGATATACCAGATCAAACAAACCCCTTCATTGCATTGAATTGCCGTTTCATTGAAACCAACTTATTGGATAAGGCTCAGTAAATGAAGTCGCCGATGTGTGCCGGCGTAAGGATGTGACCCATATGATCTTACACGAAATAACCGAATCAAATACAAAGGCTCCTGCTGCGACAACTACCCGGGAAAAGTCTGACAGGATGATTACGCTCACATCTCTGTCACTGCTGGTTGCGGTTATTGCCGTCATTCCGGCTTTTTTGCATGCTACGGCAGCAGCGGCATTTCGGTCATCCGCAGCGTTGTGCAGCCGTAGGGAATGAGCGTCATTTCCTCCGTTTCCCCGATCGGTATACGGCTCATCGGGTATGGGGCGCAGACAGTTGTGTAGCCGTCGGCAAACCCCCATTCGATACGGCGCAGTTTTGCTTTGACCGTTAACGGCGGCTTGTTCTCCGAAAACGGGTGCTCGCCGATTTCACCCGGTACGATCTCAAAGCTCTCCGAATCGAAGGCGTAATTCCAGTCGGATTTGCGGTGAATAAAGTAATCGCAGTACGGGAAGCGGCGCTCTACGCCGCCATTTGTATATTCCCGTCTCTCCCATTCTCCCTTCACCGGAAGCGCGAAAACAAGCGGTCCGTAATCAAGCGTACGCATATCGCCGGGGCGCGGGTCGAGCGATATCCTGCGGATAAATTCAAGCTCGACAGTGTCTTTGCCTTTCCACTGCTTTTCAAAGTGTATAAACCCGTTTTCGGCTTTATATGGCATATTCGAAACTATTCCTCGGCTCCATTCCGGAATTCTTACGGAGAAATCGAAGCGTGTCGGGCTCTCTGCCGATACAGTATAGCACAACATATCTCCAAACGGATAATCGGTTTTCAGCGTCACAGAAACCGCATTGCCTTCGATCACGGTTCGAAGCTCGGACGGTGCAAATAAGGTACAGGCTATTCCGTTTTCGCTTTTCATAAAGGTATTGAGCGCAAACTTTGGCCACGCTTGATTGAAATTTGCGGTGCAGCAGCCGAAATTCGGCTCCAGTCCGAACAGATGAGACTCACAGCCGTCTGTGCGGAATATTGCTTTTCCGGGGAAAGGTACGCACTCTATCTGATTCGCCATTTGTAAATACTGATGAGTCCACATATCCTCGCTGCATTCGGC
>CAZFZL010000017.1:0-19882 GCA_964523005.1 uncultured Oscillospiraceae bacterium
CGATCGCTTCATCGTGTCCATACCTCGCCGCTTCCGAGCACATCCGGGAGCATGGCGACCTTCGTCAACGATGAAGCGATCGACTCAATGCGTTGTGCCGTGAGAGTGAGCCTGTCTATCATTCCCTCGCGAACGCCGTTTTCACGTGCGCGTTGAATGTCGCCATCGTTAAAGGCGAGTATCTCTTTTATATTCTCTTCTTTGCGTAGTTCTGCCGCGAACGCATACACTGCGTTGTTGCGTTTCTCACCGCTTGAGCATGAAAGCTCACGCCATGCCGTGCGCGCTTTTAAGCATTGCTCCTTCAGAACGTCGCTTATTGCGTTTGTCATTTGCCGTTCTCCTTTTTGTCCGGAATGAATCGCGTGCCGACGAAATCGTCTTCACAAATGCCGTACAGTATCCGCGGATCGGCTCCGTTGACAATGACCATCGATATTCCGGAGCTTTCGCATATCTGCATTGCTTTGAGCTTTGCACGCATTCCGCCTGTTCCGCGCTGTGTACCTTTTTCTCCTGCGCAACTGAGAAGCTTCTCATCTATTTTCGTTATGTGTGTGATGAGCTTTGCTTTTTCGTTGCGGCGCGGATCGCTGTCGTACAGGCCGTCGACGTCCGACATATTTATGAGCAGATCGGCTTCGACGAGAAGAGCGATCGTTGCCGAGAGTGTGTCGTTGCCGCCGAAGTTTATCTCGTCTGAGCTTACTGTGTCGTTTTCGTTCACGACGGGGATGCAGCCCATCGCGAGCAGGGATGTGAACGTTGCGCGCGCGTGAGCAAGCCTGTTTTTATCGTCAACGACGTCGCGCGTCAAAAGTATCTGAGCGACGGTATGACCGTATTCCGAAAACAGCCTGTTGTACATATCTATAAGCTCGCACTGACCGACAGCTGCGGCAGCCTGCTTTTGTGCCGTTGACATACCGCTTATATCAACTCCGAGCTTACCGCAGCCGGCGGGTATCGCTCCGCTCGACACAAGCACGCAGCGCTTCCCACTGTTTTGCAGGTCGGAGATGCATTTGATCAGCAGCTCAATTTTTCTGAGGTTCAGCATACCCGTAGGATATGTCAGCGTCGACGAACCAACTTTTATAATAATTGTTTTTGCGTCTTTTATGTTCAAAGCGTTTTCTCCCGCATAATAATTTACTATATATTTTACCACGTTTTTTCCTATATTACAATAGAATTTTTTCATATGCGCGTTCATATAATGAGCTGCAAGGGAGTGTTTTTATGTTCCAGCTCATTTATCAGCTCATGACGCAGATATGGTTCTTCTTTCTGCGTGTCACACCGGGTTATAGCTTTCCGCCTGTGCTGTCCGAAAAACAGGAGCTTGACTGCTTCGTTCGAATGAAAAACGGCGACAGCGCGGCACGCGTAATGCTCATAGAGCATAATCTGAGGCTTGTCGCGCATATCGTCAAGAAGTATTACACCAACTGCCCCGACAGGGATGATCTGATCTCCATCGGGACGATAGGCCTGATAAAGGCGATAGATACCTATGACATGGATTCCGGTACGAGATTTGCAACATACGCCGGTAAATGCCTGCAAAACGAAATACTCATGCATTTCAGGCGGCAAAAAAAGCTTTTGTGCGAGACGTCGATAAATGACCCGGTCGACGTTGACAAGGACGGAAATCCGCTGACGTATATGGATATACTTTCTGACGATACGGACATCGCGTGTGAGATCGACATAAAGATAAAAAACGAGCGCGCCGCGAAGGCGCTCAACAGCGTACTGACGGAGCGTGAACGAAAGATTATCGTGCTGCGTTACGGGCTTGGTGGCTCTCAACGCTGCGATCCCTATACTCAGCGTGAGGTCGCAAAAATGATGGGGATATCGCGTTCTTATGTTTCACGCATCGAAAAGACGGCGCTCAAAAAGCTTCGTCAGGCGATAGGAAACTGAGTGTTGTCAAAAACGCATATAATTCAGAAAGATCCCGTGGATTCATTTGAATCTGCGGGATCTTCCGATATTGTGTTTATTCTACAGGTTTTGCGTGGAGTTGTCTCATTGTAAGGCGTATTGCTTCCTTCACATCCGGATCTTCTTCCTTCTCGTACATCTGGAGCATTTCGCTGAACGAGGGTTCCCATCCGATCGTGCCGACTGCCTTTGCCGCTGCAACACGCAGATCCTTGTCGCCGGGGTTGCGTACCATTTCTATGAAGGTCGTGAGGTATGCCTGCATTTTGTATTCAGAAACGACGCTTATCGCCATAAGGCGTACGTTCTTGTCGGGATCGCCGAGCAGGTTGTCTACGAAGCGAAGCTTTTCGTTCTCAATCTTCGAACGCAGCTTGCTTTCGAGCTTTTCCATTTTATCCTTTGCCATAATAACCGATCCTTTCTGCTGTTCTTAATTCAGTATACAACGCTTCAACGGTTTTTGCAAGAACAATTTCTTTTTTTGATGTTATTTTGAATAATCTCTGTCCACGTTTATAACGCAGTAGAGTGAGGGGTCGGCCTGACTGACCAGGGACATAACCTGAGAACAAAATTCTCTGTCGCCGACTTTGAAGCCAAACGGAAGCACGGCGTCGAATATCAAGTTAGTATGCGTCGGGCCTTTTACTATGCGGAAATCATGTACTGTGATGGTGTTGTCGATCTGAGCGATTATGTCCTTAACAATGCTTTTTAGACGTATGGACGTTTCGTCGTCGCTTGCTATCGGATCCATATGTATCACCGCGTCACATCCGAGTACATCCTTCAGCTCGCGTTCGATGTTGTCGATTATATCGTGCATCTCTATGATGTTTTCGTCCGTGCTTACTTCAGCGTGTAGCGAGATCATAAAACGTCCGGGCCCATAATTATGTACAATTAAATCGTGCATCCCCTTTATCTCAGGGCGGCACATTACTATTTTCTTTATCTTGTCGATAAGCTCCTTTTCGGGTGGCTGACCGAGAAGGGGATCAATGGTGCTTTTTGCCGAGCTAACGCCCGAATAAAGAATAAACAGCGCAACCGCACAACCGCAGTAGCCGTCTATCTGCCAATCGAATGCCCTTGAAAGCAACGCGCATATCAGAACGGCAGACGTCGCCGTTGTGTCGCTGAGCGAATCGATAGCCGTTGCACTCAGTGCTGTGCTTGAAAGCTTTTTGCCGTATTTTCTGTTGTAGAAAAACATATACAGCTTGACGAGGATAGAACAACCGAGAATTATCAGTGCAAGGTCGGTATAGTCCGTCTCCTGCGGATGGAGTATTCTGTCAATCGAGCTTTGAAGAAGCTCTACGCCCATTATGATGACAAGCGCGGAGACGATGAAACCCGCTATATATTCTATTCGTCCGTGGCCGAACGGGTGACGGATATCAGGCTTTTCGCTTGACAGCTTGAAGCCGAGTATCGAAACGATCGAAGACCCCGCGTCCGAGAGGTTGTTGAATGCATCGGCGGTGATTGCCACAGAACCGCTTATCATACCGGCTGTAAGCTTGAGCGCGAAGAGACATATATTAAAAAATATGCCTACCGCACCGCAAAGCACACCGTATCTGAGCCGAAGCTGCTCGACGCTGAGCTTTCCTTTAATAAAAACAGATGAAAGAAGCTTTATCATATACTGTTTTTCCTTTCGATGTGTCAGAACATCGTGATCTGTTCCGTCTCAGCCATTCCGCCGAGACAGTCGAAGTCACGAAGCGTATCGACGACGCTCTTTGTAAGTCCTGCCTTGATTTTTAGCTCCTCGAGCGATGTAATGTCTTCGTTGCCGTGCATACAGCTCCAGATGTTTTCAGCTGCTGTATCGCCGAGTCCGGCAAGGGAAGAAAGCGGTAAGCGTATTTTGCCTTCCTCCGGAACGAATGCCTTTTTATCTGATTTGAAAATGTTCACCGGAAGCAGCTTTATCCCTCTCGCGTACATTTCGTTCGCGATCTGGAGCGCCGTCAGTACATCGGAATCCTTTGGAACGGCAGTCTTGTTTTTGAGCCGCTCTTTTATTGCTTCCATCTCTTCCACCACGGCTTTTTTGCCCTTCATAACTGTCTGTGCTTCAAAGCCGTTGGGCTGGACGGTGAAATAGCTCGCGTAATGCTCAAGCGGATAATGCACCTTATACCAACTCAGCCTGAGCGACGCGATCATATAAGCCGCTGCGTGAGCCTTCGGGAACATATACTGTATCTTTTTACACGAACGGATATACCATGCCGGCACGCCCGCCGCATTCATTGCATCTTCGTATTCGGGCTTGAGTCCGCGACCTTTTCGTACGTCCTCCATGATCTTGAACGACTGGCTCGGCTCAAGTCCCCATTTTATAAGAGACAGCATGATCGAGTCTCGTGTACCAATGACCTGAGAAATCGTACAAGTCCCGTTTTCGATCAGAGATTTTCCGTTGCCCTGCCAAATTCCTTCACCGTGTGAAAGACCGGAAAACTGCATCAGGTCTGAGAAAAGCTTCGGCTTTGCGTCAAGGATCATCTGCCGTGCGTTTTCCGTGCCGCATTCCGGTATCGCCAGCGTACCAAGCGTTATGCCGTCGATGTCCTCCGGCTTGATCCCGAGCGCGTCGGTGCTGAAAAACAGGCTCATAACGTCCTTGTCGTTCATCGGTACGGTCTTTACGTTAATACCTGTATAATCTTCGAGCACCTTTATCCTCGTCGGAACATCGTGCCCGAGTATGTCGAGTTTTTGAAGCGTGTCGTGGAGATAATCGAACGCAAAGTGGGTCGTTATGACGTTTGAGGCGTCCTTGTCTGCCGGATGCTGTACCGGAGTGAAATCCTGTATCTTATATGGGCGCGGTACGACGACGATGCCGCCGGGATGCTGACCGGTGGTGCGCTTCACGCCCATCGTGCCGCATACGAGCCGCTCCTCTTCGCATTTGCTGATGACACGGCTTCCCGATTCAAGGTATTTTTTGACGAAGCCGAACGCCGTTTTTTCAGCCAGTGTGCTGATCGTGCCGGCGCGGAACACGTTTTCCGCTCCGAAAAGCACTTCCGTATATTTATGCGCTCCTGCCTGTATTTCCCCTGAGAAGTTCAGATCAATATCAGGCGCTTTGTCACCCTTGAAGCCGAGAAACGTCTCGAACGGTATATCATGGCCGTCGCCGATGAGCTTCGTACCACAGTTCGGACAATTCTTGTCCGGCAGGTCGAAGCCGCTCCCGACACTCTGATCGGTAATGAATTCGTTGTAGCGACAGTTCGGGCAGCGGTAATGCGGCGGCAGCGGATTGACCTCCGATATACCTGCGAGCGTCGCTATGACCGACGAGCCGACAGAGCCTCGCGAGCCGCAAAGATAGCCGTTGCGCTCACTGAATCGGACGAGCTCACGCGCTGTGATATATAGCGCGGAATATCCGTTTTTGATAACGCTGTCAAGCTCTCTGTCGAGTCGGTTTTCGACGATATCCGGTATCGGATCGCCGTAAAGCTCCTTCGCACGCTCGTGACAAACGCTCACAAGCGTGTCGTCGCTGCCCTCTATCGACGGGTTGAATGCGCCTTCCGGTATAGGACGCACGTATTCGATACTGTCTGCTATCGCAAGCGGATTGTCTATGACGAATTCCTTCACGCGCTGAGAGGGAAGATACGAGAACTCTTCGAGCATTTCCTGCGTCGTGCGGAAGTAAAGCTTCGTTTTGCGGTCTGCGCCGCTCATCTTCATTCCGGCGAGCATGATCTGGCGGAAGATTTCGTCCTCCGGCTCGAGAAAATGTACATCGCCCGTGGCAACGACGGGTTTTTTCTGCTTATCGGCGATAGCGATGATTTTTCTGTTTATATCTTTTATCTGGTCATAGCTGCTGAGAATGTTGTCGTCGATGAAGAAAGCGTTATTCGTAAGCGGCATTATTTCAAAATAATCGTAAAAATCTGCGATCTTTAACTGATCAGCATACGCTTTGTTCTCCCGTATTGCCGAAAACACCTCGCCTGCTTCACATGCCGAACCGATTATCAGTCCTTCACGGTGCGCGGTCAAATGCGTTTTCGGTATACGCGGATGCTTGGAGAAGTAGAGCAGATACGAGTCGGAGATCAGCTGGTACAGATTCTGCAGTCCCGTCTTGTTCTTCACGAGAATCGTGACGTGATATGAGGGGAGCTTTTTCGGGTTGATATTCAGCTCCATTTCATTTTCAAGGTCGCCGAGAGTTTTCACACCCTCAGAGCGCAGCTTCTTGACCATACAGTCAAATATCCTTAGCAGCATGAGCGTATCGTCGAGCGCACGGTGATGATTAAACTCGCCGAGCTTGAAATAATCGCGCAGGTTGTCGAGCCTGTGACGCTTCAGCTCCGGGTTGAGATAGCGCGAAAGGGCAAGGGTATCTATGTATGGGTTGTTGAAGCTCAGCCCGGCGCGTTGGGATGCCATGCGTATAAAGCCCGTATCAAAGACGGCGTTGTGCGCGACGAGCATTTCTCCGCGTGTATATTCGAGAAAGCTCCTGACAGCCTCCTCCTGTGAGGGAGCGCCGATGAGCATTTCGTCCGTGATGCCGGTGAGGCGTGTGATCTCCTCCGGGACGGGCATACCCGGGTCGCAGTACGTTTCGAAAGTATCGATACATTCGCCGCCGACGTAGCGCGCCGCCGCTATTTCGGTTATCCCGCACGTTTCAGGCGAAAGCCCCGTGGTTTCAATGTCAAATATTACGAAGCTTCCGCTGCTGAAATCTGTCTTCTCCAGCCCATCGGCTCCGAACGCGGCTCTTGCCGTGTCGTCAACGAGGTAGCCCTCCATGCCGTATATTAGCTTGCCCGTGTATTTCTGTTTTTCGGCTTCGAGCATTATGTCGGGAAACGCTTGCACATTGCCGTGATCGGTTACGCACAGCGCCGGGAGATTCCATTCCTTCGCGAGCCTTACAAGCTCAGCAGGGCGTGACATACCGTCCATCTGCGACATATTCGTGTGCAGATGAAGCTCGATACGCGGATTTTCTGCCGTGTCTTTGCGATGGACGCGCTTTATCACAGCGACTGCGGTCGGCTTGAAAACGTAGTCCTTGATATACTTTGTATCCTTTGAGGCTTTTCCGGTGAGTATTAGTGAGGCGCCTGGTTTGATCTTCTTCAAGTCGTTGCAGCTTTCGATTGCTTCCGTTATCCTCACGAGCGCGGAGCTGTCGTTGTCAGTGATATACCATGTGAAGGTTATTCTGTCGCCGTCGCGGCTTTCCTTTTTTTCGGTTTTATATACTTCTCCGCAGAACGTGAATGTGTCTGTAGAATCGTATATGCTCCTGACCGTTCTGAATTTTGTCATGTTGATCTGTTTTCCATACATAGGTGAGAGTTCGGAAAGATCAAATTTCATTTTTCCGCAGGTATACACTTTTTCCTCGTCGTTCTCCGACAGTGGCTCCGGCGCTTCGGATAGCGGATCAAATGATGCCGTTTGTATGGCGGCGGACTCGTTCTGAATGAATGAGCCGAGCATTATCTGCGTTTCCTGCTTCATTTGTTCATATTCAGGCGCGATGTATTGTATATCCTCTGATTGACCGTAAAACGTAAAAGAGACGTCAAGTCCGAACGCTTCTTTTGCGGTCTGCGAAAGGCATTTGTCGGCACCGACGCCGTACAGCAGTGAAACATCGAGCCCGTGCGCGAGCGTTATAGCATATTCGCCCGTCGATGTATCGTATTTTCCCTTTGCCATGTCGAAAAAGCCGTTCCCGACGCGTCCGCAACGCTGCTGCATTATGTCTACAAGCAACTGAAGCGAAAGCTTTTCGAACAGCTCGGACGGATACGACACTAATATCTTCATCTCGGCAAGCGCGTATTGACGGGCGATCTCCTGCTCCATGGCAGTCAGCGTATCGCAGTCACAGATTTTGCTTGCAGTGCATACGCATTTGACCTTGCGCTGCTCTCTGTTTATCTTTACGCAAAAATCGGTAAGCATATCAAGAAGCCAAACGGCATTGTCGTTCGGCTTGTATTTTGCAAAGCATTTCAGAAATTTTTCACGCGCTGCGACCATTATTATGTAAACTGCCTTTTCATATCATTTTTCTTATTTCTTCGATAAGCTCGTCAACTATCATGTCCTGTGCGATGCGTCTGACCGGTTCACCCTTAATAAAGAGGATCCCTTCGTTTATACCGCCTGCGATGCCGATGTCGGCGTTCTTTGCTTCGCCGGGTCCGTTGACTACGCATCCCATGACAGCCACGGTGAACGGGCGGCTGACCTTCACGTCGGCAAGGCGCTTTTCAAGCTCGTTGACGAGCGGGACGAGGTTGTACTTCGTCCTGCCGCAGGTCGGGCAGGAGACGATGTTTATACGGTCGGTATAGCCGACAGCCGCGAGTATATTGCGCGCTGCGCTCACTTCACATACGGGATCGCCCGTCAGCGAAACGCGCACCGTGTCGCCTATCCCGTCAGCAAGCAGCGAACCGATGCCAACGGCTGACTTCAGCGTTCCTCTGCCGGGCGTTCCGCTTTCCGTGACGCCGAGGTGAAGCGGATAATCGCAGGAGGCGGAGAGTATCCTGTATGTCTGTATCGTCGTGATGACGTCGCTTGACTTCGCGGAGATCACGATGTCGCCGAACGAGCAATCTTCGAGTATTCTGACGTGTTCAAGCGCGCTTTCTGCGAGTGCCTGTGCTGTGGGCGCACCGTATTTTGCGAGTACATCCTTTTTAACCGAGCCGCTGTTGACGCCGATACGGATCGGTATTTGGTTCTTTTCGCACAGGCGCGCAAGTGCTTTGACTTTTCCGGCGTCTCCGATGTTTCCGGGATTTATCCGTATCTTGTCTATGCCGTTTTCTGCGCATATCATCGCGAGCTTGGCATCGAAATGGATATCGGCGACGAGCGGAACAGACGAATGCGCTCTGAAAAACGCGACGTTTTCAGCCGCGGCAGGCGTATTTACGGTGAACCTGACTATATCGCAGCCTGCCTTGGCAAGCTCGTTTATCTGTCTGAGTGTCGTGTCCTTGTCTTCCGTGTTTGTGTTGGTCATTGACTGGACGCTTATCGGAGCGCTGCCGCCGATGAGCACATCGCGCACGCGCACCTGTTTTGTCTTTTTTCTTTCTATTGTTGTCATCAAAAAAGCCCCGTAATGTCTTTCAGTGTGATCGCGGCCGTAAGAAGCAGCAGCAGCACCATGCTCACTGTGATTGCAGCCGTTTCAACTTTTTTCGGAAGCGGCCTGCGGATTATCGCTTCTATGATGAGAAACAGGACGCGGCCGCCGTCAAGTGCAGGCAGCGGAATGAGGTTGAAAACGCCTATGCTCACTGAAAGCAGCACGAGCAGCGACGCGAGTGACGATATTCCGGCGCTTGCAGCTTCACCTATTTCACCTGCCACGCCGACAGGCCCTGAAACTCCGGATATGCCGTATCTGCCGCTGAGCGTATCCATAAGGCTCGCGACCGTTACTCTGAACGTCGCGACCGCCTGGAACACCGACTGATACAGCACCTGTCCCACGGTTTTTCTTATACCGTTGACCTTGAAGTCAACGCTCCCGAAGAGGATGCCCTGTGATGTTTGTTCGGGGAACACGACGCCCTCAAGCAAGACCTTTTTGCCGTCGCGTTCAACGAGTATGTCGACCGGCTCTATGCCGTCGCTCATTATTTTATATGCCATTTCGTAATACACATACACGCGCATTCCGTTGACCTTTAGTATCTTGTCGCCTTCTTCAAGCCGGTTCAGCTCAGTAGCTCCGCTGTTGCTCAGCGAAGCTTCGTCGAACGCACCAACTGTCGTCGAGGCGTATATATCCATCGAAAGCACGAGGAAAAACATAACAATAAACGCCAGAAGAAAATTCATCGTAACGCCGGCTATCATTATTATGAACCGCTGCCACTTGGGTTTCGTGTTGAGCGCGACCTTTTTCTTTTCTTCGTCCGCTTCCTCTTCCTCTTCCGTTTCGCCTACCATGTTGACATAACCGCCGATCGGCAGCCAGCGTATCGTGAAAGGGTTGTATTTTCCCTTGAATTGGAACATCTTCGGACCCATTCCTATGGAAAATTCGTTTACACCGACCTTGAAGGCACGTGCTGCGATATAGTGTCCGAATTCATGGACGAGTATGAGTATGCCGAATACGAGGATCGTGAGAAGTATCGTCGGAACGAAACTGAACGTATTGGATATCGTTTCCCAGAAAGTCATCAAGTATCAACCTTTCAAAATGCTGCGTGAGAAGTGCAGTGTGTTTTTACATATTCGCGAGCGGCGCCGTCTGCTTCCTCTATCGATTCGAGCGTAACGAGGCCGTGCGTATCGGCGTTGTCGGCGGCGTCGCATATGAGATGTATCATTTGCATATAGTCCGTTTTGCCTTCGAGAAAAAGCGCGACCGCCGCTTCATCGGCTCCGTTGAGCGCTGAGCAGCTGAGCGTCCCTCTTTTGAAGCATTCCTTCGCCTTCATCAGGAGAGGGAAGCGTTTTTCGTCAGGCGTTTCGAAATGAAGCGTACCGACGTCGGAGAGCGAGATCTTTTTTGCGATACATCCGGTGCGTTCCGGATATGTAAGCGCGTACTGTATCGGCAGGCGCATGTCGTGCGCGCCGAGCTGGGCGAGTATTGAGCCGTCCTCAAATTCGACCATCGAGTGGACGATGCTCTCGCGGTGGACGATAACGTCTATTTTTTCAGCCCCGAACGAGAACAAATGAGCCGCTTCGATAAATTCGAAGCCCTTGTTCATCAGTGTCGCGCAGTCTACCGTTATCTTTTTCCCCATGTTCCATGTCGGGTGACAGAGCGCGTCAGCCGCCGTTGCAGCCGCAAGAAACGAATCAGGCTTGCCGTAGAACGCGCCTCCCGACGCGGTGAGTATCAGCCTTGAGGGACGCACGTGTCCCTGCATACACTGGAATATTGCGCTGTGCTCGCTGTCTACGGGGAGTATCCGGACGCCGTTCTTTTTTGCCGCAGCCATGATAAGGCTGCCGCCTGTTACGAGCGTTTCCTTGTTTGCCAGCGCTATTGTTTTATGCGCTTCTATTGCCGCCGCCATCGGACGCAGACCCCTTATGCCGAGCAGGGAATTGAGTACAATGTCGCTTTTTTCATAAGCGGCACATTCGCACAGCGCGTCTTCTCCCGTCACGACGCGCACCGGCGTATCGGCAAGCGCCGTTTTCAGGAGACTGTATTTTGATTCATCGATATATGCAATTTCCGGGCAAAAGCGCCGGCACTGCGTTTCGAGCAGCTTATAGTTCGTTCCGGCGCAGAGCACGCCGCATTTCATGCTGAGGCTTTCAATGACCTCAAGCGCCTGCGTCCCTATCGATCCGGTGGAACCGAGCAGTGTAATGGTTTTCATTTCATTCCTTCTTATAGCAGGCTTTCAAAAAGCATCAGCACCGGCGATACGAACGCCGCTCCGAGCACGCTGTCGAATCTGTCCATAACACCGCCGTGACCCGGAAACAGCTTTCCGTAGTCTTTTATTTTGCTGTGGCGCTTGAAAGCGGAGGCGAATATGTCGCCGGCCTGTGAGACGGCGCCGGTGAGCGCTCCGAGAAGCGGCCAGACTATGTATTCCGAAAACGATGAGGTGAAGCGGTCGGTGATCATGAAAAACACGAGCATCGCAACCGCCGCGGCGATGACACCTGCGACAGCGCCTTCAACTGTCTTTTTTGGACTGAGCGTCGGAGCAAGCTTATGCTTTCCGAACCTTCTGCCGATGAAATAAGCGAGCGTATCGCTTGCCCATGAGCAGACAAACAGCATCAGAAACATATACTCACTAAGCAGCGTGCGTGCGCTGCAAAGGTTCATAAACGATACCGTGATATATATCAGTGCGCACACGAGCAATAAGCTGTTCGCTTTTGTGCTTGCTGCTTTCTTTGCAAGCAGACAGATGCATACGCAGAATGCCGCTACGCTGACGGCGGCAAGAATGAATACTGTATTGAGCGTAAGCAAAAAAAGCTCGTCGGAAAACAGTATCACAGCGCTGCCGCATACGAGACCCATCGCCGCAGCCGACACAATTCGGATGCCCGTGAAAATACATTTCGTCATTTCGTACGCGCCGAACGCGCACAGAATCGCCATTGCCGCCGGATATACCGCGCAGTCGTAAAAGATCACGACCGGTATAAATATCAGTATGGAGACAACGGCGGTAATTATTCGCGTTTTCAAATAAATATCCTCTATTTTTCTTTGCCGAAGCGCCTTTGCCGCGAAGCGTATGAGTTGAGTGCCTTCGCAAGATCTCCGGCGTCAAAATCCGGCCAGTTGACTTCGGTAAAATAATACTCGCTGTATGCCGACTGCCACAGCAGAAAATTCGATGTGCGCATCTCGCCGCTCGTCCGGATGATCAGATCCGGATCGGGTATACCGGCAGTATATAGCGTGCCGGATATATCCTCCTGAGTGACGTGCGTTTTTCCCGCGGCGATGAGCGTATTAACGGCGTATGTGATCTCGTCGCGTCCGCCGTAGCTTATCGCGATACAAAGAAGCATACCGGTACAGGCGCTGAGAGCGCGCTCACTTTCGAGAAGAACCTCACGCGTCTCCGGATCAAAGCGAGAAAGGTCGCCGATCAGACGCAGACGTATATTTTTCTTTATAAGGTCAGGTGTATAGCGGACGATGAATTTTTTCATCAACTGTACAAGATAGCTCACCTCGTCGGGTGAGCGTGACCAGTTTTCCGTTGAGAAGGCGTATACTGTCATATACTCTATGCCATAGTCATTGCAGCGTCCGACAGTATCCACGAAGTTGTCGCCGCCGGCTGAATGACCGGCGGAACGCGGCAGAGAGCGTTTTTTCGCCCATCTGCCGTTCCCGTCCATTATAAAAGCTATATGGCGCGGCATATGCGCCTTGTCAGGTGCGTCAGCATCCGCCATTTTACTTCTTTTCAGCCTTATCATCAGATCGACATTATCTCTTTCGTTTTTTCTGCTGTCACTTTGTCAACTTCCTTGATGTATTTATCAGTCAGATCCTGAGTGAGCTTTTCAGACTGCTTCTGTTCGTCTTCGGTCATTTCGCTCTTTTTCTTCATGTCTTTGATCTTTTCATTCGCATCACGGCGAATGTTACGAAGCGCGACTTTTGCGTCCTCGCCGAGCTTTGTGACCTGCTTTGAAAGGTCTTTTCTTCTGTCCTCGGTCAGCTGCGGAAAAGTAAGTCTTATGCTTTTGCCGTCGCTCTGAGGCGTTATGCCGAGATCAGACGCCTGGATGGCTTTTTCTATAGAACGCAGTGATGATGCGTCCCACGGCGTGACAACAAGTAAACGGGGCTCCGGTACCTTAAGCTCTGCCATCTGTGAAAGCGGCGTCGCTGTGCCGTAGTATTCAACAGTTATCTTGTCGAGCACCTTCGCGTTAGCTCTTCCGACGCGGATAGTAGCAAGCTCCTCCACGTAGGACGCTATGGTCTTTTTCATTTTTTCCTCATATTGTTTCGTATCGAGTTTCATTGCTGCTATTCCTTTCTTATATCAATAATTCATTCTATTGTTGTTCCGGCCATTGTGCCCGTTACAGCTTTCCAGATGCTGTCGTCTGCCGCGAGAGGGAAGAGAAACTGCTTTATTTTGTTGTCCTTGGCGAGCGCAGCGGCGGTTGTATCTATAACCGTAAGCCCGTTCGAGATCAGGTCGTCATATGTCAGGCGCTCGTATTTTTTTGCGTCAGGATATTTTTTCGGGTCTTTGTCGTAGACATAGTCAACGTTCTTCGCAGAGAGGATTATATCCACATTAAGCTCCGCCGCTCTTAGCACCATTCCCGTATCGGTTGAGAAAAACGGATACCCGACTCCGCAGGCGATTATGACCGCCTTACCGGCAGCCATGTATTCTCTTGCCTTGTACTGCGAATACAACTCACACATCTGATCGATGCGCAGCGCTGTCATCACAACGGCATCGACACCGGCGGCAATGAGATAATCCTGCATTGCCAGTGAATTCATCACCGTCGCGAGCATACCCATATGGTCGCCTCTCACGCGGTCGATGCTAAGACCGCCCTGCCGGGCGCCGCGCCAGATGTTGCCGCCGCCAATTACTATTGCAAAGCTAACACCCAGCTTCGAGCAGCGCGCGATCTGCGAAGCCGTGCGCGAAAGCTCATCGTGTGAAAGTATTTTTCCGTTTTCTCCGGCAAGCGCCTCACCCGACAGCTTGAGCAGCACGCGTGAATATTTTGCTTTTTGGTCCATGGCATATTCCTTCTTTTTTCGTTCTGGTTATTGTGTTATTCCGTCAAGAAGACTGTCAATAGAATTCTTCCAGCCTATCCGGAACGCGGTGTAGTCGTTTATTTCCGAGCCCTTTTCCGATGCCATCAGGTCATTGGGAAAATAAATCTGTGCCGCTGCCGAGTCATCAAGGTATTGAGCTCCGAACATATGCAGCAGCTCACGCGCGAAGATCACCGGCGTTGCGGTATCGGCGCTTTTTCCCGGAACACAGAACATTATGCAGCGTTCTATGCCGTAAATGCTCGTTTCGAAGCTTTCATTCGAGCAGCATACCGAGTAGGACTCTCCGTTTTTGTTGATGAAGAAACAGACACAGTAAGAGTCGTAAGCACTTACGTCAAAATATGCGGCGATGTACCCGGAGAGAGAACCGTATGTCGTATAGGCGAACATTTGGTTTACCCATATCGAATCCTCCGGTACAGTACCGATCTCGTTTTTGTGCTTGTAAATGAGGGAATCGCTCATATCGGTAACTGTCAAGTCAAGTGAGACTCCGTGCTTTTGCGCTTCGCTCTCAATGATGGCGTACCCTTCGGATTGCAGCTTAAGAGCCGCTTCGCGTTCGTCTGAGGTCCACGTTGAGGCGCTGTCGTTTAGAAATACGTTTATAACAAGTACGCTGCCGTTCAAACGGCTTGCGCTGGCGCTGTTCTGATAAGCGTCAAGAGCCGGATTTTTTTCCCATAATCCTGTGTATTGCGGTCTGACGATACAAAAAACGCTGTTCGAGAGCCTTTCAGTACTCAGGTCTATTGAAAGCGTATAGCTTTTTTCGTTGTAGGGAAAGCTGAATACAGCAGATGAAAAGGTTATGGTTTTGAGAGTGAACGCGTCGTTTTTGGGATAATTGAAAAAGTATGCGCCGTGCGATGAAGCGTATGTTTTTCCGTTTTTGTTTTCTATAGCCTTTACCCCGTAATTCGGATATGAGAGAAGTGCGCTTACAGCGTCGGAGGACGCGGCATATATGCTTTTAAGCTCGTCTTCGAGAACGGAATATTCATAGTAATCGCACGTGGATTTCAACGGATAAAGAGTGTACGGGTCAGGATTGCTCGCGTTGACGCAGCCATCGTCAAAAAGCGACGCGCCTATAAAAATACTGACCGCTTTTCTGTCGCGCTCAAGAAGTAAATAGAGCAGCTCGTATGCCTGATTGCTCGTGATGAGAATGTCGGACGTATCGTTTACAGACACGCCGCTTTCAACATCATCGGGTGAAACCGCGTCAGACCGCTCGGGCGATTGCTGACACGAAAACAGCGTGCCGAGTGTAAGAGCAGCACAGAACAAAATTGAAAAAAAACGAAAAGATCTCATATTGTGAACGGTCCCGTTCCTGCCGTAATCAGCATAGCTTTTTATAATATTACTATATCATAAAGCCCTTTATATTTCAAGTATATTTTACGTGAAAACAAATATATAAGCACGTGTATACAAAAAGCTTTGATAAAAAGCCGAAAATTCTGTTGCAAAAACCTACACTGTATGGTATAATTAATAGGCAGGTATTACTCTACAATTCAGAAAGGAAATCCTTATGAAATTCACGAAACTGATTTCTCTCTTTCTTGCCGTTATGCTTTTGGTGGCGCTCTTCTGCTCGTGCGATACGGGCAACAACTCCAATACCTCTTCTCCTAACACCAACAGCATGTCCGAATCGGAAGAAAGCGCTGTTTCCGACTGGAAATATGACCCCAATCTTCCCGCTGGTTTTGATGACGAAGGAAACGATTTCGTATTTCTCGTTGTAGGCGGAAATGATGAAGCGTATCATTCCGTCGAGATCGGTGCCGAAGAGCTTAACAACGAGCTGATCAACGATGCCGTTTATAACAGAAATCTGTTTGTCGAGGAAAAGCTCCATACGAATATCGTCTGCGAGTATTCGATGGATATAATCAACCTCGCTATCAACGCCATCAGCTCAAACCTCGATAACTACGATGTTATTATGCCGTTCATGAACGACGCGCCCACACTTGCACTCAACAGCTACATCATTCCTCTCAACGACATCGATACACTGCAGCTTGACAGAGAATGGTGGGACCAGAAAGCAAACGCACAGCTGAGCATCAATCACAAGCTTTTCTTTACGACCGGCGATATAAGCATGCTTGACAACGATTGCACGCAGGCAATAATTTTCAACCTCGACATGGTCGAATCATACAGCCTTGAAAGCCCGTATGACATGGTCAAGAACAAAACGTGGACGATAGACAAGCTTCAGACTCTCTCCAAGGAAGTCACGCAGGACAATGCTGCCGCATATACCGATACATGGGGCTTCCATGTAAACGGCAACGGCGCGACCGGACTTTATATAAGCTCCGGAATGAACATCATCGCTAAGGACGAGATTACTGATCTTCCCATCCTCGGCATTACCAAGGAAGGCGCAGCTTCTGTTGTTGAACGCATCAGAACACTCATGACGGACTCTTCCTCTACAATTATCATTGAAAGCTACAACGGCGCATCGCAGGGCGACGGCTTCTATAACTGCTATAGAGCGGCTGCATGGGCTGTTGCAAACGGCAAAGCACTCTTCAGGTATATGTCGATGTCAGATACCGCAAGAATGGCTGACTATACACAGTGCAACTATGGTTTGCTTCCTTCTCCGATGTTCGACGAAGACCAGGAATCATATGCTTCCCTTGTAAGCACGCTTGCCGTTCCCGGAGTCTGTGTCCCCACAACAAATGATGACACCGACAGAATAGGCTATGTTCTTGACGCGATGGCTGCCAAAGCCAAGGAAGTCATCACCTATGCGTATTATGACACGCTTCTCAAGTACAGAATAGCTCAGGATGATGAATCTCAGGAAATACTTGATATCATCTTCGCTGAGAGATCGTTTGACCTCGGCGTTATATTCAACTGGGGCAACTGCCGCGGTATAGTCAACAGCGCAGCAGTATCCGCTACCGCTACATGGACGTCGACCGTCGATTCCAACAAGGAATCGATACAGGCGGCAATGCAGGAGACCGTAGACAAATTCGTTGCCCTTGGTTGATCCATTCGAACCGTAACAAAATGCGCCGGCTATTCAGCACGGCGCATTTTTATGTCCGTAAAACAGGACTGTCCTAAAAACGGGATTGAAAATCAAGGGAAAATATGCTATTATTATATCACGCTCCGGATAGAGAATAACTCTCCGGCTCACCGCCGCCGATAACGAACACCGGCGTTTTTTCAGCCCAACAAAAGAACAAGTGTTCGTATCAGCGCAGCCGAAACAGACACAAGCGGAAGCTTCAATTTGACCGCAGTGCATCACATAACACGGCGGTCTGACATTGGCTATGACAGAAAGGAAGGGTCAAAATGGATTATACGGTATTTGCAAAAGATTTGCTTGAGCGCAAAACAACGCTCGAAGCATCGTGCAATTCGATGAAGGAAGAGCTTATCGAGCTTAAAAGCGAGATGAACGGCTCTTCACACGTCAACGCTGTTCCGATAACGGGAAGCGGAACGAACAAAGCAGAAGCACGGCTCATCAATCTGATTTACAGGATAGACGATACGAAGTTCAGGCTCGGCATCGTACAGCGCGATCTGAAGCTTATAGAGAACGGCATGAAGCAGCTTGACGAATATGAATCGATGCTGCTTGAAGGATTTTTCATTCACAATACGCGTTGTGCTGTCGACAGCCTGATGAGCAGGTTTTACAAGGAGCGTTCGACAATATACGCCGATCGCCGACGCGCTCTCGAAAAGTTCACACGCGCAGTATATGGGCTTGTGCTCATATAAAGAAAAATGAGTACAAAAGAATAGTCAAAACAGATTAATAATACGACAGACGGCAGAAGTGTTTTTCACTTCTGCCGTCAAATAATATCGCTGTGCTTTTGTATTATTGGCTTGCGTTTTTCGCGGCGTTCTGTTCCTCAAGCCTGACGAGTCCTATCGTCGCAAGGCTGTCGTGAACGTCGCAGCGATCCGGTCTTTCGCCCTGAGCAACGCAAGAGAGAAAATACTTTATCTCATTGTAATACGCGTCGCCGTCGCCGTATACAGTCAGGTCGGGGCGGAATTTTTCACCGGTTTCGGGATAAACGGTAAGCGTATTTTCCCGGTATGTAACGGCAGCCTTCTCTAAATTGACAGTGAAGCTGTATTCGAACGGAAGCGCTCTGTAGGAGATATCGTCGAGCGCTGTGATGACCTTGTCGTCATAAATATACTGCGTGCTGACAATGTCATTTGCCGAGCGCGGAAAGTATTTTTTGCCCATTGTATGAACTTCGGCAGGCTTTCCGAATGCCCAGAGTATAAAATCCGTGTCGTGTATGTGCTGGTCAAACAGTGCGCCGCCGCCGAGCGAAGCGTCGATGATCCAATTATGCCACGATGGGTTCGTCTCAAGCCCGGCATAACCACCGCGCGTAAAATACGCGCCGAGGACTTTGCCGAAGTGTTCGCATTTTATTGCATCGTAAAGCCATGCGTATTCACGCCAAAACCGCAGGCAGTGACCCGTCATAAGGAGCTTATTGCTTTTTTCGGAAGCTTCGATCATCTCCTTACAATCTTCTACGCTCAGCGCCATCGGCTTTTCGCACAGGCAATTCGTACCGCTTAGCAGCACTTTAATGCTGTAATCGTGATGCAGATAAGTCGGCACGACGACATCAACGACATCAAAGCGCATAGCCGAAAGCATATCGTCGATCGAAGTGAATTGCGCATAATTACGTCTTGTACTATAACGCGTGCCGGTGAGATTGAGCGTGCTTCGCGCTGTTCCGTCGAGTGCGCTGCGCTCAATGTCGCATATCGCCGTCACCTCGATGGGGAAGCCCTCGTCAATAAGTCTTTCGTAGACGGACAGATGATAGCTGCCCATCCTTCCGAGACCGCATATGCCTATCTTCAGCATAAACAGTTATCCTCTGCTTTCTTTCGTATGCTCAACACATGCATCGTAAGTATTTGACAGCAGGATCGCTATCGTCATCGGACCGACACCACCCGGTACGGGTGTAATGAACGACGCTTTTTCCTTAACAGCTTCGAAGTCAACATCGCCGGTCAGACCGTCCGGCGTGCGTGTTATACCCACGTCTATTATGACAGCACCTTCCTTGACCATATCTGCCGTTATGAGATGTGCTTTTCCCGTCGCGGCGACGAGTATGTCAGCGCGCTTCGTATGAGCGGTAAGATCGTGCGTGCGCGAATGACAGACGGTTACCGTCGCGTTCGCGGCGAGCATGAGCAGCGCGAGCGGCTTACCGACAAGGTTGCTGCGTCCGACAATGACGCATTCCTTGCCTGCCGGATCGATACCGTATTTCTTTAACAGCACCGTAACGCCGAGCGCAGTGCAGGGCACGAAGCCCTTTTCGCCGAGAAACAGCTTTCCGGTGTTGATCTCGTGGAAGCCGTCCACATCCTTGTCGGCGCGTATGCGCGCGAAGCATTCTTTCTCGTTCATGTGGCTCGGAAGCGGCGACTGCACGAGGATACCGTCGACTTTTTCGTCCGCGTTGAGCGTATTGATAAGCTCGAGCAGTTCTTTCTCCTGTGCATCACCGGAAAACTTATACTCTCTCGACTCAAACCCGA
>CAZFZL010000018.1:0-19826 GCA_964523005.1 uncultured Oscillospiraceae bacterium
AGACGGCGAGAAACGCTTTGATACTGTGGCGCATATCACATACCCCTGCCGCTATTATATAGCAAACGGCAGAACAGATTTGCTTGATATGAATAAAGCGAACGAAGCGTTCGCGGAGCTTTTCCGTTTTTTAATAACCAATGGAATAGCGCTTGAATGCAACACCTCCGGACTGCATCAGGCGATAGGACGCACGCTGCCCGATGAAAAAATACTCTCGCTCTACCGTCAACTCGGCGGTGAACTGCTCACCACCGGCTCCGACGCGCACAGGACGGAGCATATCGGATACAGGATGAAGGATACATACCGTATGCTGACATCCATAGGCTTCAGGTACGTTACAGTATACGAAAACAGAGTGCCTGAGATGAAAAGCATCGTATGATACGAAAGGAAGAAAAGAAGATGTACGACGAAAAAATACTGAAATTTCTCGAAAACGACGCACGGATCACGCCCGATAAGCTTGCAGTGATGCTCGGCAAGGAAACGGGAGACATCCGGACGCTCATAGAAAAGTACGAGCAGGACGGGATAATACTCGGATACCGCGCTGTCGTGGACTGGGATAAAGCCGGCAAGGAATGCGTAAGCGCGTTTATAGAACTGAAAATGACGCCACAGAAGGATCGCGGCTTTGACAGCGTTGCTGAACGCATAAGCCGTTACGACGAGGTCAAAAGCGTATATCTAATGTCGGGCGGTTTTGACCTTGCGCTGTTCATAGAAGGAAAAACGATGCGTGAGGTGGCATATTTCGTCGCGGATAAGCTCGCGCCGCTCGAATTTGTGACGTCTACCGCTACACATTTCGTGCTTCATAAATATAAATCGGAAGGCGTAATGTTTTGTCCCGCATCCAAGGACAGCAGAACGAACGTACTGTAATGTTTGATATCGATTCGGTCTTGTCCGAAAAAGCAAAATCTCTCCGCCCGTCGGGAATAAGAAAATTCTTCGATATTCTCGACGAGATGAAAGGCGTCGTTTCGCTGACCGTCGGTCAGCCGGACTTTGTAACGCCGTGGCATATACGCGAAGCTGGAATACGGTCGCTTGAGGACGGAAAAACATACTATACGAGCAACAGCGGACTCATTGAGTTCCGCCGCGAAATAGCGTTCTATCAGAAGCGCCGTTTCGGGCTTGATTACGACCCGGAAAAGGAGATCATCAGCACCGTAGGCGGAAGCGAAGCGATCGATATTGCGCTGCGCAGCGTGACTGATACGGGCGACGAGATCATCATACCGGAGCCGTGCTTCGTGTGCTACGCGCCGCTTGCTTCACTTGCAGGAGGAAAGCCGGTAAAGCTTCCGCTGAGCGCGAAGGATCGCTTCAAGCTCACCCCGGAACGTCTGAAGAGCGTTATAACACCGCGTTCCAAGGCGCTCATTTTGGCGTACCCGAACAATCCGACGGGTGCTGTGATGACGCGCGAGGACCTTGAAGCTATAAGAAAAATTATAATTGAAAACAACTTAGTAGTCATTTCGGACGAAATATACTCCGAGCTGACGTTCACCGGCGCGCACGTTTCGATAGCATCGCTTGAGGATATGCGCGACAGGACGATCGTCGTCAACGGGTTTTCAAAATCATATGCGATGACGGGCTGGCGGCTCGGCTATACGCTCGCACCGCTCGAATACACGAGGCAGATGCTGAAAATACATCAATACTGCATCATGTGCGCACCGACAACGAGCCAATATGCCGCGATGGAAGCGCTGCGCAGCGGCGATCCGGACATTGACTACATGAAGGGCGAATACAACAGCCGCAGAAGGCTTATACTCAAGCTCCTTCAAGATGCCGATATTCCGTGCTTTGAGCCTGAGGGCGCGTTCTACGTCTTCCCCGATATATCAAGGTTCGGACTGACGAGCGAAAAATTCTGCGAAAGACTACTGTACGAGCAGAACACCGCGATCGTCCCGGGGACAGCGTTTGGCGAATGCGGTGAAGGCTTTGCACGGCTCTCATACGCGTACTCGGTCAGCCACATAGAAAAAGCCATAGAAAATATAGGGATTTTCACGAAGAAGCTCAATGGATAATACGACTTTTACGCCGGTGGCTTTCTACCGGCAGGAATCATATGACCAAGCGTCGGTCAGCGCAACCGTAAGAAAGCTACTCAAGGACATAGGATTTGACGAACTGATATATAAAAAAAAGAAGATCGTTATAAAGCCCAATCTCGTCATACGCCGCCCTCCGGAGGCATACACGACTACTCATCCGTCAGTCGTAAAGGCGGTGCTCGACGCGCTCGAGCCATATGATGTTGATGTTACGGTCGCAGAAAGTCCCGGCGGCGTATACAATGAAGCCGTTATGAAGGCACTGTATAAGACCACAGGCATAGCAAAGATCGCCGAAGGCACGAAAGCGTCGCTCAACACGTCGTCCGACACGGTTGATATTCCTTCAAGGCGACACTGCGCCGTGACAACATACAACGTCCTTGCGCCGATAGCCGAAGCCGACCTGATAATCAATCTCGCAAAGCTGAAAACACATTCTCTCACATCGCTCAGCGCCTGCACCAAAAACCTCTACGGCTCGATACCCGGACTGCAGAAGTTTGAGCTGCACGCACGTTTTCCGGACCCGGAGCAGTTCGCGGCGATGGTCGTCGAGCTTACTGAGACGCTCGCGCCGCAGATAAACATCGTCGACGCGGTTTACGGCATGGAAGGCAACGGCCCGAACAACGGCACTACGCGCTATTACGGAGCGCTCTTCGGAAGCCGCTCGCCGTTCTGCTGTGACGTGGTGTGCTGTGATTATCTCGGGCTTTCACTTTCGTCAGTCCCGATGCTTACAACAGCCGTAAAATACGGGCTCTGCCCGGATAGAATAAGCAAACTAACGCTGCTTGGCGATACGAAGCAGTACGCATCACTGAAGATCAAAAACCTGAAGCTGCCGGATACGCAGAACGGATCGGTCATAGCGCGCCTTTCGCGATTTGCCGGCGGTCGCGTTACGCGGTTTTTCGAACCGCATCCGGTGATCACGAATCGTTGCGTGGGCTGCGGCGAATGCGTGATGTACTGTCCGCAAAAGACGATAAAGCTCGTAGACAGGCACGCGGTCATCGACCGTGCGAACTGCATAAAATGCTTCTGTTGTCAGGAGCTTTGCAGGACGAACGCAATAAAAATACACCGGGTGGGCATATTGAAGTTATGACTCTTTCAACAGTGACCGAGCTGGCAAACGCAAAACTGAATCTCTGTCTTTATGTCGGAGCGCCGAGAAGCGATTCGTATCACGACATTTTTTCCGTCATGACGTGCGTTTCATTCTGTGACACGCTCGAAATAAAGCGTACTGACAAAATGAGCGTTGCATCGAAGACTTTTCTGCCGCCCGGCGACGGGAACATCGCATACCGGGCGATGCAGACGTATTTTGAACGCACGGGGATTGCGTCCGGCGCACACATCACCATAAAAAAACATATACCCGTAGGCGGCGGGCTTGCAGGCGGAAGCGCCGATGCGGCTGCCGTACTGCGCGGTCTTAACAGACTTTTCGACGGGGCTATGAGCGATGACGAGATGAACCTTGCCGCGGCTTCGTTAGGAGCGGACGTTCCGTTCTGCCTTTATTCAACGCCGGCGCTCGCGGAAGGAATTGGCGAAAAGTTAACCGGACTATACATAAAAACACCTTTGAATATAGTGATCGCCATTCCCTCGTTTCACGCATCAACTAAAAGGATGTTTGCCAAGCTCGACACCATGCCGGAGCGTCCGACTGATACCGCACGCGCAAAGGACGGCTGCAAACGCATGATCGAGGCTCTGGGCGACGCTGATATGCCCGAAATACTTTCTTCGCTCCACAACGATTTCACGCTGTGCTACGAGCAAAACAGTGAATATGAGTTCATATGCCGTCAGCTGCTGAAGAGCGGTTCGCTCAGCTGTATGGTCAGCGGGAGCGGAAGCTGCATATTCGGTATATATCCCGACGCAAAAAGCGCACTCAGCGCGTGCGAAGCACTTAACAAAAAGAAGGTCAGAGCGATAAAGTGTGAAACGATCTGAATAATTAAGGTAATTTATGTAAACAATGAGTACATCCTAAAAAGAAAGGAAGCTTGTTTACATGAAAAGACTTCTTATATTTGTGCTGTCGTTCCTGCTTATACTCGCGCTGAGCGCTTTTCTTCCCGTCCATGGAGAGGAAAAGATATATGACAGCGTGATACGGCTGCACGTAATTGCAAATTCCGACAGCGATTACGATCAGAGCGTCAAGCTCGCGGTGCGCGACGGAATAATCGCGCTCGACCTGTTTTCAGCCGATACCGAAACGCTTGAAGACGCTGCGGCGCTGATCGAGGGAAACGAAGAATTGCTGTGCGAATGCGCAGACGGTGTGCTTGAGAGCCTCGGCGCAGAATACATCAGCAGGATCGAATGGGGGACGGAGCGGTATCCGACACGGATATACGACGGGATAACCTACCCTGCCGGAACATATCGTTCTCTGAGGATAATACTCGGTCAGGGAGAGGGCCGGAACTGGTGGTGCGTGCTTTTTCCGCCGCTTTGTACTTCAAAGGCGGTCGCAGATGACAGCCTTGATATAAACGCCGACGCCAAAAAGACATTCAGCTCAAGCGAGACAAAATACGTCATACGGCTGAAGATCCTCGAATGGCTTTCGTTCTACGATTGAAGAGCGTGAGGTATTATGCTTAATATCATTACGGGCCGCAGCGGCTGCGGCAAGAGCGAGAAAATAATATCACGTATCTCCCGCGTGCTCTCTGAGGGCAGGCGGGCGTTCGTGCTTGTGCCGGAGCAGCAGTCTGTCGTTACGGAAAAGCACATACTCGAAGCGCTCGGAAATACGAGCGCAATGCTGTGCGAGGTGCTCAACTTCGAGCGGCTGCCGGAGCGTGTGATGCGTGAGACGGGCGGCGTGAAGGAGACATATGCCGACAGAGGCGGGCGCATACTTCTGATGCGAAATGTACTCAAGGAGCTTTCGCCGACGCTCAGGCAATATAAAAACACCGCCTCAAGCGCGAATTATGTCAGAAAAATACTTGATATGGCGGAATCGTTCAAAAAGCAGGCGATAGTACCGGAAACGCTCACGCTAATGGCGGATACGACGAAAAGCACGAACAGACTGCTTTCCGACAAGCTGCATGACATGGCACTGATCTGCGCAAGATATGCGCTGTGCTTTGAGAGCGTGCTCGATCCGACCGACAGCATCTCAAGGCTGACGGAGCATCTGATGCATGAGCCCTTTTTCAAGGGTGCGGACGTGTTTGTTGACGGCTATTATACATTTACGGGGAACGAGCGGCTGCTTATCGCACAGCTTATCAAAAACGCCGACAATCTGCACATCACGTTCTGCTTCGGAGAAGACGATTTTTACGTCAATCAGCAGAAGGAATTCAACTCGCTGTGCCACTTCGCACGCGAAAACGGCATCGAATACAGCGTCACTGAGCTGACTGACGACATACGCCACGAAGACGAGACGCTTTCTTACATAGCCAAAAACTTATGGAACATCAGTGCACCGCCGAAAACGGGCGGCGACACTATACGGATATACGAGACGGACGACCCGTTTTCTGAGTCAGCCGCTGCGGCCGCCGAGGTGCTCCGTCTTGTCAGGAGCGGTTACCGTTACAGAGATATTGGAATCGCGGTAAGGCGAAGCGATATGTATTGCGGTGTAATTGATGCAACGCTTTGCAGATTCGGCATTCCCTGTTCTATGAACATAAAGCATATGCTTTCGACGAAGGATGTGCCGGCGCTCGCGCTTGCGATATGTGAGATGGCAGCTGCCGATCTTTCTCCCGCGAGCGTAAAAAAATACATAAAATCATCCTACTGTACGCTCACGCGCGACGAAAGCGACGTGCTTGACAAATACATCACCGTGTGGGACGTGCGTACACTGGCATCCTATAAGAAAACTTGGACACACAATCCGAAGGGTTATATTCAGCTTTGCGACCCGAGAGACATAAGGGAGCTTGCCGCTGTTAACGCAGCACGTGAAAAGCTCATAGCTTCCGTAACGTCGCCCATCGAAGCACTGCGTTCAAAAGCGCTCACCTACGCGTCCGGTTCAAAGGCACTCTATGAGCATCTTCTTACTGTCGGTGCAGACCGGCGTTTGTATGAGCAGGCGCAGCAATACCGCCTTGATGGTCAAGAGGAAAAATGCGCGGAGCTGTGCGCGTCGTGGGACTCACTGATGAAGCTGCTTGAAATGTCCTTCACCGTAGGCACAGCGGCAAAGACTGACGCGCAGGGGTTTTATGAATCGCTCAGAATGATGATGAACGAATATGAAACCGGGCATATTCCGGCATATTCAGATGAAGTGCAAATAGGCGAGGCCGCGTTTATGCGTTTCGGTGAGCTGAAGGCACTGCTCGTGCTCGGAGTGAATGAAGGCGTTTTTCCTTCAGCGCCGTCTCCGTCCGGACTGTTTTCCGACAGTGAGCTGATACAGCTTGCTTCATTCGGTTTTGATGCCGAGATCAGTCCGTCTGAAAGGCTTATGCAGGAGCAGTTCATCTTTTCTACGACAGTGAGCGCGCCGTCCGAACGGCTTTCGCTGTTCTACCCGCTCAGCGAGCTGTCCGGCACCGCATGCAGACCGTCAGCGGCAATCGGCAGAGTTCTCAGACTGTTTCCGGATATATTTATACGCCGTCCTGCGTCCGACACGGCGTTTCTTATGCAAAGCGAAGCGCTTGTTGCGGAATACACACGCGTCGAAGGTGACAACAACACCGTGCGCCAATCCTCAGAAGCAAGGCTGCCCGCAGGTAATGCCGGGAGCTTTATACTTTCACCGTCAGGAATTGAGCGATATTCACTCTGTCCGTTCATGTATTACGCGACCGATCTGCTTCGGCTGAAGGAAACAAAAAAAGCCGAGTTTGACACCGCAAACGCCGGAACCTTCGTCCATGCGGCACTCGAAGCTTTTATCAGCGCGCATAAAAACGATATACGAACAGTCAGCGACGAATGTATCAGTGAGGGCGTGCAGAAATTTGCGGACAGTTACTTACTCGACATGAGTAAAGATGAGCCGGACGCACGGTTGAAGTGCGGCTTCAACAGGCTTTGTACTATGACAACAGAGATCATAAAAAACATCCGCGGCGAATTCTGCAGTTCGCTTTTCGAGCCTGTGCAGTTCGAGCATCGCATAAATGACAGCCTCGGCAACAGGATGAAGCTCAACGGAATAATCGATCGCGTCGACACATACACGCGTGACGGGATAACATATATCAAGGTGGTCGATTACAAGACCGGCTCAAAAAAGCTGACGTTAAACAGCGTCGCAAACGGGCTGTCACTCCAGATGCTCATATATCTTTTTGCTTACTGTGATGAAGAGCCGGGAAGAACGCCTGCGGCGGTCATGTATATGCCTGCACAGATGCCCTCAGTAAACAGCGAAAAAAGCATTGACAGCGCATTAAAAAGAAGCGGATTCGTACTTGCAGAGCGCGTAGTGACGGATGCACTGGAGAATCCGGACAGCAGCGTCTATATGCCATACTCAGTAAACAAGGACACCACATACTCTCAAAGATCGTCTTCCCTGCTCAGCGCCGATGCATTCGATGCTCTGCACAGCTTTGTTACTATGTACATCGAAGATGTGTCGTGCCGTATTAACGACGGAGCGATACCCGTTTCTCCTATAAACATCGATAATTCAAATGCGTGTGATTACTGCAAAATGCGCGTGGTGTGCAGAAAGCAGGAAGACGTGTCGAGGAGCGGCGCAAAGCTTACACCGGAGCTGTCTTTGCTTGTATCAAGGCTCACTTCAAAGGGAGGCACTGCTAATGAAATGGACTGAAGCACAGCAAAAGGTCATAAGCAGCCGGCGATGCTCGCTCGTCGTCTCCGCCGGCGCCGGTGCCGGAAAGACTTCATGTCTGACGGAACGAATAATCGAAAGTCTGAAAGACGGCGTAGACATCAGAAATATGCTCGTCGTGACGTTCACACGTGCAGCCGCCGCCGATATACGTGCCAAGCTTTATGCAAGACTCACCGACATAATTGCCGCCGATCCGTCTGACAAGCAGATGTATTCACAGCTTTGTCTGCTGCCGGCAGCCGATATATCGACTATTGATTCCTATTGTCTGAAAATAGTCCGCGAGAACTTTCAGATTTTAGGTCAGTCGCCTTCCCTGCGCATACTGAAGGGAGCTGAGAGCGCACTGATAAAGGAAAAATGTCTTGATACGCTGTTCAAGGACGAGTACGAAAAAGGCAGCTCTGATTTTCTGAGTTTTATCGACGCTTTTTCAGAGCCGAGAAGCGACCGCAGAGCATCAGAGCTTATAGCGAACATATACGAAAAGATTGACGCTTACCCCGATCCGAACGCATATCTCGACGAATGTGTTGAAGGTTATAAGGCTACAGCAGAGAATAAAAATATTTACAATTCCCAGCCCGGCTCTATGCTGTTTCGTACAACAGGCGCGCTCATTGCATCATATGAGGCAGCGGCAAAAAAAGCGTTCGACACGGCTTCACGCATCAACGATGTATGTATAGATGCGTTTCGTGCACATATGGAAGCGGCTTCTCTTCTTTCGCGCTCTAACAATTCATATGAAGCCATGAAAAACGCGTGCGATTCTATTGCCGCAATTCCCAATATACGCACCAAGGGTCTTTCAGAGGATGAAAAAAAGATAATAAAGACTTTAAACGAGCGTCTTAAGAAGGATTATCTGACAAAGCTGAAATCGTGGTTCTCACGCTCTGAGGAGCAAGTGAAGGACGAGACTGTGCAATGCCTTGAATATATTGCAACGCTTTCGCGGCTGTTGAAAGCTTACGCAGCGCTCTGTACCAAAGCAAAATCGGAGCGTGAAGCGGCAGAGTTTTCCGATGTTGAGCATATGGCGCTCAGACTTCTCGAAGAGAACGGTTCTCCGACAGCGCTGTGTCTGAGACTCAGAGCCGGGCTTGAACAGATATATATAGATGAATATCAGGATGTCAACCCGCTTCAGGACAAGATTTTCTCGATGCTGTCCAACGATGAAAACCGTTTTATAGTCGGCGACGCGAAGCAGAGCATATACAGATTCAGAAACGCACAGCCGGAAATATTCACCTCATATGTCTCATCCGCGCGACCGTACAGCGAAGGGATGAAAAGCGGGAAGCTGTACCTTTCGGAGAATTTTCGTTCCGGACAGTATATAATCGATTTCGTCAACCATATATTCAGGACAAAAAACAGAAAAAACTATCCTGTTGAAGAAGAATTGAAATACGCCGTCAACGCCGGCACAAACGAAAGGGTCTGTATAATGCCTGCCGACGGCATTGAGGACGAGGCAACACTCGTCGCAGACAGGATATGTGAGCTCGTCGGAAGCTTTATCAAGCGTGACGGCACACCGCTCAGATACGGCGACATAGCGCTGCTCATGCGTGCGCCCTCAACAGATACAGAATGCTTTGTCAGGGAATTCAGAAAACGTATGATACCGTTTTCATGTGAGCAAAGCAGCGATTTTCTCTATTCACCCGAAATACTGCTTATGACAGCATTGCTGCGGAGCATCGACAATCCGCTTGACGATATCGCGCTTGCCGGTGCCCTTTGCAGCCCTGTTTTCGGATTTGACGAAGCAGACCTGCTCAGGCTAAGGCGCGCGGGAACAAGCGCTTCACTGTATGAAGCGCTTATAAAAAGCGACCTTCGTCAAACAGGCAGGTGTTTCAGAGCCGTCCGCATAACAAGAGAAAAAAGTCACGTCAGCACAGCGCTGCTCAAGCTGCGCCGCGGCTGTGACAGCGCGTTCGCACAGAAGGCATTTTCAGCCTCTTCTAAGCTTACACGATTCAGAAACTTCGCCTGTTCTTCGGGATGTGACGAGGTGATATGGTACATATATATGAATTCGGGCCTGCTCGGTACAGCGGCTACACCTGAACGTGCTAACCTTCTGCGGTTATATGAAGCTGCACGTTCGTTTGAAAGCAGTCAGCCGCACGGTCTTTCAGCATTCGTAGAATACTATAGGGAAATATATGATAAGAAGCTAAAGGACGATAACAATTCCATACCTTCGTTTTCCGACGATAGGGTACATATCATGTCAATACACCAGTCGAAGGGTCTTGATTTCCCCGCTGTATTCCTCTGCCGCGCATCTAAGAAAATCAACATTTCAGATATTTCGGAGAATTATATAGTATCACATATAAACGGAATTTCTCTTCGATTTGATGACAGAAGGCTGCTCAGAAAAATAAAACCGGTGTTTTTTGAGGCTGCTGCGCAAGAGGAGAAGTCCATGCTCGCCGGCGAGGAAAAACGGCTGCTTTATGTCGCGCTGACACGCGCTAAGGAGCTGTTGTTTGTGAGTGGCGACCGCAAATTTCAGGAAAATTCATACCTTGCAGACATCTTGTGTGCAAGCGGTCTTGAGTGTTGCCGCGTTTACGAACGCAGCGAAGAACGTGAAAGCGCTGCAACAGCGGAAGAAAAGACCGATGCTGTAAATAGCATCGGCACGCCTGAAAACGTCAGCTTTATATACCCTTACGGTCAGCCGCCGCGCGCAAAAATATCAGTTTCAGAGCTTGACGAAAGCGGTTCGGTACTTTCGGCAGGAAGCGTGAACCGCTCGGTGGTACATACTGTACCGTCGTTCATACATGAACGCTCGTCAGGCGCGCAGCATGGAACCGCGATGCACGAATTTATGCAGTTTGCTTCATTCAAAAATGTTGAAGTGCTTGGCGTACACGAGGAAGCTAAGCGGCTCGTTGAGTTAAAATTTATCACAGGCGAACAGCTTCTTTTGTTGAACATAAAGCAGCTTGAAGGCTTTTTTGATTCATCGCTTTACGGACAGATCAAAAGCAGTCCGCGTGTTTTTCGCGAAAAGCGGTTTTCAATCATCGAAAACGCAGAACTGCTCGGTGAAAAGTATGCTTCTCAAAACGAAAAGATTCTTGTTCAGGGAGTAATAGACCTGTTTTTTGAAAACCCCGACGGCTCCTTTACGGTCGTAGACTACAAAACCGATTTTGGAGACGACAGTGAAGCTATTGCCGGACGCCATATGGTTCAGATTCAATATTACTGCCGGGCTGTGCGTGAGATGACGCGCCGGGAAGCGACGCGGGCGGTCGTTTTCCACTTTTCTTCCGGAAAAGCGATTGAACTGCCTCCTTCTCCGTAAACCCGACGACGCTGCGCAGCTTGAAGTAGCACATTGCAAACGTAAAGAGATTTGATCCGGCGAGCAGCCAAAGATACCCGGTGACACCGGTGCTCGGTATTAGCAGCACTATTATCAATATACGCAATATCGAATTGCAGATGCAGCAAAGCAGCGTATAGTGCTGATGGCCAAGCGCCTTGAGTATGCCGTCTGATACAGTTTCGATGTACATCGCCGGCGTAACGGCGGCAAGAATACGCATAGCGTATGCGCATTCGTCCGTTTTATAAAAGAGCATTGAAAGCTCTGACGGAAAAGCAAAGAACACAGCGCCGACGAGTAGCGAAAAGAGGATCACCGGTCCCATCACGCGCGTCACCTTCGCTTTTACGATTTCTTTTCCTTCACGCGCGTTGTCGCGTGACAGCTCGGGAATCAGGAGAGAAACAAGCGATGAGAGAAACGCAAAAGGAAAGAACAGGAGAGGGATTACCATGCCCCTTACCATACCGTATGCGGCGAGCGATGCCTGATAGTCGCCTGCGTACTGCGTGAAGCATTGTGGAATGAGGATACTCTCGCCGGTATGAAGCACAGTCATTATATATGACGAAGCGGCGAGAGGAACAGTCACATGAAGCAGCTTTTTTATGGGTAGAACGCTCGATGCTCTACCCTTTTCTTTTTTTGTGAAAAGATACACAAAGGCAAGATACGCAAATGACGCACCTTCACCGAGGACGGTACCGATAACAACTGCCATACAGAGCTTCCCTGTATCTGATGAATTTGAAAGCACGAACGAGAACAACGCGACAGAAACGCCTATTTTGACCGCCTGCTCGAATATAAGCGCCGACGCGTTTTTCCATACCTTGCCCTGCGCGAGAAAAAACCCCTTCAGGCAGCCGGAAAGCGCAATGAACGGCATACAGAGCGCGAGAGCGCGTACAGGCTGTATTATCCGCTCATCGTTCATAAGTGTACCGGCGATAAAATCAGACAGCAACAGCATAACGCCGAGCGCGGCGACGGACAGGCAGAGCGAAACCGCACAGCAGCGGCGTAGGACGGCAACAGCTCCGGGAGTGACCCTGCCGTCTTCCATCTTCTCGGCCGCGAGCCGCGACACAGCAAGCGAAAACCCTGCGGTTGCAAAGGTAGCAAAAAGCGTATATACTGACATTATAAGCTGATACAGACCTATTCCCTCGGCGCCGATGCGCGCCGTCAGGTATAGTCTGTATGCCATACCTATGAAGCGTGTTATGAGAGAAAACACGCTTAGTACAGCCGTGCCTGCCGCGAGCGACCGTTTACCGGATATCAAAAACAGCACCTCATTTCACACAATCATATGAAACGGTGCTGATTTTCATGACTGCCTCAATAAAAGCGCCGAAAAAAAGCTTTGTCTGACGATAAAAACTATGCAAGGTGGCAAAACACATGAATTTTCGGAAATTGTCTTGATTTACAGGAGCTTTTGTTGTATATTGATAATATAAAATAAAAACAGGGACGGTGTTATGATGGTTGACAGGCAGATAGAATTCATCGGTCAGAAGGACAAAGCCCTCGCCGACGCTATTGCAGACGAGCTGAAAAGACAGCGCCGGAATATTGAGCTCATCGCATCGGAAAATTTCGTTTCCGAAACGGTGCTTGCAGCAGCCGGAACAATTCTCACAAACAAATATGCTGAAGGCTATCCGGGAAAACGCTATTACGGCGGATGCGAATGTGTCGATGTTGTCGAAAATCTCGCGATCGATCGCGCAAAACAGCTTTTTGGCGCAGAGCACGTCAATGTTCAGCCGCACAGCGGAGCACAGGCTAACTCAGCAGTATATATTGCGCTTCTCAAGCCGGGCGATACGATCATGGGAATGTCCCTCGCACACGGCGGTCATCTGACTCACGGCAGCCCCGTCAATTTTTCGGGCAAGTTCTTCAACATCGTACCTTACGGTGTTGACGACGTGACCCACAGAATAGATTACGACAAGCTCGAGCAGACCGCTATGGAATGCAAGCCGCAGATGATAGTCGCAGGCGCTTCGGCTTATCCGCGTATTATCGACTTTGAGCGCTTCTCATACATAGCCAAGAAGGTCGGCGCATATCTTATGGTAGATATGGCACACATAGCCGGTCTCGTCGCTGCCGGTCTTCATCCGAGCCCCATTCCATACGCCGATGTTGTCACTACGACGACACATAAGACTCTCAGAGGTCCGCGCGGCGGCATGATAATGTGCCGTGAAGAGCTTGGGCAGAAAATAGATAAAGGAATATTCCCCGGTTCACAGGGCGGTCCGCTCCTTCACATTATTGCTGCTAAGGCAGCATGCTTCGGCGAAGCGCTCACCGATGATTTCAAGGCTTACCAGAAGCGTATCATCGACAACGCGGCTTGTCTTGCTTCCGAGCTTAAAAAAGAGGGTTTCGACCTTGTTTCCGGCGGAACGGACAACCATCTTATGCTCGTTGACCTGAGGCCCTTCAGTATCACCGGCAGAGAGCTTGAGCACAGGCTTGATGAGGTGTACATAACCGTCAACAAGAACGCCATCCCCAACGACCCCGAAAAGCCTGCTATTACGAGCGGTATACGCGTAGGCACTCCGGCGGTCACGACGCGCGGCTTCGGTCTTGAAGAAATGAAGCAGATCGCTCATTTCATGAAGCTCGCTTCAACGGATTTCGAAGCAAAACGCGATTACATACGCGAATGTGTGAACGCGCTGTGCGAAAAGTATCCGCTGTATTAAAAATGATAAAATAAGAGCTGCCATGCAGCTCTTTTTTATATTCTATTTTGAAAAGCGTTTGATCTCAAGCTTATGAAGACTGCGGCTGTGATAGCGTTCGATTATCTCGCGGTCATGCTCAGTCGCCTTGCCCGTCATAAGGTATTTATCGATCGCGTCGTACGTCACACCCATTTCCTTTTCGTCTGTCTGCCCTTCGAAAAGCCCCGCCGAGGGAGCTTTTTCGATTATGTGCTTCGGCGCGCCGAGATAGCGTAAAAACTCAAAGATCTCTGTAGCGGTCAGGTCTGAGACCGGGTTGAAATCGTGGGCGCCGTCGCCCCATTTTGTATAATAGCCCATATAGCCTTCGCTTCTGTTGCCCGTTCCGGCGACGAGACGGCTCTCGGACGCGGCGACAGCATAGAGCGTGATCATTCTCAGACGCGGTGCGATGTTCGTATCACCTGCCTTAGATACCTGCGTTGCGCTTCCGACGGCTTCGAGCACGGCATCCTTGCATTTGGATATGTCGACGACACGGCATTCTATCCCGAACTGCTCTGCAAGTGCGTTCGCGTCCTCAAGGTCGGTCGTAAAGTTGACGGACGAATGACACGGCATCATTATTCCGACGGTATTCTCACACGCTTTTTTGCAGAGTATCCCGACGAGCGCGCTGTCCTTGCCGCCGCTGTTTCCGAACACTATTCCGGAGCAGCCGCTTGAAGCTACGAGCTCTCGTATAAACTCAACACGTTTTTCCGTTTCCGATCCGTAATCTCTCATTTAGTTTTCGTTCCTTTCGATTTTTCGACAGCCGCAGCGACGAATCCACTGAATAGCGGGTGCGGTCTGTTCGGTCTGCTTTTGAATTCAGGATGGTACTGAACGCCGATAAAAAAGTTATTCGCTTCTATTTCCACCGTTTCGACGATCCTGCCGTCCGGCGACATCCCGCTGAGCGTTAAGCCGCGTGAGGTGAGGAGCTGACGGTATTCGTTATTGAACTCATAGCGATGGCGGTGGCGTTCTTCGATAAGGTCTTTTTTATAATATCTCATCATCTGCGTCTCCGGTACTACCCTGCACGGGTATGAACCGAGGCGCATCGTTCCGCCTTTTTCAACGACCGACGTCTGATCGGGCATAAGGTCGATGACCTTGTGCGCCGAGGTCTCGCTGAATTCTCCTGAATCGGCGTCCTCAAGTCCGCAAACGTCACGCGCATATTCGATGACGGCGATCTGCATACCGAGGCATATGCCGAAGTACGGAACGTCGTTTTCGCGCGCGTAGCGGCATGCTTCAAGCATTCCCGATATTCCGCGAAGCCCGAAGCCTCCGGGGACGAGGATGCCGGAGCAGTCTTCAAACACTTCTTTGGCGTTCTCTGCCGTCACGCCCTCCGTGTCGACCCATTTGATGTCGACGAAGCAGCCGTTGTTATAGCCCGCATGGCGAAGCGCTTCGGCGACGGAAAGATAGGCATCGTGCAGCTTTATATACTTACCTGCTATCGCTATCTTCACTCTGCCGGTGCGCGATGCGATACGCGAAAGCATATCCGTCCATTCATGCAGATCGGGCGCGGGCGCGTGTATACCGAGGCGGTTGAGGACTATATCCGAAAAGTGCTGACTTTCGAGCATTACAGGCACTTCGTACAGCTCGTTTGCCGTTCTGTTTTCGATGACACATTCTTCGCTGACGTTGCAGAAAAGCGATATTTTTCTGTAAATGCTTCTGTCGATCGGCTCGTCACAGCGCATGACTATCACATCCGGGAAAATTCCCATTGACTGAAGCTCCTTGACGCTGTGCTGAGTGGGCTTCGACTTATGCTCGCCGGAGCTTTTCAGATACGGGACGAGCGTGACGTGGATGAACAGACAGTTGTTTTTGCCCTCCTCTATTGAGAGCTGGCGTATCGCTTCAAGAAACGGCTGGCTTTCGATGTCGCCGGTCGTGCCGCCGATCTCGGTTATCACTACATCGGCGTTCGTCTCGTGTCCGACGCGCCTTATAAAATCCTTGATTTCGTTCGTAATGTGAGGGATGACCTGGATCGTATCACCGAGATATTCGCCCCTGTGCTCCTTTGAAAGGACGGTCTGATAGACCTTGCCGGAGGTCAGGTTCGAATATTTATTGAGATCTTCATCGATAAAGCGCTCGTAATGACCGAGGTCGAGATCAGTCTCCGCACCGTCACGGGTGACGAACACCTCACCGTGCTGGAAAGGATTCATTGTGCCGGGGTCGACGTTTATATACGGGTCGAGCTTCTGTGCGGCGATCTTCAGCCCGCGGGACTTGAGTATCCTTCCGAGCGACGCTGCGGTTATTCCTTTTCCGAGCCCCGACACGACGCCTCCGGTCACGAAAATGTACTTGCTCATATACTGTTTATCCTTCTTTTCTTAGCTTTCATCTTCCATATGCTTTGATTATATCTTTTGCGACCTCACCGCGTGAATGCCGCGTATCCATTGCTTGTTTTTCAATATACTTGTGTGCTTCGTTTTCTGTCATTTTCAGGTATTCGATGAGAATGCATTTCGCTCTGCTTACGGTTTTGACCTCGTCAAAGCGTTTCATGAGAAGCTCGTTTTCGCTTTGAAGCCGGCGAAATCTGTCTCGCGTTGCAAGTGCAAGGTCTGCCGCGTGTGTAAATGCCTGTCCCGATACAGGCTTTGCTACGGTTATCACGCCGTACTTACCGGCGCAATAGCTTATCTCGTCGAACATATCGTTTTTGACCGCTATCACGACGCCTGATACGTCCGTTTCGGTCACACGCGAAGCGAGCTCTGTCCCGAATTCGTCGCGCAGCGGTGTGTTGATGAGCACGAGGTCAAAGCTGTCGCATGACATTTTGCTTCGCGCCTGCGCACTGCTCTGTACGCATACGAACGGCGAAAAATGCTCCGGCGGCAGTATTTTCCGCACAAACTCCGGAAATCCTTCATCGCCCGACACGACAAGTACGCTGTAAATAAAACCATTGTGCCTGCGCGCTGTGTCGTTTAATTTCATGGCTATCTGTTGTCCGATGCCGCGCCGGTGTAGCTGTCGACGATCACGTCACCGAGCACACCTCTTACGAAGGCGCTCTTTTTTGCTGCCGCGACGGCTTCGTCAAGGCTTTCGGGAAGCCTTTCAAGATCTTCATGCGTATGTTTATTGTCCGATACCGAGGGAAGCGGAAGCTGTTTTTCTATTCCGTCAAGACCGGCGTTGATTATCAGCGCCAGCGCAAGATACGGATTGGCAGTACAGTCCGGCGAACGCAGCTCAAGCCTTGAATACATGCGACTTCTTACTGCCGGGATACGAATGAGCTGGTTTCTGTTTTCTTCCGACCACGAGACATATTTCGGAGCTTTATCTTCGCCGAGGCGGTTGTACGACTGCTTTGTCGGGTTCAAAAAAGCTGTCATTTCGCATATGCGCTCCATAACACCTGCCATAAAGCTGGCGCGAACGCTGTGGCTCACTTCGTTTACGCCGTCTCTGAGAGATATATTTATGTGGAAGCCGCTGCCGCTTTTGTTGGCGATGGGCTTCGGCGAAAAGCTGGCGTAAAGCCCGCTGTGCGATGCGACGGTACGAACAACGCTTTTGAAGGTCATTACGTTGTCTGCGCTTTCAAGCGCACCGGAATATCTGAAGTCTATCTCGTTTTGTCCCGGGCCTTCCTCATGGTGTGAAGCTTCCGGCATAATGCCCATCTGCTCAAGCGTAAGGCATATCTCACGTCTGACGTTTTCGCCCTTGTCAAAAGGAGCTATGTCAAAATATCCTCCGTTGTCAAACGGCAGCGCAGGTTCGCCGCGTTCATCAGTAGAGAAGAGATAAAACTCAAGCTCTGTTCCTATTTCCGGTATTATACCGAGTGAACGCGAGCGTTCGACGGCTTTTCTGAGTATATAGCGGCTGTCCGATTCATAGGGCGTGCCGTCGGGATATATCACGTCGCAGAAAAAGCGAATGACGCGGCCTGTCGACGGACGCCACGGCAATATCGACATGGTGCCAAGGTCGGGAACGAGAAACAGATCGCCGTGAGAGCTTGTACCGTAGCCCATCACTGCCGAAGCATCAAAGGGTATTCCCTCTTCCACGGCGCGTAAAAGCTCGCCCGAAAGGACAGAGATATTCTTCTGATGTCCTAAGATGTTACTGAATGCGAGTCGAACAAATTTTATATCGTTCTCTGCCACGAAGCTAAGCACTTCCTGTTTGTCTGCGTTCATTTTTCCGTCATCCTTTTCATTTTTTCCGATCATACGATCAATAATATAATACACTATTCAATTATAAATGTAAAGTTGTTTATAAGGGTTTTTTGTATTCGGAGTGAACACATACCACTCATCAGAGAGCAATTTTTCTGCGTCAGTACCGAAAATACGGCAGTATTCACGTACAGCAAAATCAAGCTCCGGAGTGATCCGGGTCACCTTCTCACACGTCACCTGCTTCGGTATATCCGGCGGAAGATGCATCGTTCTAAGATATATGCTGCCGCCGTGCATTCCCGTTCCGCAAAAATTCCCGACAATACTGCTGTCCTCACAGCCGATTCCGAGCACGACTATTGTTCCCCCTGCAAGGTATTCGCCCAGAAAGCTCCCGGCTTGAGTACCTATCACGATGAGAGGAGTTTTTTCCTTATATTGCTTCATGTGTATGCCGGCGCGGTATCCGGCGCTGTCGCGTACAAAAATACTTCCGCCGCGCATCGCGTAGCCTGCTGCGTCACCGGTGCTTCCGTGGATTGCTATTTTTCCAGCGTTCATCGTATCTCCGGTCGCGTCCTGTGCGTTGCCGTAAAGGGTGATGTGCGCACCGTCAAGATAAGCGCCGAGTGCGTTGCCGGGCGTTCCCTCAAGCAATATGTCTCGGTCTGACGCACCGCATCCGATATATCTTTCTCCGAGTACCTTTATTTGTTCCATATTATCCTTCTCCCTGAGCATCGGTGTTGAGCAGGCTTTCCCTTTTCGTTCTTCCAAACGCCATCAGCCCCGGCTTTTTCATTACGAGCTCGAAGTCGATGGTATTCCGTACCCGGCAAAGCCGCCGCCGAGTCCGTTTGAACGCTCATGCATGATAGCGATCGATCTGACCGCCGTTTCTCCCGATATGCGTTCACCCTCACGCGAAAACACACCGCATATCGCACAGCCTGACGGTATTCTGTATTGTCCTTCTAAAAGCATTTTCGTGCCGTGCCTTTCTCTTATCCTTGCTGATTTTTCAAAACAAAAAAAGACAGGGCGCCGCCGGCAGATAAAAATCTGTCGCGGACGCCCTTGTCCATTACTTATTATACTACTGCAATGCGTTTTGTCAATACCCTTTTTTCGTTAAGAACAGGTATCTTTTTTATGAAAGCCATAAAATGCATTTATATCATCTTACCGCTTCATAAACAGCATTGTTATTTCAGTCGTCGAGTGCATCCTTACGTGAGAGGTTGATACGTCCCTTATCGTCGATCTCTATGACTTTGACTTTTATTTCATCGCCGACGCTTACGACATCTTCGACCTTTTCAACGCGTTTCTTGTCGAGCTTGCTGATGTGGACGAGGCCTTCCTTGCCGGGAGCGAATTCAACGAACGCGCCGAAGTTGAGGAGTCTGGTGACCTTGCCGGTGAACACGGCGCCGACCTCAGGCTCTTTTACTATCGCGTTGATGACGGCGAGTGCCTTATATGCGTCGTCCTTGTTGACGGCGGATATGAAGATGCTGCCGTCTTCTTCGATATCTATCTGGGTGTTGGTGTCTGCGGTGATCTTCTGGATGACCTTTCCGCCCG
>CAZFZL010000019.1:0-18505 GCA_964523005.1 uncultured Oscillospiraceae bacterium
ATACGTCAGAATATATATACTGTCAACGGCATCACCGTTATAGCCGACTGCTATAATGCTTCACCCGAATCGATGAATGCGGCGCTTTCTGTTCTCGAAAACGCGAAGGGAAGAAAGGTCGCCGTGCTCGGCGATATGCTTGAGCTCGGTACATTTGCCATGGGGCTTCATTCGAGTCTCGGTGAAAAAATAAGGCAGTGCAAAACCGATGTGCTGCTGTGCTACGGTGATTTTGCATATACTGTATGTGCTTCGTTTGGCGGCGGTTCTGCTTTTGAACTTGAGAAAAGAGAAGATTTCATTGAAGCCGTTCGCGCCGAGCTCAAGGAAGGCGACACTGTGCTCTTCAAAGCAAGCAACAGACTCAGATTCAGTGAGCTGATAGACGAAGTGGGACTCGGTAAAAAATAAAATTATCAAGGCGGATATGAAAAAATGGATTATCTTTGCTATGCCGGCGCTTTCGCAGCGGCGTTAGCAGTGAGCGCACTGCTGTTGAAGGTATTCATACCCGTTCTCAGAAAAGCAAAACTCGGGCAGAAGATTCTTGAGATCGGGCCAAATTGGCATAAATGCAAGGAAGGCACGCCTACAATGGGCGGTGTGTTCTTCATCTTGGGAATAATCGTCGCTTTCCTGTGTTTTTTCTTTATCGGCGGCGGCAGCTTTTACGGTAACGGCGGCAGAGTTATGACGGTGTTGCTGTTTGCGGTGGCAAACGCTCTTATCGGATTCGTCGACGACTACGTAAAGCTGTTCAAAAAACGCAACAAGGGCTTGAGTGCTCCGGAAAAGCTTATCCTTCAGCTTATAGTAACGGCGGCGTTCATCGGCGCCATGATATACTTTGGATATATCGATACGAATATGCCGATCCCGTTTACGCATAAGAGCGTCGATCTCGGACTGTTCACCTATGCGATGTATTTGCTCATCGTCGTGTTTTACATCAACGGTGCAAACTTCACCGACGGAATAGACGGACTCGCCGGATCGGTAAATCTTGTGATTACGGTAATGTTTCTTCTTGTTTCTCTTGCAGCGGGAGACAGAGGGGAAGGCGTACTTACCTTCGCGGTATGCGGTGCGTTGTGCGGCTTTTTGATTTTCAATTTTCATCCGGCAAAGGTTTTTATGGGCGATACCGGTTCGCTGTTTCTCGGCGGACTGACGGCTGCGCTCGCTTTTGCATTCAATTGCCAGATGCTGATATTCGTGTTTGGCTTCGTTCATTTCTTTGAGGCTATATCGGTCGTGCTCCAGGTAGTGTCATATAAATTGACCGGTAAGCGTATATTCAAAATGGCTCCGATCCATCATCATTTTGAAAAATGCGGTTGGACCGAGGTGCGAATAGTCGCTGTGTTCTCGTTCGTAACAGCGCTGCTTTGTGGCGTTTCATATTGGTTGATTGTTACCGCATAACGCGGTAACGTGAAGAAGAGGCAGTTCATATATGGCAAAGGCGGTAAAAGTACATACAGGGGAAAAACAGGATAAAAACACAAGGAAAAGCGCTTCAAATTTGATTCGTGAGTTCGGCCAGGTCGATATTCCGTTTCTCATACTCGTCATTGTACTTTGCTGCATCGGGTCGATAATGGTCTTTTCCGCAAGCTATGCGAACGCGGAAGCACGCTTTGGCGACAGCTTTTTCTTTGCGAAAAGCCAGGTGAAAAACCTGCTTGCCGGAGTTGTGGCAATGTTCATTTGCAGCCGCTTTGCCGACACTCGTCTTTTGAAAAAGTTTGCATGGGTGATATTCTGGATTGCTATTGCTTTATGCCTTGCGATAGTATGTGTTCCGGGACTCGGCATAAAATCGCACGGTGCATACCGCTGGATCGATTTGTATATCGTTCAGTTCCAGCCTTCCGAACTTCTCAAGCTCGCGATAATTTTGGTGTGTGCTAAATACATATCCGATAATCAGGGCAGGATGCGCACCTTCAAATACGGCTTTCTTCCCTTCGTTATTCTCGCCGTTCCCGTCGTCGGAGTAATGCTCATCCAGAAGCATCTTTCCGGTACGATAATATGTTGTCTGATACTGTTTTTTATGATGTTCGTCGGCGGGACTCATCCGTTGCTTCTTACGGGATTGAGTGCAGCTGCGGCAGGCGGGGCAACCTTGCTTTTTACTCTGTATGATCACGCTAAACGCAGATTGATGATCTGGAAAGATCCCTTCGCGTATATGAGCGGCAACGGTGAAGGCTGGCAGCCGGCGCAGTCGCTGTATGCAATAGCGGCAGGCGGATTCTGGGGGCTTGGGCTGGGCAACAGCAACCAAAAGCATTCTTTTCTTCCCGAACCGCAGAATGACTACATATTTGCAATTCTATGTGAAGAGCTGGGCTTCCTTGGCGCCTTGCTGATTATCGTGCTTTATATGGCGTTTGCATATCGTGGCTTCATAATCGCAAAATGCTCAAAGGACAGATTCGGCTCACTCGTAGTCCTCGGCATCATTTTTAAAACCATGGCGCACGTTGTTCTCAATATTGCCGTCGTCACAAATACAATACCCAGTACGGGAATAACTCTTCCGTTCATCAGCTACGGAGGTTCTTCACTGCTCATGCAGCTTGTGGAGATGGGAATTGTTCTGTCTGTCTCAAGATATTCGTATTCAAGTAAAGAAGTCTGATATTCCGTAAAGAAAGGCGTTTCACCATGCGCTATCTGCTCAGCGGCGGCGGTACCGGCGGCCATATTAATCCTGCTGTTGCCATAGCCAATAAAATTAAATCACACGAGCCTAATGCCGAATTTTTATTCATAGGCGCACCCTACGGGCTTGAAAAGACCCTTGTTCCTAAGGAAGGCTATGATATACGCTTCGTAAAGGTTCGCGGCTTCTCGCGTAAGCTGTCGCTTTCAAATATCGACGCGCTCATAAAAGCCGTCACCTCTGTCGCGGCGGCGAAAAAGATAATCAAAGAATTTGCTCCCGACGCCGTTATCGGCACGGGCGGTTATGCGAGTTGGGCAGCACTGAAGGCGGCGTCGGCTCTGAAAATTCCAACTGTTATCCACGAGCAGAACGCTTTTCCCGGAGTCACTACGAAAATGCTCTCAAAGCACGTCGGGCGAGTCTGTATCTCCTTCCATGAGAGCGAAAAATATTTTGATCCTGCCGTAAAAGATAAGCTCGTCTTTACAGGCAATCCGATAAAATCATCCAAATTCACCTATGACCGTCAACAGGCGCGCAAGGCGCTCGGTATAGATGAACAGACCGTGTATATCATGTCGTGCGGCGGCTCGCTCGGCGCCGATATGGTCAACAGCCTTTGCTTCGAGCTTATGAACTCCTTCGTAAAAAACACACCAAGCTGCCGCCAGATACATGCGACAGGTCATATAGGCTGGGATAAATACTCCGCTCTTGCCGCTCAAGAAGGGCTCGATAAATGCCCGAATATAAATATAACCGAATACATCTACGACATGCCGCTTCAAATGGCGGCAAGCGATATTGTAATCTGCCGCGCGGGCGCGATCACACTTGCCGAGCTTGCTTTCCTCGGGAGACCCGCAATTCTTATCCCGTCACCTAACGTCGCAGAGGACCATCAGTATAAAAATGCAAAAGTCCTCGCCGATGCAGGCGCCGCTATCGTTATGCGCGAAAGCGAATGGAGCGGCGAAAAACTTGTTAAGGCAGTAAAAGAACTGTGGTGTGACAGCGCAAAGCGAAACACCTACTCGTCAAACATAAGAAAATTCGCGTCGCCAGATGCGGACGAGAAAATATATTCAATTATAAAAGAGCAGATCAAAAGCAAAACGAACTGATTCCGGATGCTTTTGAAAAACGGAAAGGAACGGTTGAAAAATGTCAGACGGTGAGAGCTACAAAAGACGAGCAGTGTCTCTCGAAACACTTCGTTCCAAGCAGCTGCAGAAGAATACGCTGCGCTGGATCTTTTATGTTATCGTTTTCCTGATAGTCTGCGGCGTTTTTGCCGCGGTTTGCTTTGGTATCTTCTTCAGAGTAAGCGCGATCGACCTGAGCGGCGTCACGCATTATACTTATGAAGAAATATGTGAAAAGCTTCCGGTTTCAATTGGGGATAATATGTATTCCTTCAAAGCCACCGAACTTGAAAGTGAGCTTCGCGCGGATCTTCCGTACGTCGCCGAAATAACAGTATCACGTAAGCTCCCATCAACGGTTACTATCACCGTTGTCGAAAAAGAACCTGTTATGTATATGAAGGTCATCGACAGCTATTATCTTATCAGCGATACGCTCAACGTGCTCGAACGTACCGATACCGCGCCCGATCCGGCCGACGGACTTACTGAATTTACTACGGGCAAGCTCTCGCGTTGCATTGTCGGAGAAACGCTCCGCTTCACCGACAATAGTACGTCTGAAGCTTTTCTTTCGCTCTGCCGGGCAATAGAGAACAACGATCTTGACGGCAAGATCACCGCCATCTCTCTCAAAAGCCGCTTCGACATAACCATGACATATGAAAACAGAATAGACGTTTACATAGGCGATACATCTGATTCCGATATGAAAATGCGCTTCCTGATAGGCATTATGAAACAACTCGATGAAAACGACAGCGGTTATCTTGACCTTACCGATACCAAGGAGGCATCTTTCCGCCCCGATTGAGCGAAAAATGAAAAAAATCCGAAGTTTTATTAAAAAAAAGAAAAAAGTGCTTGCAATTAGGCGCATAATATATTATTATATTAATCAGTATGATAAGTATGTACTTTTAAGAAGGAGTATTATAATATGGATTTCAAGAACGATGAACAGGTCAATGTCATAATCAAGGTCGTCGGCGTGGGCGGCGGCGGAAATAACGCTGTCAACAGAATGGTAGACGCCGGAGTCCGCGGAGTGGAATTCATCAACGTCAACACCGATAAACAGGTGCTCATGCGTTCTCAGGTCGAGAATAAAATACAGATAGGCGAACGCATCACCAAAGGACACGGTGCAGGCGCGAACCCTGAACTCGGCGAACGCAGTGCCGAGGAATCCATCGACGTCATTTCCGATGTCATCAAGGGCGCCGATATGGTGTTCATCACCGCAGGTATGGGCGGCGGCACCGGAACAGGCGCAGCTCCCCTCGTCGCAAAAGTTGCCAAGGAGCAGGGAATACTCACCGTCGCGGTCGTTACGAAGCCGTTCGCTTTCGAAGGCGCAAAAAGAATGATACAGGCTGAGAACGGTATAAAGAAGCTTCGCGAATACGTTGATTCACTCATCGTTATCCCGAACGAACGCCTCAAGCTCCTCACCGATAAGAAAATTACCTTCCTCAATGCCTTCCAGGAGGCTGACGACGTGCTTCGCCGCGGCGTCCAGAGCATATGCGATCTTATCACCCTCGACGGACTTATAAACCTCGACTTCGCGGACGTTTCGTCCGTCATGACCAACGCAGGTCTCGCTCATATGGGCGTAGGCAGCGCGAAGGGCAAGGACAAGGCTGAAATGGCTGCTAAAATGGCTATGTCAAGCCCGCTGCTTGAAACCAACATCACCGGTGCAAAGGGCATCGTAGTCAACATAGAAGCGTCGCCTGACATCGGACTCGACGAGGTCGACGTCGCTACATCCCTCATCCAGAACGAGGCGCATCCTGACGCTACCTTCATCTTCGGTATGGTCAGCAACCCCGAGCTTGAAGACGAAATGAAGATCACCGTCATCGCCACAGGCTTTGATGTTGACAAGCGCAGCACCGAAATAAAGAGATACGCTTCTCCTTCAACCGCGAAGCCGACAGACACCGCCGCTCCTGCAAAGGACGCAGCCGCTCCGGCAAGAGGCGAACAGGATATCGACGCTATCATCCAGATGCTCAACAACAACAGAGGCAATTCATAACCCTTTTATACAATCGAAAAAAAGCGGAGGCTTGCCTCCGCTTTTGGATTGTTCGGAACAAAACACATGATGAATGAACAACCAAAAAATTGTTTACCTAAGCATCTGACTTTAAGAATATGTTCGGAAAAATCGGCTTGCGCTTGTCTTTTTACGGCTGCTTTTTAAAAAAAACACATTCTTACTTTTCGTGATTAACATTTATTCAACACATCAACGCGGTATCATAAGTCGAAATCAAGAGAGGAGGCGCGTGCTATGGCAAAGAACACCTTCAAGCGCACAGAGCGCAAATATATGCTCTCGCCGCAGCAGAACAGCGAAATGCTGAAGATCCTCTTTGAAAATATGGATCCGGACGATTACAGCGGCGCCGACGGCGGTTATAACGTATATAATATCTATTACGACAACGATAAAAACTCAGTAATACGTAATTCCGTTTCAAAGCCGCCCTACAAGGAAAAGCTCCGCGTCAGATCGTATGAGACACCCGACGAAAACAACAAAGTATACGTCGAAATAAAAAAGAAAATACAAGGCGTCGTCAGTAAACGCCGTGTAAGCATGACGCTTCGTCAGGTCGAACCGTTCCTCAAGGACGGCATTGTCCCGGAGGGGAAGAGTCCCGCGTCGCAGCAAATGATGAAGGAAATACTGTATTTTCAGAGTATATATCATTCAGTGCCTGCGCTGTATCTCTCATACGGCAGATATGCGTTCAAAGGAAAAGTCGACAGGAATTTCCGCGTCACCGTAGACCACGACATCGTGACGCGCCGTTATGACCTTCGGCTCGATAAGGGCTCGTATGGCGACAGCCTTATCGGCGATAATTGCCTGATGGAGGTCAAATTCGTCGGAACAATGCCGCTGTGGCTCGTGCAGGCGATCCGCCGGCTCGATATAAAAAAGGTCAGCTTCTCAAAGTACGGAACCGAATATGAGCAATACAGAAAAGCTCAGCTCGGCAGATAAAAAACATAAAGGAATACAGAGACAATGGATTGGAACAGCTTTTTTGAAACGATTCTCTCCACGGAAACGGAGGAATCTGCGGAATCACTCACGATGGGAAATCTTTTTCTCGTCATCGGCATATCTTTTCTGTGCGGAATAATCATAGCCGGCGGCTATATGCTTTGCCGCAGAAAAGAAGGCTATCAGACCTCCTTCATACTTACTATCCTCGTAATGCCCGTTCTCACGAGCATGGTCATATTCTTCGTCGGCAATAAGATCGCACGTGCGTTCTCCATCGCCGGTATCTTCTCGATCGTCCGCTTCAGAAGTATGCAGACCAATCCGAGAGACATCGCCTACATCTTCTTTTCCGTCTGTACCGGACTCATCTGCGGACTCGGCTATGTTGCTTACGCTGTCGTCGTTGCCGTTGTGCTGTCGGTCGTCATGTTCCTGATTTCCCTCATCAACTTCGGCGAGCCGAAAAAGAAGTCTATGGAACTGAAGATCAGCGTCCCCGAAGAGCTGAACTTCGACAATGTATTCGACGATATAATCAAAAAATATACCCTCAGCTATAAGCTCGCAAGAATAAAAACGAGCGACTACGGTTCGCTCTATGTGCTCTCGTATTACGTCGTCATGAGCGCCGACGCCGACACACGCGCCTTGATCGACGAGCTGCGTGTCAAAAACGGAAATATGGACATCGCTCTCACCGTCAACTGCCCAGAACGCGAAGCTGTCAATCTGTAAATTATTCAAAATCATCGAACCGCTGCGATCGTAGCGGTTCTTTTTTACGCAGCATTTGTGCAGAATCAACAAAAACAAAGTGTAATCGATTGGAAAAAAGGCAGTCTGCAATGTGTATATGGTAATAATGCACAATAATAACGCTGAAAGGAAAAAATCAGCAAATGTCTTGACAAAGAATGTAATGTAGCGTATGTTACATATGAGAGGAAAAGTAATTAATAATCAATAAAGAAAGGAATAGGAAAATGAAAAAACGCTTGTTAATCTCGCAAGAAAAATGTTTTATTGACAATTATTATTGCCTCGTTTCTTTTTGCCGTTATCCCTACTTATGCATATCAACTGACATCGGATGAAACATGTGAAACAGAAGTAAATAATAACATGAAGTCATTTCCCGAAAACCTGAATTATAATCTTACAGATGAAGAAATACCTGAAGTTTTAAACGGAATAATTAAGGATACTTCTAACCATATTTCTCGTTTATATGAGCTAGAAGACTTATCTACAGTTGTTTATCAAAATATTGATGGTACTATGACTATGTATATGTTTGATGAACCTATAAAGTATGTGGATTCAAACAATCAATATAAAGACAAGACAACAAAATTAGTTCAAACGGAAAATGGATACGCTCTTAAACAAAATAGTGCAATTTATTCATATAATGTGTCGCATAGCAGATATATTATATCTGTAAACTAAAAAATTAATTTTGAAGGGACAAAAACTATGAAAAAAACGTGTTAATCACCCTGGTTCTCGTGCTTCTCGTTTTCGTGCTTGTTTTGGCTTCGTGTCAGCAAAACGGCGAGAACTCCGCGGCAGCTTCTCAGCAGACCGCCGGAGAAAGCAACGCTCAAGCTTCATCAGATAACGTATCTTCTGATGAATCGGTACCATCGGGAGATGAAAGCGAAACGCCCGATGCCGATTATCCCGAGCTTTCATACGGTTCCAATCTCAACGGCGCCTTTGGAGGCGGAACGAGCTCATACGCCGAAGGACAAAAGCTCTATCCCGATTGCCTTGACGCAAAAGACCTTTCACCCGAAACGCTTATTTTCCTGCTCAATTCTTATCCTATCGGAGACGGCGGTGCGGAATACGAATTGACCGACGCCCTTCTTGACAAGCAAATGGCTTTATGCCGCACTTTCATCGAGTCGTTTGACACCGACACCTCGCTTGAGATCGTAATCGATGAAGATGACGAACTCAAACGTGCCCTATGTGCCTACAAGGACATTACAGTCCGCGCCGACGCTCAAGGTCTGAGTGTTCTTTTCGGGGACGAAGGCTTCGAATGCAGTGATGCCGTCACATGCGACAATGTGCTTGACTTGGAAATACCCTACCTTGATGAGCTTTTCGATTATTACAGCATAGATAGATCGACCGCTGTCGTTCTTGATGTTACCGGTGCGTATGGTTGGTTTATCTATGTGTTCGCTCAGGGCAGCGATACCGTCGCGTCCGCGCTTTCAAGAGCTTTCATAAGCGTCTATTGCTATGTTGACTCGGACGGCAAGGTGTTGTTTGTCGGCGGCTCGGATATATCCGGCTTCGATTCATTCACCGCTGCTGCTATTTCGTACGATGATGCTTTGAAGCTTGTTAAAGACGGTACCTACTATCGCGATGCTTATGACATGAGAGAGCTAGGAACAGTGACTGACGACATGATCAAGGGCTGCTGCCTGATCTACACTACTATGCTTGACAGCGATTATTACATCCCGTGCTATTGTTTTTCGGTCGTCTGCGGCGACGAAGGAACAGTTAACTGCGTGGTCCCTGCCATCAACGAGAGCGATGCAAAATCAGCGCTCGCCAAATAGGTTTTGGCAAATACGTACGTCGATAAGCTTCTGTTTGACCTTGCAAAAGATCGCGGCGATTATCTTGATATGCTCGTTCATTCAGATGAGCAGAAAGCTCTGGAACTGGCAGGAAAGATGACTGTTGATGAGCTTAAAGCGAAGCTTGGTCAGCCCGAAGAGGGTTTGGAAGCCAGCTCTTTGTTTATACCGTATGTTTATTATGCGGGCAACAGAACGCTTCTTGTCTACTCCTCCATCGACGGTATCTACAGGGCACTCGTATACGACGGAGTGTGTGATATGAGAGGTGAAACAGCGGACGGCAGCGCTGCAAAAATCGTCTATGTCGTCGAACTTGCATCCGAATAACACTATCGTTCAACTATATCACAGACGCGGCGCCGCCGCGTCTGTTTTTTTGGCACACAGCGGAAAAAATGTGAATATCATATTGAAAAGCGAAAGGATTTGTGATAATATCTTTTAAGTATAACTAATATTGAAAGGAACCGATATTATGCCTGATATGCTCGTTAAGCTCTATGAGCTCAAAGACAACAGTTCACTTTATAAAAAACTTGAAGACAACGGCATTCGGATATTCAGACCCATGACCCCGAACAGAGGTAAGGTCAACGCCTTCATCAAAGACAATTTCGGTGACGGCTGGATGAATGAAAACGAAACCGCGTTTGCGCGTTCTCCCGTGAGCTGTTTTATCGCGTATGATACAAACCTGAAAAAGATCGTCGGCTTTGCCGCGTACAACGTGACCGCAAAAGGATTTTTCGGGCCTACCGGCGTCGATGAAAAACAGCGTAAGCGCGGTATAGGCGGAGCGCTCCTGCTTAAATGCCTTGAAGCAATGCGCGAAGAGGGGTACGGATACGCCATCATAGGCAGTGCCGGACCCGTCGAATACTACAAAAAATGCTGCGGTGCGATCGTCATAGAAGACAGCGTCCCCGGTATATACAAAGACCTCATATAAAACACGTACCGAAAGGAATAAGAATTATTATGCAGAAACTGCGCGCCGGAATAATCGGCGCTACGGGGATGGTGGGGCAGCGCTTCATTACCCTGCTTGAAAACCATCCCATGTTCACCCCGACCGTCTTTGCCGCGAGCCCGCGCAACGCAGGCAGAAAATATTCGGAAGCCGTCGAAGGCCGCTGGAAGCTTGATACGCCTATCCCCGAATACGCGCTGGATATGATAATGTGCGACGCCGCCGATGTCGAAAAGGTCAGCTCAATGTGCGACTTCGTGTTTTGCGCCGTCGATATGAAAAAGGACGAGATACGCGCTCTTGAAGAGGCGTATGCCGCCTACGGTACTCCCGTCGTCTCCAACAACAGCGCCAACAGATGGACGCCCGACGTCCCTATGGTCATACCGGAAATCAATCCCTCTCACCTTGAAGTGATAAAATATCAGCGCGAGCGTCTCGGTACGAAACGCGGCTTTATCGCCGTCAAACCGAACTGCTCGATACAAAGCTATGTTCCCGCGCTCACTCCGCTTCTGCGCTTCGGTGTTGAAAAGGTCGCCGTCTGTACCTATCAGGCGATAAGCGGCGCAGGGAAGACCTTTCGCGAAATGCCTGAGATAATCGACAATGTAATACCCTATATCGGCGGCGAGGAAGAAAAGAGCGAGCGTGAACCGCTGCGCATATGGGGCAGCGTCAAGGACGGTACGATCATTGCGCGCAGCGACATCACCATAACGGCGCAGTGCATCCGCGTCCCCGTCAGCAACGGCCATCTTGCCGCGACGTTCGTGAAATTCGGCGATAATAAGCCTTCAAAGGAAGAAATAATCAACATATGGAAATCATCCGGCGGCGTCGACCTTCCGAGTGCGCCGAAGCATTTTCTGCACTATTTTGAAGAAGACAACAGACCGCAGACGAAGCTTGACCGCGATCTTGAACACGGCATGGCAATATCGCTCGGACGCCTCAGGGAAGACACGATCTTCGATTATAAATTCGTCGGACTCTCGCACAATACGCTGCGCGGAGCAGCCGGCGGCGCTGTGCTTATAGCTGAGCTTCTCACGAAGGAAGGCTATATCACGCAGAGATAGGTGATAAAGTGAGTAAATTCTGGAAGGCTGCGATCGCGGTGCTGCTGGCTCTGCTATTCATTTTGCCGACGGTCATAGGTATAATAGCGCTTTTACAGTAGAAAGGACGGTGCCGCGATGGAACGGTATAAGGTAATTGCTCTCAAGGTCGGATTTCTCGAAACGAACTGCTATATCGTCCGTGATACCGAAAGCGGATGCTGCTGTGTTATTGATCCGGGCGCCGACGCCGCGCTGATAAAAAGCACGATGCGCGAGCTTGACACAAAATGCACGCTCATATTGCTCACTCACGGCCACTTTGACCATATCCTCGCTCTTGAGGATATGCGAACGACGCGTGCCGTCGTGGCGATCCACGCGAGCGATGCGCACTGCCTGACCGAACGCGACAGCTTTTCCCCGATGCTTCCGTACGATCCGCGCCCGTTCAGCTCGGCTGACGTGCTTCTTAAACGCGAGGGAACATACGAGCTCGGAGGATTCACCTTCAGAATAACGCATACGCCCGGCCATACGGCGGGCTCGGTATGCTATATCTTTGACGACATGCTTTTTACGGGCGATACGCTTTTTTGTTCCGGTATAGGGAGAACCGATTTTCCCGGTTCAAGCGCGGAGCAGATGAACGCGTCGCTGAAAAAGCTGTATCATATGCCCGGTGATTATGTCGTATATCCCGGACACGGAGAAAAAACACTTTTGAGCGACGAACGCGACTCGAATCCTTATATGGCGTTCATTCGCAGGGAGAGCCGACAATGAAAATATCCGAAGTAGACATAAACTGTGTCTCCGGCGAAGCCGACAGCAGCGGAATGGTCTTTTACGACTGCCGCACGGCGCCCTTTGAACTGACCGGACTCGCTGTACGCAAAGACGGAAAGTTCTCGCGCTTCGATGATGAGCTTGAAAAACAGGCGCGTGATGAGCTTGTTTGGCTTGCATCTCATACGTCCGGCGCAATGGTGCGCTTTCGCACGTCGGGCAGCCGCATATCACTTCGCGTGAAGCTCCCCGGAGTGTTCATGATGTATCATATGCCACTCACCGGCAGCTCAGGCTTCGATATCTATAACGGCGACCGCTTTCAGGGGCTCGCAGCGCCGAGCGCACTGACGGAAACCGAATACGAACGCACTGCAGACCTTACATTTCCTGCCGACAGTGACGGAATGCACGACATCACGATAGGTTTTCCGCTTTACAATAGCGTCACATCGCTTGAAATAGGACTTGAAAAGGACAGAATACTCGAAAAGCCGAAGAAACATAAGCACGGCAAGGTCGTATTTTACGGCTCGTCGATAACACAGGGCGGTGTCGCCTCGCGACCGGGCTGTAATTATGCCAACATACTCGCGCGGCAGCTCGATTTTGAGCTCGTGAACCTCGGATTTTCCGGCAACGCATTCGGCGATTCATACATAGCCGACTATATCGCCTCGATGCCGATGGCTGCGTTCGTGATGGATTACGATTTTAATGCGCGTTCGCTCGAAGAGCTTGAAAATACGCATCTTCCGATGTACCGCGCTGTCAGAGAAAAACAACCCGGTGTTCCGATAATATTCATGACAAACCCGGTGGTCAACGTATATATATCTGAGCAAACGAATGCAAAACGCGCCGAGATAATCATGCGTACATATCAGACGGCGCTCGACAGCGGCGACAGACATGTCGCGTTCATCGACGGCCATAAGCTGCTTGGCACTGATGAAAGAGACAGCTGCACGACCGACCGGCTTCATCCGAACGACCTCGGCTTCATGCGCATGGCGCAGACCGTTTACCCGTATCTTTCCGAATGCTCGGATGAAAAAAGAATAAAAACCCTGCCTTTGCCCGATAATAGAGATATGAAGGGCAGGGGCAATTTTTATGTCTGAAAGTATAAAAAAGCTGAAAAAATCCGTCGTGAATATGCTCGAACGCGGTGATAACGAGCTTGCCGGTGAAAACTGTTATATTGTCACCGACAGGCTTTCGCTCGTGTGGCACAGCAGAGCGCAGCTTGAAAAATGCGAGCTTATGCGTTCGGCGACGCGCGAGTACGTAGCGCGATACGGATTCGATTTCGAGCGCGAAAAAATTATTAATGAATACGGGCATTACAGCGGTATGCTCGGCTCAGACGAGCTTGCGCTGCTTGAATGCTGTATAAGCGAACAGGCGCTTTGGTCACTTGTCAACGGCAGCGATGTACACGGGGCGATCAAAGCAATGCACTACAGCGCAAAAACGGATTTTTCGTTTTTTGTCCGTGAGATGTTCGCTCCCGAGGCACTGCTCGAAACGACACAGCTGTACTGCAGGATGGACGCGCGTACCAAAAGTCTTATAAGGGATCGCATATCCGAAAAAGCGAAAAAGACCGGGATGAGCGTATATGATACGGCTGCCGATATCATAAAGCGAAGGGGCTTGTCGTCATACGGTATATGCAGCGAGCTGTTTTGCAAAAAACGCTTCCCGTGGTATTTCATCCTGGCGTTCGCCGCTTTTCTCGTTCTTGCCGTGCTGTCACTCTTATATACACACTATGCCGCATTTTTGACCTTGATACCGCTTCTTGCGCTCTCCTTCCGGCTTTCGGCGAGTGCTTTGTCATCGTTCCTTTCGCCGCCCCCCGTGCTTAGAATGGAGGATGAGTACGCCGAAAAAATAAACACGCTCGTTTGCATAACGACGCTCCTGACGGGTAACGACGGCGAGACATTTCATTCGCTTGAAAAGTATTATTGCGCAAACAGAAACTGCAACTGCGTTTTTGCCGTGTTAGCTGACCTGCCGCCGTGCAGATTTGTCGATTCTCCTACCGATGAAGCGATTGTCGCGTCAGCGCGCAACGAGATAGAACGGCTCAACAAACGCTACGGCGCGTTTGCGCTGTTTATACGCAGACGTACGCGTGCTGAAGACAATGTGTATTCGGGCAGAGAACGCAAGCGCGGCGCAGTGGAAGATCTCGTTTTGTTTATGAAACGGGGTGAGAACGCCTTTTTCGTCGCTGACGGCGACATGGAGCGCGTGAAGAATGCGTCATTCATCCTCACTCTCGACAGTGACACACGCCTTACCACGGGCAGTGTAGCGAAGATACTCACTGCCGCTTCTCATCCGTATTACGCTGCGCAAATTGAAAACGGCGTTCTCGTGAAGGGCTTCGGCGCGTTCCAGCCGCGCATGGCGTCTTCGATGGAAAGTGCATCGAAGAGCGCTTTTGCCGAGCTGTGTGCAGGCAGCGGCGGACTTGACGTCTACGAAAGCGCTGCGTTTTCCGTGTTCGAAGCGACCTTCGGAGAGGGCGTATTCTGTGGAAAGGGACTTATCAACGTCGATGCATACGACGCTCTCGTGACCGGTGCGCTTCCCGAAAAGCAGGTGTTGAGCCACGATATACCGGAGGGCGCCCTGCTGCACACGTTTTTCCTGTCAGATACCGTCCTTACGGATTCCACACCGCGAACCGTTCTTTCATTTTTCAGGCGTGCAGAGCGCTGGGCGCGCGGGGATATACAGAATCTTTTCCTTTTCGGAAAAATCACTTCTCCGTGCGGACGCTGGGCAATAATAGAAAATGCGCTCAGAGTGATCGCTCCGGTGTTCTCTCTTTTTACAATAGCACTTTGCGCCGTGCTGTACGGCATAGGCAAAATAAGCTCAGGGTACGCCGGGCTTGTGTACCTTTTTGCCGTAATGCCGATATTACTGCCGCCGTTAGTCACGCTTCTTGCTTCACCGTCGCGTATATATATGATAGCATTCCGCCGAAGCTTTGCGCACGTCATGTACAGCGCCGCGCTTGATTTTTCACGCGTCGTATATGAGCTCATCTCGTTCCCGATGAATGCGTTTGTCAGCGCGTCCGCTTCTGTAAAAGCGCTTTGGCGTATGACGGTAAGCAGAAAAAAACTGCTTGAATGGGTCACCGCATCACAGTATGAACGCGCCGCGGGCGATACACTCGGAGTGTATATCTGCGGTATGCTCGCCCCGGCAGTTTTCGGCACGCTGATGTTTTTCATAACTCCCGGAGGCATATACCGCCTTTCAGGCGCGCTTTTTTTCTTGTTTCCCATATTTGCCTGCATAATATCAAAGAAGAAAAAGAAGCAGAAGAGAAAGCCCGACATAGCTGCTTTCCGTCCGCAAGCCGAACGAATATATGCGTTTTTTGCCAATTACGTCACACAAAAGACGAATTACCTGCCGCCGGATAACGTGAGCATAGCGCCTGTGAAATGCGTAGCGATGCGAACATCACCGACGAATATCGGTATGTACCTGCTCGCTCTCGCCGCGGCTGCCGATTTTGGATTGATCGACGAAAAAGAGCTTGCCGCAAGCGTTGGAAACACGTTCGATACGCTTGACAAGCTCAAACGCTGGAACGGCCATTTTTATAATTGGTACGACATTTCGAGCATGTCTGTCATCGGCGGCGAGTACGTTTCGTTCGTCGATTCCGGAAATTTTGTCTGTTCGCTCATCGCTCTTGCCGGTGCGCTGAAGACATATGGACAAAACGAACTGTCAGAAAGAGCAAAAAACCTTGCACAATGCAACTTCTCTGTGTTTTATGATAAAGACCGTTCACTTTTTGCGCTCGGCTGCGACGGCGCGACGGGCAAGCGCTCTGAAATATGCTACGATCTGTATATGAGTGAAGCGCGCAGCGCCAGCTATGTCGCCGTGGCTAACTGTGAGGTGCCGGCAGCTCACTGGAACAGCCTTGCACGCACGCTTCTGTGCGACGACGGTTATATCGGTATGGCGTCGTGGACGGGAACGGCGTTTGAATATTTTATGCCGTGCCTTTTTCTGCCTGTTCCGGAGAATTCATTTCTCTCCGAGGCGCTCTCGTTTGCCTATTATCAGATGCGCAAGCATCCCGCAAAGCGCGGCGGTATATGGGGCATATCGGAGTGCGCGTTCTACGCATTTGACTCTGCAATGAACTATCAGTACCGCGCGTTCGGCATCGGAGCACTTGGGCTCAAGCACTATACCTTTGACGAGCCCGTCGTATCGCCTTATTCGACTTATCTGATGATGTCATATTCGCAAAACGCCGCAAAACGCAATTTCGATAAATACCGAAAGCTCGGAATGTACGGTAAATACGGTTTTTACGAATCGTATGATTTCTCGTTGCGACGCAGCCTGAACGGAACTCCGGTCAAGTGTTATATGGCACACCATATGGGTATGTCGCTCGCAGCGCTCGCCAACTTTTGCTTCGATGATGTTTTCGTTCGCCGGTTCATGAATGACATACGTATGGAAAGTGCGCGTGAGCTTCTTGAAGAACGAATACCTGAGCCGAATATTTTTCGCGACATCACGCCGCGTGATAAAGAAGAAAGGCGCGTGATATCGGGCAGGAGCGCGGCAGGCAAAACACCTGACCCAAACGAGCCGGAGTGTGCGCTCCTGACGAACGGAAGCGTGACGGCGGTAATGAGTGATTCGGGGCATATTCGCATGCAGGGCGGAAAAACAATGTTCAATGCCGCGTTGTTCAGACGCGGTGATGTCTCATGTACGATGAAATTAAGCTGCAATGGGGAATGCATCACACAAAAAGCATCAACATTTGAAATATCCGATGACAGAGTGACATATGTGAAGGCGTTAAAAAATAATTGTTGCCGTGTGAGCTTATACCTTACCGGAAACTGCTGCGTTGCCGAAGCGTTTTCAGCAAAACAAAAAAGCTTTTCGCTCGATTTCATCCCCGTTTTCGATCAGGAACATGCGTATCTTTCTCATCCTGCGTTTTCAATGCTTTTTTTGTCGTTCTGGTTTGAAAAAGAAAGCGGTATATTGTTTATAAAACGATCGTTTCGCGACGGAGGAGAGGTGTGGGGTGCCGTTGCATGCGGTACGGATGCATATGCTTCCCATTATGTTGATCGGGATAAAACGGAGCGCATGGACAAACGTCATTATGCGGCACTCCCTATGGTGCACATGAACTCTAAAAGTGTAATTTCTTGCCGCTTTTTCATTACGTGTGCAGAAACGCGCGATGAAGCGAGAAACAATATTCAATGCGCACGGGAAAGTACGGCAGAAAACCCGTCGGCGCCTTGCACCGGCGGAAATCTGCTCAGAGAACTGTTCTTTGAAAATCTGAAGAAAACGGAAAGCTGTTTTCCTGTAAACCAGCTCTGGCGTTTTTCTGTCAGCGGCGACCGACCGCTGCTATTCTTGAAAAATCCTTCTTATGAAAAGCTTGTACAAACTCTGCTGTTTTTCCGAACGCTCGCCATTGCCTCAGTCCGTATAGAAATGTTGATTTTGGTCGTCGAAGCGGACAGCTATGGTTGCGAGAATGATCGTACAGTGAAAAAGGCGTTGCACGAATGTGCCTGCGAGGGCTTTCTCGGAAGGCGAGACGGAATATATGTATGCAATGATATGTCGCTTGCGGAGGAGGATTTTTGCGCGGCGTTCTGTTTCAACGGTAATGAACACCAAATCCGGAGCCAAAGCCTAATAATACCGCATGAAGACATCGTTACAGCTGTCGCAAACGGCGCTGTAAATGCGGAAGACGAGCTCTTTGACGTATATGGCGGTACGTTTGGAAACAAAAGCTATACTGTACGAAAGGCGCAGACTAACGCTCCGGTGCTCAGCTGGGTGATTTCCGGACGCTGCTTCGGCTGTGTTGTTACGCAGTCGTCGCTCGGCTTCACGTTCTTTTCCGACAGCCGCAACGGACGTCTCTCATATTTTCCGAACGATTCTGACCTCATGCATATAGGCGAACGGTTGCTGCTGCATATCGACGGTCTTTACTGCGATGCGTGCGCGTGCGCCCACAGTGTGGTTTTCGGCGCAGGCAGAGCCGATTATTACGGCTCATTTAGAGAAGTTGAATATACTGTAAGCGTGACATGCTGTGAGAAGCTTAACGCGAAGCTAATAAAGGTCACATCGAGCGCAAATGTGAGCTTTGAGCTATATATGAAGCCGT
>CAZFZL010000020.1:0-17983 GCA_964523005.1 uncultured Oscillospiraceae bacterium
GGAATTCGTTTAGTTTCAGGGGCAACAAGAACGGGTGCACATGAATTTTATCGTCGTTGCGGATATAGCGGCGATAAACAACAAATCAATTTTTAGAAGATGTTCTAACGTCGCCAAATGAGCATAACCTTCGTGTAGGTTCGAGTTCAGAGCTTAAAAGTCGGTTCGCATCTTTTGTGTACCGCGTGGACAAAAAGATAAAGTCGCTGTCAAGCGGCTTTTCTTTTTATACTTTTCTATCTGTCCGCTTATCTTGACAAGCTTCGAAGAGTAAAGAAGGATCAAGCTCATTTTGTTGCTATATTCCTTCATCCTTCGATGAGCAAAGCAGGAAGAAAGGCACTGCTGCAAGCTGCATGGCGACGGAAAAAACGACCATCCCTATCGGCGACGTGTCGTACAGCGCGCCCATAAGCCAGCTTCCGAGAAACCAGCACACGCCGAACGCCGTCTGGAACACGCCGAATCCTGTTGAGCGGCTGCGCTTCGGAACGAGCTTCGTCACGGCCGCCTTGAGTATCGACTCCTGCGCACCCATACCGATACCCCAAAGCATCACGCCCACAAGCAGCGCCCATCGTGAGTTGATGAGGAACACGAACAGCCCGAACGGCGCCGAAAGCAGCGTCGAAAGCACGAGCACACGCGTTCCGTATTTGTCAAACAGCCACCCGAAAAGCAGCGCCGCGCCTGCGTCGACCGCCATCGCGCCGGCGTAAACGAGCGAAAGCGTGCTTTCCGGCACGAGTGCGAGGTTTGCCGTATGCAATGTTATGAGGCTGAAATCGATGAACCCTGCAGCAAACAGCGATATTGCGACAATATACAGTATGAACGGCTTCGAGAGCCTGAACGGAACCGCTTCCTCTTTGTCGTCCGTCTGCTCGAAATTTTCCGGCCGGGGAAATTTCTTTTTGGCGAAAAGCAGCAGCGCTATCGTTATGAGCGCCGGTATGCCAAGTATGAGAAAGCATACCGAGTACACCGAAAACATATCGTCGCTCTTTTTCAGCAGCATCACGAGAAACAGCAGCACCGGACCGAGAAACGCGCCCGTCTGGTCGAGCAGCTCCTGAAGGGCAAAGCTCTTGCCGATGCCGTTTTGCGCGGCGGCGAACGATATTATCGTGTCCTTGGCCGGCTTCTTTATCGCTTTGCCGATGCGCTGCACGACGATAAGACCGCACGCGAGCATCCAGCCGCCGCGCGGCACGAGCGCGAGCGCCGGTATCGCAGCGCAGTCGATGACGTAGCCGATTATCGTCAGCGTCCAGTATTTTTTTGATCTGTCGGTCAGATAACCCGTCAGCAAACGCAGTGAATAGCCGATACATTCGCCGAGTCCGGAAACGAACCCGATCGCCGCCGCGGACGCGCCGGCAAGTCCGAGATACGCGCCCATTATCCCTGCGGCGCCTTCGTGAGTTATGTCGGAAAACATGCTGACTATACCCATCAGCACGATAAAAGCCATTGCAGACGACGCTGCAAGTTTCTTTTTCATTTGAAGTTAACCCTCTTTTCTTCAGACAAAACAGTTTGCTGCTTCGTCACCGTGCGCTTCAAGCCACGCCCTTGCTTCTTCTACAGCGGCAAAGCCGAGATCGGCGATCACGTTGGTATGAAGCATAACGCCCTGCGTCTTGTTGCTGAGTATAAATTCACGGCTTTTGTCAAGCTGATAAGTTACACAGCCGTCCAAAGACGGCTTTTGAGCTCCGAAATCGTACATATAACACCCGAGCATCCGCTGCTTTCCTTCTGTGAGGCGGAAAAATTCGTGGACATAAAGCTCGAAATCCGCTATATCTTTTTCTTCCCAGAACCACAGCGACACGCCGTCGAATTCATTGATGAACGCTTCGAGCTCAAGATCGCAAAACAGCTGCTTTGAATACAAAACCATCCACATTTCCGCTTCCGCGGCGTGCAGCTTATCGCGATAAGCGGAAAGCATTTTTGGAGTATAGTTGAGATAATTGTTCGGACCGTTTTCTTCGTTGAAAAAATCGTCGAACATTACTTTTTTCAATTTCGGATACTTCATTGCAAGCGCCGCAAGTTCAAAAACGTTTTCCGAATGCGTGGCAGCCGTCTCAAGAGACCATCCGAATTCGCGCGCGACATTCATTTTTGTACTTTCTTCTTCTTTGTTTACCGTTCTGCCCATCGGTACATAAAGTATGTTTTGCGCTCCGAGGTATCTCATCGCGTCATACGGCGTCATTTTTGATTCGTCCTTCAGACCGAATATTCCGTGAAGACTGTTGACCGGATGTCCCCAGATCCAAAAATAATCTCGCAGTTTTTCCATAAAACACTCCTTTTATATTATTGTACAACCGCGCGAATTGTTTGTCAACGGCTTTTATGTTATTACAAAAAAGATGACCCGGCGCGATTGCACAAAATATTCATTCCGGCAAAGGCTCCGATTTCATCGGCGAAAGTCGGAAAAAAGAATGTTTGTTCGTTTTTCCTGTTGTAAATTTTAAATAAGTGTATTATAATAATAAGATAACCTGTCTTTACGTCTGAGCAAGGCGTAAAGCGGAAAGGCGGCATGAAAACGGACATCGAAAAACTGATCAAACAGCTGCTCTCATCGTCGCTGTTCACTGACGAAAAAGTATACAGGGACGAGCCTATTGTCTTCACGGGGCGTGAGATGCTCGAACAAATGCCTGCTCAATACAGGAAGATGCGTATGATAGCCCGTGAGAATCTATACAACAGCGCCGCAAAGATTTTTTACGAGCAGGGGAAATTCATGGAGGATTTTGAGGACGATTACAAATATGAGGGAGAGTTCGTCCGCTATTATCCCACCTATCAGGACATGAGCGACCGGCAGCTCAGAGGTTATTTCTCATGGCGCACGAAAATACGGCACGGGATTTTTAACGCGGCGCCGGTTCCGTTCGCGTTCATTTATATGTACGAGCTTATAAATATGATCGGCGTGAAAACGACGCAGGAGGGATTTGAAAAGCTCCGGGCTTTTTGTGAGGCGTATACTCTGATCGACGGAAGAATCAAACGCTATGCTGACACATGGATCGTGGACTACGCCGTTTATTACGGACTTGACCGCTCGGTGCTTGACGGACTTGTGGAGGACAGCAAACAAGTCTTGCACGTGCTCAACGATTGCGCGAGCGCATCTCCCGAAAAGCTTCTTGAAGCGCTTTGCAGTGTTTCAAATTACAACATAACGCGCTCAGCCTTTTACAAAAAATATCCGCAGCGGACAGAAAATGTCGTTTACGGCGCTTACGAGCGGCTTTGCTCTTTTTATGAGCGTTACAGGAAAAACAGTTTTTCGCAAAAGCTGCTGGGGCGGATCACATCGTATGAATACAGGTTTTTTGATTCCGCCGTGTTTTGCAATCGTCTTAAAATACGTGATTTCATGTATGAGCTGACGCCTTATGACAGATATATATGCAATTCCGGCGTGCTTCGGCGTGAGCGTTTCGTTCCGGAACGCACGGCAAAAGCAAAAACCGGTGCGCTGCTTCGGACGATAGACAGTCTTTTGCGAGAGGAATTTGAATTTCAGCCGGCGCTGAAGCCCGGAGAGGTGCCGCAGCTTTATATCGATTTTATCCATGAGCAGATAAAGCTGCAAAAGCAGCGCGAGAAGGAAGAGCAAAAGAAGGTCATCGCACTGGATCTTTCAAAGCTTGCAGGCATACGCAGCTCATCGGAAACGACGCAGAGGCTGCTGTGCACTGAGCAAGAGGATGAAGAAGAAACAAATACATCGCAGGAACAGCAGCGCATGGACGGAGCATCGCCGGACGGGTCCGGGCTTACGCCGGACGAGCTGTTCTTCATAGGCTGCCTGCTCGGCGGCGGCGACGTGTGTGAGCAGTGCAGACAAAAGGGCATCGCCGCGTCGGTTGCCGCAGATGCGGTCAACGACAGACTGTTCGATATGTTTTCGGACAGCGTAATAGAATTTGACGCAGACAAGCCGCAAATTATACCCGATTATCTTGACGCGCTTGAAGCGCTGTGGAAAAAGGAGACGAAGACAAAATGAACGTGCCGAAAAGGATAGCTTCCGTTATAATCAATTCGCTCAAGGGCGGTGTCGTGCCGCGTGTCGGACTCGGATATATCACCGTCGGGCGCGAGGCTGAGATAAGCGCGCTGCTGCATGACGTGGAAATAATCGCCGACGGCGGCGCTTCGTTCCGCTTCGTCACTGGCAGATACGGCAGCGGCAAAAGCTTTTTGCTGCAAACGATACGCAATTACGTCATGGACAGGAATTTCGTGACTGCCGACGCCGACCTGTCGCCGGAACGGCGGCTGCACGGCACGCGCGGTCAGGGGCTTGCAACCTATAAGGAGCTTATGTGCAACCTCTCGACGAAGACGCGTCCGGAGGGCGGTGCGCTCACGCTGATACTCGACCGCTGGATCAACAACGTTCGTTCTGAAGCAGTGCAGGACGGCGCAGACCCCGACGGAGCGGATTTTGACACGCGCGTCACGGGGAAGATCAACGAGGTCATCAATTCGCTCAACGATATGGTACACGGCTTCGATTTTGCCAGGCTTTTGACGTTGTACTACCGCGCCTTCCGAAACGGGGACGACGAGCTTAAGGCGAAGGCGGTCAAATGGTTCCGGGGCGAATACAATACGAAATCGCAGGCGCGCGAGGAGCTGGGCATAAATATCGTCATCACCGACGACGACTGGTACGAGTATATAAAGCTGTTTGCCCTGTTTCTGAGAAAAGCGGGTTACAGCGGACTGATGATCTTTGTCGACGAGCTTGTGAACATATATAAGATACCGAACAGCATAACACGGCAGTACAACTATGAAAAGATACTCACCATGTACAACGATACCCTTCAGGGAAAGGCAAAATATCTCGGAATAATCATGAGCGGTACGCCGCAGTGCGTTGAGGATACGCGCCGCGGAGTGTACAGCTATGAGGCTCTCAGGTCGCGCCTTGAGGAGGGTCGCTTCGGGCGGGAGGGACTTTCCGATATGTTCGCGCCCGTCATAAAGCTGCGGCCGCTGACCTACGAAGAGCTGCTCGTGCTTATTGAAAAGCTCGCAAATATCCATGCCGGACTGTTCGGGTACGCACAGATACTCACACAGGACGACCTGGTGAATTTTATAAAGATCGAGTTCGGGCGCATCGGCGCCGACGAAAACATTACGCCGCGCGAGGTCATACGCGATTTCATCGAGCTGTTGAATATCGTCTATCAGCATCCGGAAACAGACGTGAAGAAGCTGCTGACGGGTTCGTTTGAATTCGCGTCCGGCGAAAACGCGCAGGACGTGGAAAAGGAATTTGAGGAATTCGAGATATGAACGTATATGACAGATACGCTCCGTTCATACGCGAGTATATATACAGAAGCGGTTGGGATACGCTGCGAGCGATACAGTCGGCGGCAGGCGAGGTGATATTCGGCAGCGACGACAACCTGCTGCTGTCAGCGCCGACCGCGTCCGGAAAGACCGAGGCTGCGTTTTTCCCGATACTTACTCTGTTTGAAGAGGATATGCCGCGCTCTGTCGGTGCAATATATATCGGGCCGCTCAAGGCGCTTATCAACGACCAGTTCACGCGCCTGAACGCGCTTTGCGCCGAAGCCGGGATACCCGTCTGGCACTGGCACGGCGATGTGGCGCAGTCACACAAAAACAAGCTCATTGCAAATCCGTCCGGCATCCTTCAGATAACGCCCGAATCGCTCGAAGCGCTGCTGCTGCACCGCCACGCGGATATAGCGAGGCTGTTCGGAGACCTGCGCTTCGTCGTGATCGACGAGATACATTCGCTCATGCGCGCCGACCGCGGCTCACAGACGATGTGTCTTATAGAGCGGCTGTCGTATCTTGCCGGCGTAAAGCCGCGTCGAATCGGGCTTTCGGCTACTATAGGCGATCTGAAAGCGGCGGGCGCATTCCTCTCAGCCGGAAGCGGACGGAAGACCGCGGCGCCGCAGATAGAGGTCAAGGGGATAAAATGGCGGCTTTCGATGGAACATTTTTACGTTCAGGGCGAGCAGGAAGACGGCGAAGCCGTACAGGGCGCGTTGACCTGTCCGCTCGACGACCCGACTGACAGCGCACCGGAGAAAGCCGACGGCGGGATCGGTTATATTTTCGAGCATACGCGGGGAAAGAAATGCCTTGTGTTCGTCAATTCGCGCGAGGAATGCGAAACCGTGACGGCGACGCTGCGCCAATACTGTGAAAAAAAGCACGAGCCGGACCGCTTTCTGATCCATCACGGCAACCTCTCCGCTTCGTACCGCGAAACGGCGGAGGACGTTATGAAGGACGATACGCAGCTTCAGACGACCGTAACAACGGCGACGCTTGAGCTTGGTATAGATATAGGACGGCTCGAACGCGCGTTCCAAATCGATGCGCCCTACACCGTTTCGTCGTTTCTCCAGCGCATGGGCAGGACGGGACGGCGCGGTATGCCGCCGGAGATGTGGTTCGTTATACGCGAGGACGAGGCTGAGTCGCGTGCGATGCTTCCGTTCACTGTGCCGTGGAAGCTGCTGCAGGCGATATCGCTCGTACAGCTTTATATTGAGGACAGATATGTCGAACCGCCGCGGACGGGAAAGCTGCCGTACAGCCTGCTGTATCATCAGACAATGTGCACGCTCGCATCGTGCGGTGAGATGAGCCCTGCCGCGCTCGCTTCGCGCGTACTTACGCTCAGCTGCTTTATTGGTATTTCACAGGACGATTTCAAAGCGCTGCTGCGTCATCTGCTCTCGACCGATCAGCTTGAAAAAACGCCGACCGGCGGACTTATCGTCGGGCTTGCCGGCGAAAGACAGCTTGCGTCGTATAAATTCTATGCCGTATTCAAGGAAAACGAGGAGTACACCGTCCGCTGCGATTCGCAGGAGCTCGGCACCGTCGTGTCGCCTCCGCCCGTGGGCGAAAAGCTTGCGCTCGCCGGTCATGTCTGGGTCGTCGAGGAAATAGACCGCAAGAAGCACCTCATATACGTTGCGCAGGTAAAGGGCATCGTTCCCGCGTTCTTCGGGCTTTGCCCCGGAGACATAAACACCCGTGTGCTTGAGCGTATGAAGCGCGTGCTTGCGGAGGATACTGTTTATCCGTACATGATGAAAAACGCCGCGCTGCGGCTCGCGCAAGCGCGTAATACCGCGCGCGCGTCGGTGATGCTTTCGGAGGATCTCGTGTGTCTCGGCGGCGATATGTGGTGCCTGTTCCCGTGGCTCGGAACGTACGCGTTTCTTGCGCTCGAACGCTTCATTAAACTCAAATGCGCTTCGAAGATACGGCTGAGTTCTTTCGACTCATCGCGCCCGTATTTCTGTATACTGAAGATGAAGGCAGACCGAAAGGAGTTCTTCGATGTGCTGTATGAAGCGGCGCGCGCGCCGTTTGAGCCGGAGGAGCTGCTATATCCTGACGAAGTACCGCTGTTTGAGAAATACGATGAATTTCTCCCTGTAAGCCTCGTATGCAAGGGCTTTTGCCGCGGCGTGCTCGGGATAGCGGAGATGAAAAAACGCATCGAAGGCTGGTATACAGAGCAACACGGCTGATACGGTGTCAGGCAAAAATGTGAAGCTGTAAACAAAGGGTATAAATGGAATACCGGCGTTTTATGTGTTGACTTATTCGTCCGGTTGAGTTATAATATAGTTTGAATCTTCCGCTTTTGCATCACTCATGCAAGAGCGCAAAGACAGTACGTGTAAAGGCATAGGTGTAGCTTTGTTTTTCGCAGATATTTTATTCTTATACTGTTTCCTGCCTTTGTGCGTCGGAATATATCTGGCGGTCAAAAAGACAAGAAACCGAAACTTCGTTCTGATAATATTTTCGCTGCTGTTTTATGCGTTCGGCGAGCCGCTGATGGTGTTGCTGCTCGTAGCGAGCGCGTTCGTCAATTTTCTGCTTGCAAAAGCCATTGCCGCGAACCGCGGGAACGGTTACGCAAAGGCGGCGCTCGCCGCGGCGCTTATATACGACATCGGTATGCTCGGCATATTCAAATACACCGATTTTGTCATTGACAACATAAACGCGCTTTCCGGGCTTTCGATAGAACACGCCGGGATAGCGCTTCCGCTGGGCATCAGCTTTTATACTTTTCAGATAATATCGTACGTCATCGATGTCTATTGGGAAAAGGTCGACGCTCAGAAGCATTTTTCAAAGCTGCTGCTGTACATATCGCTCTTTCCGCAGCTCGTCGCAGGGCCGATCGTCCGCTATTCGACGATCGAGGAGGAGATCGACAACCGCACCGTCAGCATAAGCGACCTGAGCGCAGGTGCGACACGGCTTATAATCGGACTTTCCAAAAAGGTGCTTATAGCCAACAGCCTCAACCTGCTTGTACAGGAATGCTTTACAGACAAGCTCTCCGGCGCGACGGTCGTAGGAACGTGGGTCGGCGTCATCGCTTATTCGATGTACGTCTATTTTGACTTTTCCGGTTATTCCGATATGGCCATCGGTATGGGCAGGATGTTCGGCTTCCACTTTGACGAAAACTTCCGATATCCGTTCATGTGCCGCTCTATCACGGAATTCTGGCAGCGCTGGCACATCTCGCTTGGCAGCTTTTTCAGGGATTATCTGCTCTACGTTCCGCTTTTCGGCAAACGCAGGCAGGTGCTCTCGCTGTTTCTCGTGTGGTTTACGACGGGACTGTGGCACGGCGCGAGCTGGAACTATGTGCTGTGGGGACTTTACTTCGGCGTGTTCCTGTTCATAGAGACGAAGATCGGCAAAAAGCGTCTTAAAAATGCGCCGTCGGTGCTTATGCACTTTTATAATAAGCTCGTGATAATCGTCGGGTTCGGTATCTTCCGCTTTGAAAACATGAAAGAACTGGGAGTATTTTTCAAAAACCTCATCGCAGCCGGCGGCAATGCCTTTATTACGACGGAAACATGTGATACCATACTAAAATATCTGACAGTCATAGCTGTTGCAGTCATCGCGTGCTTCCCGGTCGTTCCATATATCAAAAAACGCGTCGAGAATCTTTCGTCGAGAGCGCAGGGCACCTTAGTGCTTGCCTCAACGGCGTATACGCTCGCGCTGATGTTTATTAATACAGCGGTTCTCGTAGCGACTTCGTCGTCGAACAACCCGTTTCTGTATTGGCGTTTCTGAAAAGAAGGTGAGCTGAATGAAAAAGAAAGCTGCAATAGCAGTTAATTGTATAGCTATATTTCTGGCATTCGCATTTATGTTCTGTTTCTGCGTCTTCTTTCCGCGCACAGAGGAATCGGATAACAGCACGCTCAAGGAATTTCCGACTTTTTCCTTTGCCACCCTTATGAACGGTGATTTCTTTTCTGATTTTTCCGCATGGTTCACTGATACGGTGTGTCTGCGCGACAGGTTCGTTGATATAAACGCCAAGTTCAGGGACTATTTCGGGATAACGCCGCACGAGCAGGTCATAATCCGCGACGAATCCGATACGGACGTAAGCGAGGACGAGCCGTGGACGCCCGGTGTATCGGAAAGCGATTCGTCTTCGGATATGTCGGAAATCAGCAAGGCGCCTGAAACGTCCGACACGTCACAGCCGGATGATTCGTCCGCCGACACTTCGTCGACCCCGCCGAACGAAAGCTCGGAGACTTCCATCAGCGAAATATCGCAGGCTGAAAAACCCGTGGAAGTCGTCAACGATGTGCTTATAATAGGCACGCGCGCGATGGAGATATATTACGGCAGCGAGGAGAACGCAAAGGCGTTTGCCGCGATACTCAACAAATTTGCCGCCAAGATCGACGAGGATGTAAACGTCTATTCAATGGTCGTTCCAAAGGCGTGTGCGTTCTATATTTCCGAATCGAAAAAATACAGCAAATACGCCGGACGTTCGCTGCGCGACATCAACACGCTTTCAGGCGCGCTGTCGTCCGCGGTGACGGATGTACCGATATACAGCATACTTGAATCGCATAAGGACGAAGAAATCTATTACCGTACCGACCACCACTGGACCGGACTCGGAGCGTATTACGCCGCCGAAAAGTTCGCACAGACGGCAGGCGTGGATTTTACGCCGCTGTCGTCGTACACAAAAAAGGTGCGCACCGGTTATGTCGGAACGATGTACAAATACACCAATTACAGTGCTACGCTGCTCAATAACCCCGAAGATTTCGTCACATATGCCCCGACATCGTCATATGTCGCTACGTTCTACGACCAGAAGCTGCAGAACGGACGCACGCACGACCTGTTCTGGTACGTCGACGACGACCATCGCAGCAGCTGGTATTCGACTTATCTTGCCGGCGACGCGTATTCGGTCGTCATCAAATCAGGCACCTGCACCAACGGCAGGAAGCTTCTCATAGTAAAAGACAGCTACGGCAACGCGCTCGTACCGTATTTCGTCGATTCGTTCGAAGAAATATACGTCGTCGACGCCCGCGTGTTCAGCCTGAGCCTCACCTCTCTCGTAAGCGAGAAGGACATAACGGATGTGCTCTTTGCTGAATGTGCTTATTCTGCTGTCGGCGCGTACCGCAAGAACGTGGAGGCGCTTACCGAATGAAACACTTTTTTACCGCAGTCGTTATAATAATGATCACCGCAGCACTCGTTTTTCTGCTTTTGCTCAAGCTCGACCTCCTGCCGGTGCAGGATGCCTCAATGCCGGAAAGCTCGTCTGCCGTAAGTGAAATGAGCCTTGCGCCGGTCAGCACGCCAGAACAGAGCATTGATGTCTCCAAAACGGAAAGCAGCGATGCGTCAGCCGTATCCGAAAGCTCGCAGGAGCCGGAGGAGAGCGAAGCTGAGCCGTCTGAGCTGAGCGAAGAGAGCATTGTTCCGGAATCGCTTCCGGACGAAAGCAAAAAGCCCGACGAAAGCATTGACGCGACAGAAAGAACCTTCGGCGGTATAAAGGTCGTACTGACCGGCGCTCCCGCCGGCGGATTTACTGCCGTCGACCCTGCACGCACTGTCACGGTCCGTGTGTCCGGAACGAGCGCCGCCGTAAACGCACTCACAGCGGATAAGATATCAGCGTCCCTTGATGTGTCGGCATTAACGAAGGCAGGCGCGAAGGACTTAAAGACGGCAGTGAGCGTCCCGGACGGGATAACCGTTGTATCGATCAATCCAAAATACATTTCTGTCATCTGCACTGCGAACACTGCTTCAACCGATAGTTCTGCCGGTAATGCGTCAGACACCTCGAAGGATACCTCACTCGAAACGTCGAAGGATACATCAACGGATACATCAGACGACACCTCGAAGGATACATCAACGGATACATCAACGGATACATCGGACGACACCTCGGCTGAGGCGTATATTTCGAATGGGATCATAATCGACGGCATACGCGCTATGGAACAGTTCGGCGGAAGCGCGAAGGGCGGCGCGAAATGCGCATCGCTGCTCAATGACTTCAAGCAGAAGGTCGGGAGCAAAGTTACAGTATATGCACTCGCGATCCCCACGTCCTCCGGTATATTCGCGCCTGACAAGTATCCGGCTTCTAAAATAAAGACGGCGGATTGCTTCGAAGGACTTAAAAATGCACTTGACGGCGTTATATATGTAGACGCGCTCACGGCGCTGACAGCGCACAAGGATGAATATATCTATTTCCGCACCGATCATCATTGGGCTGCGCTCGGAGCGTACTACGCTTCGCAGGCGTTCGCACAGGCGGCAGGTACGGATTTTACCGGGCTCGACGGCTTTACAAAGGAAACAGTCAGTACCTTCGTCGGCTCGATGTATAAGTATTCGGGTTATCTTAGCATTATCAACGACAACCCCGATACGCTTGTCTGCTATGTGCCTACACAAAGCTATGTGTGCGAATACTATTCGCGCGATAAGTACGTCTACAAACAGACCGCCTCGCTTTTCAGCTCAAGCAAGAGCTACACACGCTTTATGTACGGGGATTCGTACATTGCACATATCACCACCGGAGTCAAAAACGGCAGAAAGCTGATCGTGTTCAAGGAATCATACGGAAACGCGCTCGCGCCGTTCCTTATAAGCTCGTTTGAGGAAGTGTATATAATCGATATGCGCTATTTTCAGCTCAACGCGCTCGATTTCATCGAAGAACATGAAATAACCGACGTGTGCTTTGCGATGTGTTCCTTTACCGTCGCCAGCTCAACAATGAATTACATAAAAACCATGACAGAGAATTGACCGTGCGCCTCAAAAAGAAAGGAAGGTCGTAAACGTGAAGGAGCTTGAATACCCGTTCGATCCCGCGCTGCTGCTTTCACAGCGCAAGCGACTGCGCCGCGAACTGACGGCGGACGGAAAAAAGAGAATAAAAAAGAAAATAGCAATACTCGGCGGCTCGACGACGAACACGTTCGTGAAAATGTTCGACCTTTTTCTGCTTGATGAAGGAATCGAATGCGAATTTCTCGAATCCGAATACGACCGCTGGTGGCAGGACGCCGTTTTCGGGAGCGAAGATCTGAATGCGTTCGCGCCGGACATCGTGTATATTTTCACTTCATGGCGCAATCTCGAACGCTTTTTCCCGCAGACGGGCGAAAAGGACGGCGCCGCAAAGCACGCCGATGAATGCCTCGCGTATTTCACGAAGGCGTGGGACGCGCTCAGAGAGCGCTGCCACTGCGTCATAATACAAAACAACACCGAGCTTCCCCCGTACAGGCTCCTTGGCAACAGAGACTGCTGGGACGAAAACGGAAGCACACTTTTCATCGGTAAAATGAATCTGCTCTTTGCACAGTACGCGCAGACGCACGGCAGCTTCTATATCAACGATCTCGCCTATCAGGCAGCGGCATATGGGCTTGAAGCGTGGCACGATCTTCAGGCGTGGTATATGTACAAGCTCGCCATGAAGCTCGAAGCTTATCCGTCAGTCGCGGCGAACGCAGCACATATCGTCAAATCGGTGTTCGGAAAGAACAAAAAAGCGATTGCGCTCGATCTTGACAATACCCTATGGGGCGGAGTCGTCGGCGACGACGGTGTCGAAGGCATACAGATCGGCAGAGAAACGGCAGCATCCGAATGCTTTGAGGAGTTTCAGAAATATCTGAAAAAGCTCAGCAAGACCGGCGTCATGCTTACCGTCGCTTCAAAAAATGACCGTCAGAACGCGATCGACGGGCTGAACCATCCCGAAGGCGTGCTACGCCCGGATGATTTCATCGTGATAAAAGCGAATTGGGATCCGAAGGACAGAAACATCGCCGACACGGCGCACGAGATGAATATAGGTACAGACGCGTTTGTCTTCGTAGATGACAACCCGACAGAGCGCGCGCTCGTTTCACGCTCGGTCAACGGAATATCCGTTCCGGAGCTTACAACACCCGAAACATATATCCAAACGATAGACCGCAGCGGCTTTTTCGAAGCGACCGAGGTCACCGCCGACGACGCCGGACGCAACGATATGTATAAGGCGAACGCGCAGCGCGCACAGCGGCAGACCGAATTCACCGACTACGGCGAATACCTGATAAGCCTGAAAATGACGGCAGAGATCAAACCGTTCAACATCATATATATCCCGCGCATAACGCAGCTGACGAACAAATCGAACCAGTTCAACCTCACCACCCGCCGTTACACGCAGCAGGAGATTGAGCAGTGCAGCGCCGATAAAGATACGCTGACGCTCTACGGCAAGCTGACGGACATTTTCGGCGACAACGGAGTGGTCGCCGTTGTGATAGCGAAGAAAAGCGGCACGAACGCCGATATAGAGCTTTGGCTTATGAGCTGCCGTGTACTCAAGAAGGATATGGAATACGCGATGCTCGATACGCTCGTCGCACACTGTATCAGACAAAACGTAAAAACATTGACCGGATATTATTGTCCGACCGCGAAGAACGCGATGGTCAAAGAGCTGTACTGCGATTTCGGATTTACGAAGGTATCGGAGGACGCTTCGGGAAATACGGTGTGGCGCCTTGAGCTTGACGGATATACGAAGAAAAACAGATATATTACGGTGGAAGATTGAAAGGACAGAAAAAATGACTGAAAACGAGATAATCCCCTCGCTCACGAAAGTGTTCAGAAACGTGTTTGACGACGACACTATAGTAATAACGCGCAGAACCACCGCCGACGACATAGACGATTGGGACAGCCTTGAGCATATCAACCTCATCGCCGCTGTCGAACGCAGGTACAGGATACGCTTTACGATGAAAGAAGTTTCGTCGATGAAAAACGTAGGCGAAATGATCGACATCATCGCAGCACGCGCAAAATAAGATACATCAAAAAAGCAAAACACGGCATGTGATCGTCACTTGCCGTGTTTTTGTTTTATGTGTCTATTATGAGTTCTGATAAACGGTGTTATGAAATTTCGGAAATTCGAAAATCCGTTATTCTCTCGATTTCTTCCTTGTCCTCTTCTTTCAGAAGCTTATCAAAAGCGGCCGAATCCGTCGACAGAACGAAACCGTTATTACGACAGGAAATACTCAGCTCGCGAAGGAACTGCATATAATCGGGAACACCTGCGGTTGTGATGTTTTCGAATCGAATGACTACACCGTCAATATCATATTTTATGATATTGCTTATGATCGCATTTTTAAGCTTATCTCTGCTTGCGGTATCTGCAAGGGCGGCGTTTATGTCTGCTTCCGAATCGGTAATCTGTACCCAAACCTCAATGTCGGAATTGTGCATACGCTCCACATACACCTCGCTCGCAAGACTTGTCAGCTCGCCGTTAGTGTTTAGCAAAGAAAACCAGCTGGGGCAGATCGTAGTCAGACCGCTGTAGGACGCGGCAAAGCTGAGCACATCATCGTTGTCAGCCTGCGTGGTTATCGAATGGGTTACCATGCTGATGGAATAATCCTTTGTAATATGAGTATACACGTCCGGCTCATTGGGTGAAACATCGCTTTTCAGAACCGCCGTACCGAGCTTTGCCGTATCGACAAAGCCGATAAGCCCTGCCGTTGTCATAACTTTTGCGTATCCGCTGCTGTCGGTGGCGCTGTCCTTGATAAATATTAACTCTTCCCCCACGGGAAGCTGTGCCAATATCTCTCCCTGATCGGAAGCCTGTGTGCGAAGCAGGGCAGCGGCAGTGACCTGTGTTGTCTGATACTGCGTTCCCCAATTGTACCGAATAACGACTCTGTCCGGAGCGGCAAAGACCGTGGCTGTTATGTCAGCGAACCGCTTAAGAAAAGTCAGTGAAATGAACGGTTCGTTGCTGAAAACCTTGACGACGGGATTGCTGTCAGTGTTCTTTGCCTTGTTCGTATAATAATCACAGCTGTCAGCATATGCCCGTATTTGCGATGTCGGTGTCGTAAAGGTCAACAGCTCATCACTTCCTGACCAGTAGAAGCGGCGGTCAAACAAATTGCGAACGGTTTTATAATCAATATAATACTCCCCGTTTTCGATAACAGCATACTGATCGTACAGGAAGTTCTCAAAAAGAACCATCGCCTTGCCGTCCGGGACCTGGTAAAAAGCGTTCACGTCTGCCGGTGTTTCATTTGGAAGCTTTACGAACAGTGCAGCTACTTCGACTGCGCTATCCGGCATGTAGTTTTGTTCGAAGTCAGGGCGGCGGTAAGTCCGTCCTGACTCACAGGGCTTGCTGCAAAGGCGGTAATTATCATAATGGTTGATAAAACGAACATAAAACTCGGCAAGAACATATCGAGTATCTTTTTCATAGTGTTTGCCTCCTAAATGTACGGTACGGTGTTATTCGTGATTTATCTGAAGTCTGCTCTCGGCGATGCTTTTTCTTCGTCGCTTACGGTAAAGAAGTCCTTTTTCTCAAAGTGAAACAGCTTTGCGGCGATGCTTGACGGGAAAATCATTACAAGGTTGTTGTATCTCATAACCGTGTCGTTGAAAAATTGGCGGAAATCAGCAAGCTTTCCCTCGAGACCTGCAAGCTGCTTCTGGAGGTCGAGAAAATTTCCGTTGGCTTTCAGCTCGGGATAATTTTCCGCGACTGCCATGAGCTTTGCTATATCTGATGAAAGCGTACTGTATGCTGCCACGCTTTCTGAGGGCGTTTTCGCGTTCATGTATTTTTCCCGCGACGAAGTAACCGAAGCAAAAACGTCCTTTTCATGCTGCGCGTATGCCGAAACGACGCTAACGAGGTTCGGTACGGTGTCTGCGCGCTGCTTGAGGACTATATCGATCTGGCTCCATTGGTTTTCCACTTTGAGCTTTTCTGAGACGAGGCGGTTGTAAGTAATGATAAGCCATACGGCTATCAGCAGAACGACCGCACCTGCAATAATATAGGGCATGATATTTTTCCTCCATTTAGTAATTCAATCGAAATCTCCGCCGCCGGAGCCTGAATCGCTTCCGCCGTCACTCGAAGAAAATCCACCGCCGTCGCCGCCGTCATATCCGGAATCCGGTACGGAATAGGAAGCGCTTTGAACGCTGTCGACGAAGTCAGCGATGTCCTGCTCATAGAACCAGCAGTCGTCTTGATATGACGAGTCATTAAAATGAGGATATTTTACGCGAAGTGACTGAGTGACCTTTTTGCTTCTTCCGAGCGCGGCAGCGTATACGAGATATCGCCGCCATACCTTTATATCCGGCAGCTCGCGGTCATCAAACGTCGTAAAATCGTCAAGGTAGCGCGCAAAAGCTCCCCACATGGCGTATCGGTTTTCTCCGTCCTGTGTCAGCAGAACGTAATCGGTTACAATGATGCGCTTCGTTATAGTCAAACAAAACACCGAAACAGCAGCAAGCAAGGCACCGACAAGCGCGGAGAGCATAACGCCTCCGGATATTTCGGAACAGATCCCAATCACGCAGGACACTGCGATCAGTGCGGCAGTGATAATCCAATAGGCTTTGCGGCTGAGCTTCTTTGCTTCGCGGTGCTCTATCAGCCCGAGAGCGTCGATCTCGGCGTCCACTGCGTCGTCGAACGCTTTTTTCTTTTCGACGGCGACAGAAGGATTGCTTTTGAGAAATTCCGTGATCTCGGCAGTGCTCAGCGGATTACCGTATACGCCGGCGGCTGTGAGCGTGTCAAGCAGAGCCTGCTCGGAGGAGGTGAGATTTGCGGCATCAGCATTTACTTTTAACATTGTTGTGCTGTCGGCATGCGGAGTCAGCACGACCGCGCCGCGTTCTATCAGATCAAGCAATGTAGCGGCGAATGCCCCGCCGTTTTTCCGGATGAAGGTCTTGTTTTCGCCGTCGTATACTGACATGAGGCTGCCGACAGCAGCCGGTTTCATATCATCCGGCAGACTCCGGTAATACTTTGGAGCCTGCTGCGGTGTATAACGGAGCTTACGCATTCTGCATTTATGGAAAACGCGTTTGTTGAGAAAGCTTCCTATTGGAGCGACGGTAAACATCGATACGATTGAAAGCAGCGAAAAAACAAGCAGAACGCTGCTTAGCCCGGCGGCAAGAGGAGTAACGTCGTCCGGCAGATTATAACTTTCTTCATATGCAATTATACTTTCGAGCGCGTTGCCTTCTTCAAATCTGCTTCCGTAAGGGAAAAGCTCAATAGGCAGCGCCATACGGATATTGACCGCTGTGTCTGATGGTATATCGGTCACATACAATTCAAATTCGCAAACCGTGCCGTCGTTGCCCGAGACCTTGTCAAATTGTCCGTTCTTCGGCCCGTGCGCCCATATGTACAACCCGTTTTCGTCTGTTCCGGGCGGGATCGTAATGTGTGCGGAAAGCGAAGAAATGTCAACAGGCTCGCTCGATGAGGTCAGATTCCAGCGAAATTCGGCGACATCGTCATGCAGTATCACCGCGTCGTAAACAGTATAGCCGATCGTGATGGTGTGGCTTTCGTCGAGCGCAGAAAGGTATATTTCGACGTGCGTGCCTTCGTTGTCTTCGTACACGGCACAGCAGCCTTCGGGACGCGTATCGTCCCGAAGGCTGCTGTGCCGTGTACGAAGACAACGAAGGCACAGCA
>CAZFZL010000021.1:0-17950 GCA_964523005.1 uncultured Oscillospiraceae bacterium
TGACATGAGCGCGAGCGCGAGCGCGAGATCACCCGACGGTTCTTCCACGCGCAGTCCGCCTGCGACGTTGACGTACACGTCGAGCTGCGAAAAGCGGTATCCGAAGCGCTTTTCCATAACGGCGAGCACGAGTGAAGTGCGGTTGTAGTCGATTCCCATCGACATACGCTTCGCCGACGGGTATACGGTCGGCGTCACGAGCGCCTGTATTTCGGCGAGCACAGGGCGCGTGCCCTCCATCAGACACACGGCGCAGCTTCCGGAAACATTGCGCGGACGCTGTGAGAGCAGCATCGCGGAGATGTTCTCTATCTCCTCAAGTCCTTCGCTGCCCATCTCAAAAACACCTATCTCGTTTGTTGAGCCGAATCGGTTTTTTTCGGCTCTGATTATCCTGTATGCGTGCTGCTTGTCGCCTTCGAAGTAGAGCACCGCGTCAACGATATGCTCAAGCACCTTCGGACCTGCGACGGCTCCGTCCTTGTTGACGTGCCCGACCATCATGACCGAGATGTTGTCCTCCTTTGCGCACTGCATCAACAGCATTGCGCACTGCTTGACCTGCGTGACGCTGCCCGGCGAAGAGGGAAGCTCATCGTCGTACATCGTCTGGATCGAGTCGATGATAACGACCTTCGGTTTTACGGCGTTTATTTCGGGAATTATCTTGTTGATGTTTGTTTCTGAAAGCAGTAGGATATCCTGTCCTTTGACTCCGAGCCGTCCGGCACGCAGCTTTATCTGAGAGAGCGATTCTTCACCCGATACATATAAAACTTTTCCGCATTCACTGACGCGGCTGCATATCTGGAGCAGCAGCGTCGATTTTCCTATGCCCGGTTCTCCTGATATAAGTACTGCAGAGCCTTCGACGATACCGCCGCCGAGTACGCGGTCGAATTCGCGCATACCGGTCGGGAATCGGATCGAATCGGTTATGTCGATGCTGTCTATATGCGCGGCGCAGCTTGCGTGCGGTGCGACAGCGTCGAACGTCTTTTTTGCCTTCGTGACCGAAGGAGCGACAGCCTGTGCTTCCTCGAGCGTGTTCCATTCGCCGCAGTTAGGGCATTTCCCGTACCATTTTGGAAAAACCGCTTTGCAGTCCGAGCATATGTAGTGTGTTTTTTCCTGCTTCATTTGCTTTTTCGGTTCCTTTCGGCTTATTCAACCGTTGTAGTATTCATCTATAAATCTGCTTATACCGCAAAAGACAACAAACGCTATGCGCGTTTGCTGGACCGGATCGCTGAGCCTTGTCGCGTCAGAGGCGTTCGAGAGAAAGCCGCATTCGACGAGAACTGCCGGTGACGTGATCCTGTCGAGCACAAAGATGCTTCCCGAAGCTTTTTTGATCATGCGTTTGTTCGTTTCGTCGTCGAGCTTCGCCATATCCTGTATGCACTGCGCAAGGGCGGCGCTGCGTTCGTCGTTGGGCGACCAGAATACCTGCATTCCTTTGCATGATTCCATCGGGAATTTGTTCATATGGATGCTCACGAAAATACAATTCTGCGTGTTTTGGGCAATATCGACACGTGCGCGCAGATCTGCCGCCTTGATGCTTCCCTTGACCGCATCCGTTGCAGGTGAAACGTCGCTTGTACGAGTCATCACGACGTTAATGTCGGAGAGCGACAGAAACGCCGCGAGCTTTTCGGAAAGCGCGAGATTGATGTCTTTTTCGTATAAGCCGTTCGCCGATGCTCCCGCATCCGAACCACCGTGTCCGGGATCGATGACGACGCTGATCTTTGCTTCTTCCGGCGTTCCTACGGCTTCCGCCTGAGTACGGAACGATTTTTTATAGCCGAATGACGAAAATACGCTCGCGAAGCAGTACAGCGCCGTTACTATCAGAAACAGAATCAACGTAGCGGCAAGCAATCGCCGCGGCCGTTCGCACAAGCCTTTCATATCGGTCATATAATGTACCTTCCTTTCAGAAAACATTATATGAAGCCCGACCGGCTTTTATTTCTGGTTTTTCTTTTCGGGGAGATCTACGTTTTCTAATCCGACGAACGAGCGCAGCTTCTTTTCGTGTGAGCCGAGATAATACGCGAGCGTCGGGAACGCAAGCGAAAGCAGTGATACGCCGAGCACGACGAACGGAAGCGCGTACGAGCCTTCCGCAAGCGAGAAGAACGAGTAATACATCCCGTCGAACAAATAGAACAGCGGAAGTGTGACGACGGCGTTGATGCTGCCGATAACGACGCTCTGCGTCGGAACGGCTATGAGATATGTTATGACATAAACAAGCGTCAGTACGAGCGTCGGCAGCAGAGCAACAGCTCCGACCTTAAGCCCCTTCCAAACATCGCGTTTGAGATGGCCGGCTTCAATCATTATGTGATCCTTGGCGCCGCGTTGCCAGAAGTAGTCATGTATAAGAAACCAGAAGAAAAACGTGCCGGCAAGCCCGGAAAGGACGTAAAGCAGTGTCTTAGGCGCATCGTACGAATGGACGACCATCCTCATTGCGATTGCGATGACGAGCGAGAAGACGTTTATGGAGATCTGCGTGATAAAAAACTTCGCTATGAGCGAACTGTTTTCTTTGAAAAAAGCTTTGAAATTACTCAATTCTGTTTGCTCCTGTAATCTTTATACTTCTATTATACATATTTTGCGCGATAAATCAATAACGGCGCGCGAAAATAAAATAAATGTTGAAAAAGGGAAACGGTTATGGTAAAATCAAAACAATATCGGAAAGGATGAATACATATGAAAAAATTCAACGGAACATGGTTTGAGTTTCACCATCACAACACGCCTGAAGGAGTCTACTGGAATCCCGCCTGTGCTGATTTTACTGACGAACAGTGGAAAATCAAGGTGTCGGAGATAGCGTCGCTCGGAATGAAATATATCGTGTTGATGTGTACTGCTCTTTATGATAAGGCGTTTTTCAAAACCGACATATACAACCGCTTCGCGTTGAAGGCTTCCGACCCGATAGGCGCGCTGCTCACGCAGGCAGACGCTGAGGGGATAAAGGTCTTCATGAGCGCCGGATTCTACGGCGACTGGACGCACACGACGGAAAATATGACGTCACCTGAGGTCACGAAACGCGCATTCAAAGCAATGGAGCAGCTTTTTGCGCTTTACGGCTCTCACGAAAGCTTCTACGGCTGGTATCTGCCGGACGAAGCGTGGATAGGAGGCACGTTCGACGAAGATTTCATAAAGTACATCAATCTCTATACCTCCTACGCGCGCACGCTCAACAAGGGCTTCAAAAACCTCATAGCTCCTTACGGAACGAAGGACACGACCCCGAACGACCGTTATGTCAGCCAGCTCGAACGCATAGACATAGATTTTGTCGCTTATCAGGACGAGGTGGGCGTACAGAAGAGCACACCGGCGCAGACACCGGCATTTTATGAGAAGCTGCGCATCGCACACGACAAAGCCGGCAGATCGAAGCTTTGGGCTGATATGGAGATATTCGAGTTTGAGGGCGCCGTCTACAGCAGCGCGCTCATACCTGCTCCGATAGAACGCATAAAGCAGCAGCTCGTCGCCATATCCGACTACGTCGACGAAATACTCGTGTATCAGTATCTCGGGATCATGAACAAACCCGGCACGGCTGCGTTCTGCGGTCATCCTGCTTCCGAACAGTATTATTCCGATTATGCTTCTTTCATAAAGACATTCTAAAAACAACGCATGGTTTTCATGATATTTCCATCATGACGCTGTAACATTATATCGCACTCGGGACAACGGACAAAATTTTTTCATTCTCCTTTAAAAAACGCCGCTTTCATACGTTTCATAAAAGAAATGCTTTCGGAAAACGACAAAAAACCGTACCGGAAAGCTGTTGTGCTTTCCGGTATTTTCATCAATGGCACCGGAAGGCGGCAGAACGATCAAACGTCTTGAAGGAAGCACAAAAGTAAAATATGCGGACGGAAAATACTATATCACCGTCGAAAACGGCGATTGGTTTTTCGGTGAGTTTTAATGAAAGGGAAAAAATGACGATAAAAACCGATTCGATCTACGAAAGCACATATGAAGGCAATGGCGCCGAAAGTGAAAACGCGGCTTTGAAGACCGTTATCGAACGGCTCGGCGGAAATGCGGGCAGCGAGCTTATAAGTCAGGCAAAGCCGTTCATACGGCTTATGACGCAGTATCAGTGTGCAATGCTTGAGGTGAAGACCAAGTTTGAGGTGCTCAACGCCGAAATGTCGCTCGACAGTGAAAAGAACCCGTTCGAGTCGATAAGCTGCCGGCTGAAGAAACCGGCGAGCATACTCGATAAGCTTTATCGCGGCGGTTATGAGCCGACGGTGGAAAACATAGAAGAGCATATACGCGATGTTGCAGGCATACGCGTGATATGCTCTTTCCCGGACGATATTTATATGCTTGCCGATAAGCTTGTAGCGCAGGACGATATCACTCTCATACAGCGCAAGGACTATATCGCTTCGCCGAAGCCGAACGGATACAGGAGCCTTCATCTGATAGTCGGGATACCGATATTCCTGTCGAACGAAAAGAAGGAAATGTTCGTCGAGGTACAGATGCGCACGATAGCGATGGACTTTTGGGCAAGCCTTGAGCATAAGCTCAGATACAAAAAGGACATAAAGGATCCTGCCGCGATCTCCGACAAGCTACGCGAATGCGCCGAGCAGATCAGCGACATGGACGCGCGGATGCAGGAGATACGCGATCTGATAATCGAAAACAAGCTGTAATCAGAGCGTGAGCAGGTCGGTTATCTCAAGCCCGTCGGCTATACCTTTGAGCTTCATAAACGGGTCAGCTGAATCGTATTCCCTCACCTTATGCCTGTCGCTGCCGCTAAAGAAAACGCAGCCCGCTTTTTTGCATGCGTGATAAAACCGCAGGTATTCCGGCATGGCAGCCCCGGCGAGGTTTGTGAACGAAGATGAGTTCAGCTCTACTGCGACGTTGTTTTCCTTTGCGGCGCAGGCACATTCATAGAATACCGAATCGCTTATGCCGGACAGTATCTCTTTTGCCTGCTCCGAGGTTTTACCGCACGGATCGAACGGGTGGACGATCCCGGTTATATATTGCTTCGCGAGCGGATGTGTGACGACGCCGAAGAAGCTTTTCACGAGAAAATCGGCGTGCTTTTCGGGCGACTGACAGTCGACAGGCAGTACGAAGCCGAGCATATGAGTATGTGAGTGCGGAACAAGCACATAATCGAACAGCTGCGCTTTCTTCTCGCTTATCGAAAGCGTATCGCCGTGCGCAAATTCGCATTCACAGCCGAACAGCACCCTCACAGGGTACTGCGACACGTCGCCGAGCTCTTCCTTTAGCTGCATGACGTGCTGTGTGTTCTGGACCTTGTACCAGTCGGACGCACCGGGTACGTCTTCGTCCCAATAGTGGTTTGAAAACCCGACGGTTTTGATATTTCCGCGCGCCGCTGCGTCTATGTACGCTCCGGCGCGTGCGCTTTCCACCGCACAAAGCGAAAGGTTCGTATGAATGTGCAGATCGGCAGATGTGATATCCATGATTTGACCCTTTCAGATGTTAGTTATTTTATCGTATAGGCAAATGCTTCTGAGAGTACATTCCGAGCAGAGCGGCGAACGCGCTTTGCATACGTCACGCCCGAACATCACGGCTCTGTGGCAAAGCTCGCTCTGCGCGTCAGGCGCGATGAGCGTGCTCATTACGCGTTCCGTTTCGAGAGGATCAGGCTTTTTTGTGAATCCGAGTCGGTGGCATATGCGTATCATATGTGTGTCGGCGACGATGCCGCCCAGTCCATACAGATCACCGCGTATAAGATTGGCGATTTTTCGGCCTACGCCGGGCAGCGACAGAAGCTCGTCCATTTTGCTTGGCACCGTGCCCGCGTATTCGTTCACGAGCTTACGGCAGCACAGGCTTATGTTCTTCGCCTTCGAATTGAAAAGCCCGACGGGGCGTATCATCGCTGCAATATCTTCGACCTCGGCAAGCGCCATCGCTTCGGCGCTGTTCCATCTTTCAAACAGCAAAATGCACGTTGCGTTGACTCGCCTGTCGGTGCACTGCGCCGACAGTATAGCTGCAACGAGCAGCTTATACGGGTCGCCGCCGTATTCCAGACCGCACTGCGATTCGGGATACAGCTTTTGCAGACCGTCCTCAAATAGCTTCGCGCGTTCCTTCACCGTATCCTTCATTCGAACATATAGTTGATGTCGCCGGAAAGCAGCGCCAGCACTCCCTTGTATATATCTTCGGGGCGAGCGTCAAAATTGTCCCTGAGCCTCTGCGCATATTCTATGTCTCCGACGTGCATCCGGCACGAAAACATACTCTGACCGGCGTTTTCTATCGAGCATACGACATCGAACCCGTCACCGGCAGGCTCAACCGAAGCGCTCGTCCTGCTGCCGCTCGTCTTGAACGTGAGCAGCCTGAGCGCGCTCCTGAGTGCCTTTTCCTTTATCGGCGCGTACAGCCTGTCGCTCAGTCCGTCAAGCACGGCGGCGCCGCGCTGCGTAATGGTATATTTTTTGTTTTCGTTTTCCGAAACGAGCGCATCGTCAAGCATATCGGCGAAGGCGTCGGCAAATTCAATGTATGTTACAACACCGTCACAGACGACGACGTCGTTTATTTCCTCAAACGTCATCGGTGTTCCGATTTTTTTCATAAGGTAAAGGATGAATATTTTTATTTCGAGTTTATCTGAAAGCTTCATACCGTTTTCCTTCTTTATTAAAGATAAGGCATTTGTTTATTGAAGTATATCATATTTTCATGCGAAATGAAAGAATATTCCGAAATTATATGAAAAAATGAAAATACCTCTTGCAAAAAAGACATTTTTGTAATAAGATAATCAAAAACAGAAGGGAAGTTCAATAAATGATAGATCAGGTCAAGGAAGTACTTTCAAAACAGCTTCGTATAAAGATCGAAGATATCGGCAGCGACGCAAGCATCATGGAGGATCTCGGCGCCGACTCACTCGACGTCGTTGAAATGCTCATGACTCTTGAAGACACATTCGGTATAAACGTACCCGATGAAGATATTGTGCAGCTCAAAACCGTTCGTGATATAGCGGAATATATCGAGAACGCAAAATGAATTCAACCCCCGAGCTTCTCTGTCCGGCGGGCGGTGAAGAACAGCTCAGAGCGGCCGTTTATGCCGGATGTGACGCTGTCTATTTCGGCGGCGGCGCGTTCAACGCTCGGATGAACGCCGATAATTTCGGTGAAGATGATATTGTAAAGGCGGTAAGGTTTTGCCGCCTTTTCGGCGTTAAGGTATATATTACCCTGAACACTCTTTTGACGGACAAAAGTCTCAAAGGAGTGCTTTCCTTTGCTGCGTTCCTTGAGGAGAACGCACGCCCGGACGCGTATATCGTGCAGGATCTCGGACTGATGAGATCACTCCACGAGCGCTTTCCAGGCGCTCATATCCACGCGAGCACGCAGATGGCGCTGCATTCCTCCGGATGTGTTGAAATACTCAAAAAATACGGCGTGACACGTATAATATGTGCGAGGGAAATGAGCAGACAGGACATCGCCTCACTCAGCCGCGTTTATGAGACGGAGGTCTTTGTCCACGGCGCGCTTTGCGTATCGCAAAGCGGCGGCTGTCTGTTTTCGTCCATGGTCGCCAAAAACAGCGGCAACGCCGGCAGATGCGCCCAGCCGTGCCGCCTTGCGTACCGCTGCGCAGACCCGTATCCGCTGAGCCTGAAGGACAATTGTCTGGCACGTCATATCACGTCGCTCACCGACGCAGGCGTCGCGTCGCTCAAGATAGAGGGCAGAATGAAGGATGCAAAATACGTCTATATCGCGTGCAGCATATACCGTAAGCTGCTCGACGAAGGCAGGAACGCGACTGACACGGAAATAAAGATACTATCCGATTCGTTTTCGCGCAGCGGATTTACCGACGGGTATTTCACCTCGCACAGGGACGGCGCGATGTTCGGCGTGCGTACCGAAGCCGATAAGGAAAAAACACGCGTGAGCGCGAAACAGACCGTTATCACCGAAAGGACGATACCGGTCGACATAATGTGCACGATCGAGCAGGGAAAGCCTGCGTCGCTCACATTTTCCGCGCGCGGTGCGGTGCGTACCGTTCGCGGTCAGACACCCGAAGAAGCGCTGACAGCGCCGCTGACTGAAGACAGCGTAAAAAAGAGCGTCACGAAGCTCGGCGGCACCGGATTCAAAGCCGAAAACGTGACCGTTCGTCTTGATGACACTCTCAATCTGCCCGTCTCTGCTCTCAACGCGCTCAGACGCAGCGCGTCCGAAGCGCTCACCGAAGCGCTCATAATGCTTTCTGTTCCCGAAAGAAAAGGGAAGTCCGCCGCTGAACCGGAGCCTGAGCGCGTCAGGACTGCGCCGTACACCGTTATACGCTATGAAGGCGCTTTTCCTGAAAACGAACTGCCGGAAGCTGATTTTTACGACCTTCCGCTCTGGCGCGCCGACGAGTTTCTCGGCGGCAAAAACGTGCTTCTCTCACACCTTGCCTCACAGCAGCCCGAAAAGATCAGAGTGCTGCTGCCGCGCGTCGTGTTCGATTCCGAAACGCGGCAGACTGCAAAAATGCTTGACAGAGCTCGTGCTGCCGGGATAAAACGCGCCGTTATACGAAATCTCTCCCAGATACCGCTGACCGACGGCTTTGAACGCTGCGCCGACGCAACGCTCAACGTCATGAACTCCGATTCGCTTGCCGTGCTGTCGGAATATGTATCCTCCGCCGTGCTGTCGCCGGAGCTTACGGCAGGTGCCGCAGGAGCGGTAAAGCCATATACTGCACAGGAGCTGCTCGTATACGGCAGGATCGAGCTGATGCACACGGAAAACTGCATCATCCGAAATGTCACCGGAAAATGCGAAAAGCAGGAAAGATGCACCGCATATATGACCGACAGGATAGGTGAGAAATTCCTGCTCATGCGCGAGACTTCCCACAGAAACGTCATATTCAATTCCGTTGGGCTGTGGCTGTGCGATATGCAGGAAATCGGCGAACGCTACGGCATGATATACGTTTTTACCGACGAAGATGAAGCAACAGCAAAAAAAATACTCTCCGGCATAAAACCGGAGAGGTATACGCGAGGCTATTACCGGTAGAGCGCACCGGCGGTGAGCAAAACGGGTTTGCTGCCGTTGACGGTGCAGACAAATTCATATTCCGGCTGAAGGAAGCCCTTTGAGTCGATGATGTACGCAAGACGGTACGATTCGACGCACAGGGCTTCTATTTTTTCGCCGTCATAGTCGAAATACCCGTTCGCGACGTCCGTAAAAGCTTCCGCGGCGCTGCGGATGTTTTCTTCTGAAACGGCTGTACCGCAGTATATGAAGCTTTCCACGCTCATAACACTGCCGTTATAGCATATGCAGCTGAGCGTTCCGTAGGTGCAGTATTCTGACGTTGCATCAAGTGCAACGGTGAAGGTGTATTCACCCGTTCCGGTATTAACGCATTCTGCATTGTCAGGCAGCGCGAAGCCGAGCTCGGCCAACCCTTGAGTGAGCGCATCGCCGTCGACGTCCGTTTTGTCGAAACCGTCCTTGAAGATCAGCAGGTCGCAGTATGAAAGAAGATCTCCGCTTTTCGAAACGCTTACGGCGTAGGCTTTTCTGTATGCGTAGTAGTAATACCGCTGCCAGCCCGTTACGGTGACGAGTGAATGTGTGTTTTCGGTATAGAATCCGTGCTCGGAGGCGTATGCGTCAAGCCGCATCATCGCTTCCTCGCGCGAATAGTACGGCGTTTCATATACATACGCAGCCGATGCTTCATCGGGGAGCGTGACGGCGGAAGATATGGCGGCGTTTGACATATCGGTACGGGAAGTCCACGCGTCGGTGAGATTTCCGTATGTCTTGGCGTTGTAAACGCCAAGACATACGAGCAGCGCCACGACAGGAGCGGTGACGGCGGACGCGTATGCGAACGCGGTCTTTTTTCTTCTCACCGCGCACAGCACCGTCATAAACAGACAAAATCCGAGCAATGCGCCCAGTGTGTTGTTGAATATGTCGTCAAGCTCAAACATTCCGCGCCTGAGCAGCACCTGCGTCAGCTCAACCGAAAGCGAAAGCGCGCACGCGATGCAAAGAACGCACCAAACGCGCCGCAGCTTTTTTTCACCACAACATAGCAGCCCGACCGGCGCGTATATGAGCATGTTGAGAAAAAGCATTTGGAGCGGAACGAGCGAAAAAGTGTTCCACGCGCTTCGGTAAGACGAAAACAGCGCAAACGAGAACTGAGCCGTTTCAGACGGCGCGTCGCTGAGCCGTCTGAACACGCACACATACATCACTGCCGCGGCATATGCGACAAACAGCAGTGGGATTATCAGAGACCGCACCCTTACCGTGCGCATGCCCTTGCACAGCTTTTTGTAAATGACACAATACGAAAGGAAAAACAGAGCCGCTGCCGCCGCAGCCGCGCAGACGGCGACGGAAAGCGACGATGTAACATAATACAGCAGCTCCTTTATACTCATAGCTTTATCAGCTCGTACTTCATGCTCCCGGTTCCGATCTTTTCGGCGTGCCTTAGCGTCACGCGCCAGTCGGTCGACGGGTGGTTGTCGTTGAAATGATCGCCCGTTATGTGACCTTCATGCTCCATTTCCGAAAGGTGCGTACCGGAGATCGACGGCATTGCATTGCACAGATCGGCGCACGCAAGATCCAGCGCGACCGGGTCGAACGAAGCGAGCATACCCACGTTAGGGATGATGGGCGCGTCGTTTTCGCAGTGGCAGTCACAGTAGGGCGATACATCGATGATGATGTTTATATGGAAGTTCGGACGGTTCTGGACGACAGCCTTTGCGTATTCTGCCATCTTCATGCAGAACATATCGTTCGCACTTCCGTCCGGAGCGTTTATAGCCTCAGCACGGCAGGCGGATATACAGCGTCCGCAGCCGACGCATTTGCTGTGGTCGATCGAAGCTTTTTTATCGCATATCGTTATTGCCGAGTGAGCGCACTGGAGCGTGCAGCGGCGGCAGCCTATGCAGCGTGCCGTGTCAACAACTGGCTTTCCTTCGTTGTGCTGCTCCATCTTGCCGGCTCTCGAGCCGCAGCCCATTCCGAGATTCTTCAGCGCACCGCCGAAGCCAGCGCCCTCGTGTCCCTTGAAATGGTTAAGCGAGATCACTACATCGGCTTCCATTATCGCCGTGCCTATTTTCGCTTCCTTGACGTATTCGCCGTTCTCCACGGGTACCTTGACCTCATCCGCGCCGTTGAGACCGTCGGCTATGATGAGCTGGCAGCCGCATGAAACGGTGTTGAACCCGTTTTCGTTTGCCGCATCAAGATGATCGAGCGCGTTTTTGCGTCTGCCGACATAAAGCGTACTGCAATCGGTCAGAAACGGCTTCCCGCCGAGCGATTTGACCTTATCAGCCACGACGCGCGCAAAATTCGGACGCAGAAACGACAGGTTGCCCGGCTCACCGAAATGTATCTTTATCGCTGTGAACTTTCCGTTGAAATCGATGTCGCCAATACCGGCGCGCGTGATAAGGGTATTGAGTTTCTGGGGAAGCGTATGCGCGTAATCTGTACGCATATCAGTGAAGAATACCTTAGATGTGCTCATTTTTTGTTTCCTTTTCTCTTCTTTAATATGAATATCAGTGCCGCCGCGGCTGCGGCTGTGATCGCCGCGGCAGAAGCGTACAATGCTGGTTTATCGCTACCTTTATTTGCTTTGCTTTCGTTTTCCGACATTGCAGCGGATGCTGTTCTGTCAATGACCGATACGCTTACCGTAAGCGTTACAGGAGGTGCTATTGTGTCGGAAACGTTTACTGTGAAGGAATCCTCGCCCGAGTATCCTTCTTCGGGCTTATACACGAACACAGTACCGGTGAATGACACTGTTCCGTGCAGCGGCTGCACTGTTACACTCACAGAACGCGACGTGCCGCTTTCGATCTTCAGCGAGCCTCTGACTTTCGTTGAATCGCACACGAGCGCATCGCAGCTTACCGAAAGCTCATCGTATGAATAGGTGCCTTTTATAAATTCGTACAGCTTATCGTAAAGCTTTCGCACATAAGGCTGTGACGAATAGCACATCGTGTAAAAGCTGCCGGGGCCGGCGCCCTGATAATAGCTGTGCGCCGCGTCGATATATCCGTATTTCCACGCGTAATAGAGGTATTTTTCGAAGATTATTCCATGCTTGTCGACGTCGCCCGTCAGCTTATACGGCTCGATACATTCGATCTCGCAGCCGGTGGAATACATCCTTGCCGCCGTTGCGAATTTTGCGAGTACCTCGTCGGTAAAGTAATCGTAGAAGCACAGATTCGGCTGCATGAACGCGCAGTCAAAGCCGAGCGAAGCGTATTCAGTGAAGCCGCATGACAGGTAAAATGGATCGAAAAGCAGCGAGCAGCCGTAGGAATGGACATATTGCGAAATGCTCTCAACAAGCGTACGCTCATCGTCCGAATTCGATTCATTGACCTCCTCGCGGTACCAATAATAGCCGCAGAACGTCAGATTTGTATATCCCTCCGCGTCGAAGCGCTCGCGTATAAGATCGGCGTACCACTTGAGTATCGCGAACCGTTCCTCAAACGTCCGGCAGTATTCCTGTACTCCGTCGCCGTCGATGTCGCCGAACGCACCGCTTATCACGGTAGGATAGGGAAGCGTGAAGAACACTTTTATGTTGACGTCCTTGCCCAGCGTGTCCGAGACCGTTTGTGCCGTATGATCGAGCGCGTCGCAGTTGACATCCTGTGCGAAGGTGTCGTCAAGGTACAACAGCCAGTCGCTCATAACAGCGCCGGGCTTGTTATTTGTGAGAGTGAGCCTGCCGCCCGACGGGTAATCGCTGTGTATCGGAACGAACGTCACCGCGTCGAACATAGTATCTGTCACCGTGCCGTCTGCCGAAACGTAGCCGATGTACGGCAGAAGCTCGTTTGCCGTGTTCGTGCCGGTCTGCGTGTCGCTGCCGTAATAGCCGTTGTATATCTTGATGATGTCGCCTGCGCCTTGGATCGACGAAGCGTATTTCGGAAAATAATCGCCGTCCGGGACGGAATATTCCTCTCCGCTGACCGGGTTCGTGTCGTCACAGGCATAGCCGTTGAGTATAAGCTCGTCGCACCATACGTTTATGTCGGTGCAGATCACGATCTTTATATACTGTGCTGTCATCTGCCTGTCATCACTGTAAGTGAATACGGCGCGTTTCTTTGCGTCGGAAGACATGCTCAACGGCATTTCCGGCGAAGCCCACAGGTGATAGCTCACGCCGTCAGATGAAGCGTATATCCTGATGTATCTCGGAATGTACATACCGCTCGTCTTGATGTGCATGAATGCCGCCTCAAACGAGGTGAGCGCATAAGCTTTGCCGAGGTCAAAATCGATGATCCTACTCACGCCGCGCAGCCATTTGCACCACGCTCCGGAGCTTACCGAGTCCGCTGTCTTTCCGTCTGTCAGCTTGAAAAATGTGTCGGTCTCGTTTTCCGGGTGGTTGGCGTACGAGCCTTCGATCGGTACACCTGAGGTGACGGTATATTCAAGTCCTTTGAGTATGTTCATATCGCCTCCTGCATATACGCCGAACGGGAGCACAGCGCATGCAGCGATGATAAATGCGATGATCCGTTTCAGCATGGCTTGATCTCCTTGCTATTTAAGCTTTTTGCAATATTCGACTTCGTCGTCGGTGATATGCTCGCGCTGCGCATAGCGCGCGCATTCGTAAAGCGTGAAGAGCGGTCTGCTTTCGTCCGTCGCGAGCTTTGTTTCTACCTGACGCGCCGTATCGCAGTTTTTGAACCTAAATCCCTTTTTTATCTGTTTGATCACATATCTCATATACAGAAAGCGAACTTTCATCCCGTTGGACTCCATGTCCTTCCATCGCGGACGCGACGAGAACAGCCGTCTGTCGCGTTTTTCGTTTTCTTTATCTGAAAAGACGAAGGAACGCCTGTCGCCGCTGCCGCGGTAAAACTGCTTGCGGCGTATTCCGAGCTTCCTGCATATTTTGTCTATGATATTTCTCATGCGAGTACGCGTGCGAGCGAGCGAGCGTATCAGAAACCGCTTTATCCTTCTGCCGTAGCGCAGTGACAGATACTTGCGCAGCATAAGAAGCGCGATGAACCATACCACAGCCGCCGTGAGATAGCAGAGCTGCTGCCAATATCGGTAAGAAGCAAGCTGCTGTGCTGTGTAGAACGATGCGCCGCCGAAGAGCGCGAGCGCCGAAAGCACGATGAGTCTCGTTTTCTGCTTCATGCGGGCGTCACCTCCGGTGTCAGCGATATGACGGAAACGGAGTTTCCGAGCTTTTCGAGCTTATGCATCTCTTCGTCGGTAGTTTCCGATACGAACGGTGTGAATATGAACACCTCAGCCTGTGTGAGCAGCTCAGCTGTGTCCTTTGCGAGCAGCGCGGAGAAGGATATACCGCTGCGCGGCCGTATCATCGCCATCTCACGCAGCAGCTCCTCAAAGCTGTATGTCCCCGACGAAACGGGGTACCGCAGCATCATCCGCCCGTCTGTCATAACGCAATTTGCGCCGAATCCGACGCGGTATCCGCTGTTGAGGGCTTCGCCGACGAGCGCGGCGCTGTAGCTGAGCGCCTGTTCTATCATTTTGTTGTATTGAGCCGACGTCAGATAAACGTCCTCCTGCTCAGTCTGGAAGTTGACGTATATCATAAATATGCGGCTTGAGCTGAATTCGCGGTTGTTGACCTTGAGGCTGCCCGTCCTTGCCGTCTGCTTGAAGTTGACGAGGTTGAACGGGTCACCGCTCATGTATTCGCGCACGCCCGATACCGAGAACGGGTCGGGGATGAGCTGCCTTTTTGATATTACGCCGCCCTGTAAATAATTGACCGGTGACGGGAGGTCTTCTATCATGACCATATGCGGATAGACGTAAAGCTCGGCTGGCGCGTCGTAAAATCTGTATTCGTCCTTGAGAAAGACGCGCGACGATTCGAGCGTGTAGTATCCGCGCTTTCGGCAGCGGATGACATGGGTGCGCGTAATCTGCATATACGGCATCAGGTTGAAGCGGCTCACGCAGTGCTGCATAGAATTGGACGGCGGCGCGTCGAAGCCCTCGATCTTCAGGTCTTCGTAAATGAACGATTCCATATCGAGCCTGAAAAGAGGGAATATGCTGCAATTGTGGACTGTTTCGGTGAGTATGACTGTCTCGCCCTCAAATACGCCGCTGTCGGAAAACGCGCGTGAATATGTAAGAGAACTGAGCTGGCGGCTGCGCACCGTCAGATACAGCTTTCTTATAAGAAACACGGCGCCGACAGCGACGGCAGCCCATATCACCCATTGGATTATCGTTTTGACCTGTTCGGGCATCGTTTTAATATCTCCAGGCGTTAATATCCTCAGTCGGCGCCGTTACGCTTTCGAGCACCTCTCCGATTATCTCGTTGGCAAAATTGCTTTTGAAGCGAGCGCTGTTCTTGAGTATGAGTCTGTGCGCAAGAACGCTCGCCGATACTGCTTTAACGTCGTCCGGTATAACGAAATCCCTTCCGTTTATCGCGGCATATCCCTGAGACGCGCGCATGAGCGCGAGCGAGGCACGCGGGCTGACGCCGAGCACTACGTTGTCATGATGCTTTGTGGCTTCGCATATCGCGATGATATATCTCATTATATCCCTGTGCATGAATACCTCGCACACCTCTGCCTTCGCTTCTGCGATGTCGGCGCGTGTAATCACGGGCGACAGGGAAGTAAGCGGATCGCTCTTGCTGAAGCGTTCGAGTATCGCGACGCTTTCGTCGAGCGTCGGGTAGTCCATCGACAGCTTCATAAAGAAGCGGTCGAGCTGCGCCTCCGGGAGCGGAAACACGCCGGAGCTTTCGATCTTGTTCTGCGTGGCGACGACCATGAACGGCTCGTCGAGCTGACGTGTTGTGCCGTCGATAGTGACCTGCTTTTCTTCCATACATTCAAGCAGTCCTGCCTGAGTTTTCGGCGTCGCTCTGTTGATCTCGTCGGCAAGAACTATATTGGAAAACGCCGGGCCGGGTATGAATTCGAACTCGTTCGTTTTCATGTTGAAAAAGTTGATTCCGGTGATGTCGCTCGGCAGAAGGTCGGGCGTAAACTGTATGCGCTTGAAAGTGCAGTCGAGAGACGCGGCGAGCGCCTTGACCAGCTTCGTCTTGCCTGTGCCCGGAACATCCTCGATGAGCGCGTGACCGCCGCAAAGCAGCGTTACCGTGAGCAGATCGATGACCTTTTCCTTGCCGATTATGACCCTTGAGACGTTTTTCAAAATGGCCTCGTGCAGTGATATAATATGCTTCATGCTTTTTAGCTCCCTGTATGAAAAATCATTTATATACTTTATTGAATTATATCATTTTTCCCTTACTGTGTCAATAAAAAATCTGATACAGTACATAATATAAGTACAATGCTTTCGGAGGGTATCGCTTTGAGTAAACGAAGCTTTTATATAGCTGCAGTATTGCTGCTGATTATGCTTTACGGCTGTTCTTCGAGCGGCAGGAATGTGCTTACCGGTTCCCGCGCGGATTATACATTGCTGCTTCCCGAGGGTTGGTCAGAGTGTGATGCGCTGAATCCTTCGGCAGATGCATCCGCGCAGAATGCCGCCGAGCGGACGTATATGATCGTTTTGTGCGAGGATGCAGAGGATTTTTGCGAAAATATGACAGCGCAGGAATTCAGCGAGCTTTCGGAAAAGTCGATGCTCAGCCGTTACGCGCAAGCGGTAATAAGCAGAACGGAAAACGGCGGCTATTGCTGCCGCTGTGAGGTGGAGTCGGTCAACGTCGTGTTTTACGTCGAAACGTTCAAATGCTCGGACTCATTCGTACAGCTCGTATTCTGGAGCTCGAAAAGCGATTATGACGATGCATACGGTCAGTTCGTCGCCATCGCGAGAAGCCTGACCTCAAAATAAGAAAAACGGGCAGCTGCGCAGCAGCTGCCCGTCATTTTGAGGTTACTTTTCTTCTTCTTCTTTTTTTTCCGTCAGTATCTTGTCGCCGTAAAGGTTGAATCTGAACAGAAGCGAATCGTCATCCGGATTCTCACAGAATATCTTTGCTTCGTCGATCATTCCGCCCTGGATGAGCTTTGTAAGACCTATTACCTGGCAAAGCTTGCTTTTCAGGTTGAGCTTGTCGCCCTCCGGCGTAATGAGCCAGACATTGCCCTTGCATTGGTCTATTGCTTCGATGAACTTCTGAAAGTGGATCTGATGGATTTCGAGAGAGCCCATAATATTACATCTCCTTTTCATATATAAACATCACGTCTCGGCGGCTGCCGGAGCTTCCGGAGCCGGGAAGCCGTTTTGTGATATTTGATATATTCAGTATAACATATACTTCGTTTAGTGTCAAGTATAATTGTTTACAAAAAAAGGTCATAACACAGCCGCGCGTTATGAATTGTACTCAAAACGATCAAAAGCTTTGGAAAATATTATTGACTAAAGTTTATTAGTAGTGTATAATAAAAATGTTATGTAGGTTTTCAGCCTTATAAATATCCATCGAAAGGTAGGCGCGCGATGTTGGATCTGTTGAAGGTGTTCCTGATAAGCATGGTGCCGGTCGCAGAATGCCGTGTCGCCATACCGCTCGGCGTCAACACCTATGGTCTTCCCATTTGGCAGGTCCTGATAGCTGCAATAGCCGGAAACATCTTTCCTGTGCCGTTTCTCGTACTCTTCGGAAGAAAAGTATTGCATTATTTTGCACATTTCGACAAATTCGGCAAACCGTTTTGCTGGCTGATTAAGCACGGAGAAAAGAAAGCAGCTACGCTCATCGGAGCGCTCTTTTTCGGGCTTCTTATGTTCGTTGCGATACCGCTGCCCGGTACCGGCGCATGGACAGGTGCGCT
>CAZFZL010000022.1:0-17781 GCA_964523005.1 uncultured Oscillospiraceae bacterium
GCTTGGAAGAATAGTGCTTATGCACGCAAACCACCGCGAAGACATGGATGAGATCTCGGCAGGTGAGATCGCAGGCGTCGTCGGTATTAAATACACGACGACCGGTGATACTCTCTGTGATGAGGACAACCCGATCCATCTCGAATCGATGGTCTTCCCGGACCCGGTCATCAGAGTAGCGATAGAGCCGAAAACCAAAGCAGGCCAGGAAAAAATGGGCATAGCTCTTTCAAAGCTTGCGGAGGAAGATCCGACTTTCAAGACTTACACCGATGAAGAAACCGGACAGACAATAATCGCCGGAATGGGCGAATTGCATCTTGAAATAATCGTTGACAGACTTTTGCGTGAGTTCCGCGTAGAAGCAAACGTCGGTAAGCCGCACGTTGCATACAAGGAGACTATCCGCAAGACAGTCAACGAGGAATGCAAATATGCCCGTCAGTCAGGCGGTAAGGGTCAGTACGGTCACGTTAAGATCACTATCGAGCCGAACGAGCCGGGTAAGGGATACGAATTCATCAACGCCATCAGCGGCGGAGTCATCCCGAAGGAATACATTCCCGCGGTCGACGAAGGTATCAGAGGCGCGATGCAGTCAGGCGTTCTCGCCGGCTACAATGTAGTCGACGTCAAGGTCACTTTGTACGATGGTTCATATCACGAAGTCGACTCTTCGGAAATGGCGTTCAAGATCGCCGGTTCAATGGCGTTCAAGTCTGCTATGAAAAAAGCAGACCCCGTTCTTACCGAGCCTATCATGAAGGTTGTCGTTACGACACCGGATGATTACATGGGCGATGTCATCGGCGATATAAACTCACGCCGCGGTCAGATAACCGGAATGGAACCTATTTCCGGAAGCCAGCAGATAAACGCACTGGTTCCGCTCGCGGAAATGTTCGGATACGCTACAGATCTGCGTTCAAAAACGCAGGGACGCGCGACCTACGTCATGGAGCCGAGTCATTACGCGGAAGTACCGAAGTCAATAACCGAAAAGGTTATAACGACGAAAGAATGAAAAGGCTGAAAAACGCCTGAAAACCGTGTAAAAAAAGAAAAAAGTGCTTGACTTGCAGGCAAATTAATGTATAATGTATTTATACGCTGAAAAAAATTAAAAAAATAAAAAAGCTATTCAGGAGGAATCGCAACAATGGCAAAAAAGAAATTCGAGCGCAGTAAGCCGCATGTAAACATCGGCACCATTGGCCACGTTGACCATGGTAAAACCACACTCACCGCTGCCATAACCAAGTACCTTGCCCTCAAGGATCCTACTATCGAGTATCTCCCTTATGATCAGATAGATAATGCTCCTGAGGAAAAAGCAAGAGGAATCACAATCAATACCCGTCACGTCGAATATACCACGGACAACCGTCACTATGCACACGTTGACTGCCCCGGCCATGCTGACTATGTCAAAAACATGATCACCGGTGCTGCTCAGATGGATGGCGCTATACTCGTCGTTTCCGCTACCGACGGCCCGATGCAGCAGACCCGCGAGCACATTCTGCTTGCAAGACAGGTCGGCGTGCCTGCAATGGTCGTATATCTCAACAAATGTGACCTCGTAGACGATGATGAGCTTCTTGACCTCGTCGAGATGGAAACCAGAGAGCTTCTCTCCACTTATAACTTCCCGGGCGACGATATCCCGTTCGTTCGTGGTTCTGCTCGTGAAGCGCTGCTTTCACCGAGCACCGACCCCAGCGATCCTGTATACAAGTCGATAGGGGAGCTTCTCGACGCAGTTGACAGCTATATCCCGACACCTGAGAGAAATGATAACCTTCCTTTCCTTATGCCTGTTGAAGACGTGTTCTCCATCACCGGACGCGGCACAGTCGCTACGGGCAGAGTTGAGAGAGGCGTGCTCAAGATGAACGACACTGTCGAGATCGTCGGACTTCAGGATGAAGCAAAGAAGACCGTCGTAACAGGCATTGAAATGTTCAGAAAGCTGCTTGACTTTGCAGAAGCCGGCGACAACGTCGGTTGCCTGCTCCGCGGTGTAGATAAGAAAGAAATCGAAAGAGGACAGGTCCTCGCTAAGCCGGGTTCAATTCATCCTCACACGAAATTTGTCGGTCAGGTTTACGTCCTCACCGAAAAAGAAGGCGGTCGTCATAATCCCTTCTTCTCCAACTACCGTCCTCAGTTCTATTTCAGAACGACTGATGTTACCGGCGTAATCACTCTTCCCGAAGATGTTCAGATGTGCAAACCGGGCGACAACGTTGATATGAAAGTTGAACTTATCACTCCTATCGCCATCGAAAAAGGACTGCGTTTTGCTATCCGCGAAGGCGGCAGAACGGTTGGCTCCGGCGTCGTTATCGAGATAGGCCAGTAAAAAACAAAACATGCTTCGGGGCAAGGTTAAATTCCTTACCGGCGGTATAGTCCGCGAACTGCTTTCGGCAGCCGAGCAGGTGAAACTCCTGCACCGACGGTACAGTCCGGATGTGAGAAGCTGAAATAGAAAAGCTGCCCTGTTATGCAATGCATTATTGTGTAACACGGCGGCTTTTCTTTTGCCCTGGCTGCAATTAATAGGAGTGTATATGAATAATGAAAGAAAGACTAAAATAAGAGCGATCGCTCTTGCCGCGGTACTCGCCGCACTCGCCGCAATATTACAGATATTTGAATTTCCGCTTCCGTTTCTTATCCCGGCGTTCGTAAAATTCGACTTCTCCGACCTGCCTGCGCTCATCGCGTCGTTTGCACTCGGCCCGTTCTACGGAGCCGGTGTGTGCCTGGTCAAAAACGTCATCCATCTGCTCACATCGAGCTCGGCAGGGATCGGTGAGCTTGCTAACTTTCTGATCGGTGTATTCTTCGTCGTCCCGGCAGGGATGATATATAAACATAAAAAAACAAAATCGAGCGCTGTGCGCGGAGCCTGCATCGGTATTGTCGCCGGTGCAGCCATGAGCTTTCCGGTCAATCTCTATATAACTTACCCCTTTTACAGCAAACTCATGCCCATAGATACGATACTTGAAATGTATAATAACATCTTCAACATATCTACTCAGCTCTGGCAGGCACTACTGATATTCAATGTGCCGTTCACGCTGCTCAAATTCGCAGCCGATACGCTGATAACAGTGCTCATATATAAGCATATTTCACCGCTGCTGCACCGTTTTGTCGGAAAAGAGTGAAATACCTATTGACATAGATACGATCATGTGATATTATAAGAATAAGAAATCGATCTTATCAAGAGTGGCTGAGGGAACTGCCCTGTGAAGCCCGACAACCTGCATTTTGCAAGGTGTCAAATCAGCGGCGAGCGCATGCGCCCTGCCGAAGATGAGATGAAAAGGATGATCTGTCGCCTTTCCATCTTTGGAAAGGCGATTTTTTAATAAAAAAACGGGAGAAAACATATGAGAAAAGAATTTTTTACTTCAGAATCAGTCACCGAGGGACATCCTGATAAGATGTGTGACCAAATCTCCGACGGTATACTTGATGCGTTGCTCGAACAAGATCCGATGAGCCGCGTCGCTTGCGAAACACTTTGTACAACAGGTACTGTGTTCGTCGCCGGAGAAATAACGACAACAGGCTATGTTGATATTCAGAAGATAGTCAGAGAGACAATAAGAGAAATAGGCTACGACAGAGCAAAGTACGGTTTCGACTGCGATACCTGCGGTGTGATATCGTCAATACACGGCCAGTCACCTGACATAGCACTCGGTGTCGATAAGTCACTCGAAGCTAAAGAAGGCGAAAGCAACGACAAATTTGATACCGGTGCCGGCGACCAGGGCATGATGTTCGGATACGCCTGCGACGAAACAAAAGAATTGATGCCGATGCCGATCTCGCTCGCCCATAAGCTCGCAAAACAGCTTACAAAAGTCCGCAAGGACAGCACATTGAAATACTTGCGTCCGGACGGCAAAACACAGGTCACTGTCGAGTACATCAACGGCAAGCCCGTTAGATTAGACGCTATCGTCGTATCGTCACAGCACGACGAAAAGGTATCGCTTGAGACAATAAGAAAAGACGTCATCGAATACGTTATAAAACCGATAGTACCGGCTGAAATGATCGATGAGAATACAAAAGTATACGTCAATCCGACCGGCAGATTTGTTGTCGGCGGCCCGAACGGCGACAGCGGACTTACCGGCAGAAAAATAATCGTCGATACGTACGGCGGCTACGGAAGACACGGCGGCGGCGCGTTCAGCGGCAAAGACCCGACGAAGGTCGACCGCTCCGGCGCGTATATGGCACGTTATCTCGCGAAAAACGTCGTCGCAGCAGGGCTCGCACATAAATGCGAGATCCAGATAGCATATGCCATCGGCGTTGCTAAGCCGTTGTCAGTCCACGTCGATACCTCCGGCACGGCGGCGGAAGGCATAACCGAAACGATGCTCGAAAAAGCGCTCACGGATACGGTTGATCTCAGACCGGCGGCCATTATCGAACGCTTCGACCTGCGTCATACAAAATATCAGCCGCTCGCTTCCTACGGTCATCTCGGACGTGAAGAACTCAATGTCGGCTGGGAGAAGACCGATATAGTACCGGCGCTTCTCAAAGCACTCGGCAGATAATAATTTGAAGCACCGTCCGCATATAATGGTCATGGCAGGCTGTATAGACAGCGGCTGAAAATCATGTAACGGACGGTGCTTTTATGAAATTGTTTTTTGAGATCATCACGTTCTTTTTTGCTGCCGTCGGAGCATGTGCTTTCATCGGGGGCGTATTCAGATTTTTGTGCCGCGGCAGGGTACGCTTTGAGATGAGCAGAGTATATGTTCCGGGTGAAGATGAAACGAGCGATGATGTGATGAAAAAAACCGCTGATAATGAAACGGTACGCGGAAAGACGGTTTTCATCATGGGAAACGGCAGCGAACGCGATCGGCTCATAAGCGCGCTCTCAGTACGCTACGGGCGCATATACGTTATCAGGACATATAACGAAACATACGAAAAGCATAACGAAGAGGCGAACGTTGGAGAAGAAGGATTTAGTGACCGTCGACGGAGCAGTCGAAACGATCGTATACGCAAATGAAGAAAACGGCTATACTGTCTGTCACATCGATGCAGACGGTGAGCTTGTCAGCGCTGTCGGCTATATGCCGTATCTGAGCGAAGGCGAGACAGTCTCGGTTCGCGGAAGCTGGGAAGTGCATCCGAATTTCGGCAAGCAGCTCAGGGTTGAATTTTACGAAAAAAAACTGCCGTCGGGCATCAAGGCTATCCACAAATATCTTGCTTCCGGCGCTATAAGAGGTATAGGCCCTGTCACTGCGGAACGTATAGTTGAAAAATTCGGCGAGCAGGCGTTCGACATCATCGAAAAGAAACCCGAATGGCTCTGCGATATAAAGGGTGTGACCGCAAAGCGCGCGCAGCAAATACATGACTGCTACGCCGAACAGTTCGGGATGAGAAGCGTCATGGCGTTTTGTATGACGTACTTTGGCCCGTCTCTCTCCGTGCGCATATATAAACAGTACGGCCCCTCGGCTGTCGACGTTATCAAGCTCAATCCGTATGCGCTCGCCGAAACAGTCAACGGAATATCATTTCCGAAAGCCGACAAGGTCGCGAAGGATCTTGGCTTTGAGCCGACGTGCAGTGAACGCACGGAAGCGGGCCTGAAATACGCGCTCTCACTCGCGATGTACCGCGACGGTCATTGCTATCTGCCGCGTGCTGAGCTGGCGCAGAGCAGCGCGTCGCTGCTCGGAACGGATCCCGAATGCGCCGACAACGCGATAGATCGGATGATAAATAGCGGAATGCTTGTCGCTCAAGCAGAGCATGATGCGATATACGACCCCGATATGATACAGGACGAAAGCTATATCTCACAAAAGCTCCGCCTGCTTGAAAGCACTCCGCGTCTCAATAAGATTGAAAACATCGATTCACATATAGCAACGCTCGAAAAGGAATTCGGATGCAGCTATGCGCCGGAGCAGAAAAAAGCCATAACATGCGCCGTGACAAACGGCGTGACCATTGTGACGGGCGGCCCCGGCACGGGTAAGACAACCGTCATAAAGGCAATAATCGATATCTTTACCTCACTCGGAATATCATTTTTGCTCTGTGCTCCTACGGGACGCGCAGCAAAGCGAATGTCCGAAACGTCAGGACACGAAGCAAAGACAATACACCGTATGCTTGAGATCGACTATTCCGGTGAACTGCATGAGCCGAAATTCAAACGCAACGAGGAAAATCCTTTGCCGTGCAGCGCGTTGATAGTCGACGAAGTGTCGATGGTCGACACTCCTCTTATGGCGGCGATGTTGCGCGCCGTAAAGCCCGGCGCGTACCTTATTCTGATCGGTGACTCGGACCAGCTCCCGTCCGTAGGCCCCGGAAATGTACTGCACGATGTGATCGGTAGCGAACGGTTCGACGTCGTTTGCCTGACACATATCTTCAGGCAGGCGAGTGAGAGCCTTATAATTACGAACGCGCACGCAATAAACCGCGGCGAAATGCCGGAGCTTGACAACAGAAGGAGTGACTTTTTCTTCCTTGATACTTCGGATTATCAGTCCTCGGTCGAGCTTATATGCGAGCTTTGCTTGCGGAGACTTCCGAAAACGTACGGTGCCGACCCGTATAACGACATACAGGTCATAACACCGACACGCAAAGGAATGCTCGGAACGGTGGGCTTGAATAAAGCGCTTCAGGCCGCGCTCAATCCGCAGAACGGGCGAAAAGCCGAAAAACGCATCGGCGACGCTGTGTTCAGAGTCAACGACAAGGTCATGCAGATACGCAACAACTATGACATCGTATGGGAGCGTGACGGAACGCAGAATACGGGTATATTCAACGGCGACATCGGAACAATACGCGCGATAGATCACAAGGACGAGCTTATCACCGTAGATTTTGACGGGAGGATCGCCAATTACGATTTTTCGCTCGCCGAGGAGCTTGAACACGCCTATGCTGTCACCGTCCATAAATCACAGGGCAGCGAGTATCCGATAGTGCTGCTCGTCCTGCTTGGCAGCTCTCCGCTGCTTCGCACGCGGAATCTGCTGTATACTGCCGTCACGCGAGCACAGAAACTCGTCATTGCGTGCGGCAGCAGAGCCGTCGTCGCCGATATGGTCGCAAACAACAGACGCACGAAACGCTATACGCTCTTGAAAGAGCGCCTGAGATAAAAAGCAGAGCCCCAAGGCTCTGCTTCTTTTTTTATTCGTTGTGGAATAGCTTATTGAGCCATACCACCGACCAGTCGCTCCAGCGTGCGACATACGGATCGGCAAGCTCAGGACACCACGACGTTTCAGGTGTGGCTCGTGAAATTCCATGCGGGCCGGCAGGGAGGATGTGCAGCTCGAATGATATGCCGTTGTCAGCGAGTGCTTTCGCGAAAGAAATAGAATTTTGTACGGGTACACAGTCGTCGTTTGCGGTATGGAACAAAAAGCACGGGCATGTTTTCTTCGAGACATGTCTTTCACACGAATACTTTTCTTTCATTTCCTGCGTTATATCATTGCCGAGCAAGTAGACGAACGAAGCTTCGTGCGGGTGGTCTACAGCCGAAATAACGGGGTAGCAGAGTATCGCCGCATCGGGGCGTGTCTGCTGCTCTGTCAGACCGAGCGCACTGAGTATTTCGGGAGAATCAAACATCGTCGCCGCTGCCGCGGCAAGATGACCGCCTGCGGAAAAGCCTATAACAGCGATCTTTTCGGGATCGATGTACCATTCATCGGCGTTGCGGCGAAGCGTTGCTATCGCAAGCGCGATGTCGAGCATCGGATGAGCGCACGGCGCTTTTTCTGCTACTGAATAGTTGAGTTGGAAAACGTTGTAACCGGCTGCAAGGTATACTGTGCTGATCGGCTCGCGCTCCCGGTCGGAGATCATCGCATATCCTCCTCCGCCGATGACGATCATAGCAGGGCGCGGCGGTATCGGCATCTCCTTAGACGGCGAGTGCAGAAACACGTCGAGCGAAACGTCTTCGCAGCCGTCGTAAACGTGCTTGTCGTAGAGCTTTACATTGTCAATAATCATATGTTTTTCCTCAATTTTAAAATGTATATTATATGTGAAATAACGATGAGCAGCGGTATGATAACGAGCGCGCAGTCGCCAATGTACGTGAAAAGCGTAAGTGAAGATACGGTATAGACCGTTCCTTCGAGTGTACCCATCTCAAGCGCGCCGAGCGAATCGATGACGCAGCCCTTCGTGTCGATGAGCATCGATATGCCCGTGTTTGCGGCGCGCACGACGTAACGTCCGTTTTCAATGGCGCGAAGCCGGGAGAACGCCGCGTGTTGATAAACGCCGCGTGTATCCTCATACCACGAATCGTTCGTCACGACGACAAGAAGCTCCGCGCCGTTGCTGACGCTTTCACGCGCAAGTGAAGAGAAAATCGAATCGAAGCACACGAGCCCACCGAGCGACGTTTCACCGTCGAGCGTTATAAGTGCGCTGTCGGTGCCGGCAGTATATTGAAAATCACCGAGATTCAGGCTTTCTACTATGCTCATGTTTTCAAATAGCTTCGGCACGTATTCGCCGAACGGGACGAGATGACGCTTGCAGTACGGCTCTGACAGCGTACCATCAGGGCTTATCGTTATAAGTGCATTGTAGTTTTTTTTGCCTTCTGATATGATAACGCCTGATGCAATAGTGACATCGTGCTCAGCCGCTATCTCGCTGAGGTCGGCGATGAGCTGTTTGTTTTTGTTGAAGACGAACGGGAACGCGGATTCCGGAAGGACGATGAGATCCGGTGCGCCGTCCTCACATATCGTGTTTATAAGCGAAAGGTAACGGGATTTTGACGTTTCGCCCTTGTCCTCCCATTTTTCGTTTGAAAGCACATTCCCCTGAGCTATTGCGACCTCGTATGACTTTTCAGTGTTCTCAGGCAGAAAATAAAGCACCGTTCCCACGAGCGCGTTGATGCCGTAGATCGTACCTGCCAGGACAGCAAGCAGTCTGCGTTTGTCCTTATACAATGCACACGCGCCGAGAAATGCGCCCGACGCAACGGCGATGAAGGTTACAAAATACGAACCGAACAGCGAGCTCGTCTGCACGGCAGGAAGAAACCCTATCTGCGCTATTGCCGTCTTGCCCCATGCAAAACCGAGAGGGCCGATCGATATGAGCCATTCGTCAGCCATGAAAGCCACGGCAAGATACATCGGCGCAAACGCCTTTCCCGCGCCTGCTTTGTCGGCAGCATATGTTATAAGCGAGATGCATGCCGCAAATATCAGCGAATGATATGTGCTTATGCCGATGCAGGCGGCACCGACGACGAAAAATCCCTGCGTCATTGAAAACCCGAACGCGTCGAACGGGTAAAGTGCGATAAACCAGTAGTAGAGCGGCATGTAAAAAAACAGCCCGAACAGAAACGTACGCAGGAACGGTTTTTTTATTCTGCCTTCACAGTACAGCGACATTTCAAGCAGTGCAGCGCCTACGAGCGTGAATGGAAAAAGATACTCACATAAAAAGGGCAGCGAAAAACATAGCCCGCCAAGCAGGGCGAGCAGGTTCTTTCGCTGCATAAAGCTTTTTTTATCACGGCTTTTCATGATCGTTTTTCCTGATTTCTGCCGCTTGGCGTGTTCAGATGTGCGTGTTTATCATTTTTCTGATCTCTTCAGTTGCGAACGAAAACGCTTCAAACGGGGAGTCAAAGCTGTATTTGTGTTCGAGCGCTCCGTCGCGGGCGAGCGACGCAAGTCCACAAAAATCGCAGAGATGCGGCTCAACGGTCAGTATCATTTCTTTCCTGCCGTCGTGCTTTACGCTTTCGATAAGTTCTCCGATGTGTGCAGTTCCGCAGCCTGCCGGAACGATAACGCCGTCGCTGTCAGCGTCCTTTATGTGCAGGTATTCTACGTACTTTCCGAGCCTTTCCCAGGCGTCTGCCGATTCCATATGGCAGAACGCGAAGTTCCCGTTGTCGAGCGCAAGACGAAGCCTGCCGCCGAAGTGTTCTGCAAGCCTGAAAACGTGTTCGACCGAATCACCGTATATGTCTTTTTCGTTTTCGTGACACATGATGAAGCCGCGCCGCTCAGCTTCTTTGAGTATGCGCTCGATACGTCTGAAGGTCTCGGATTCAAAAGAGGCGTCCGTCTGTCCGGGCGCTTTGTAAAAGCTGAAGAAGCGTATCCTGTGAACGGGGTACACATCGCCGAGCAGCTCACCGATGTCCATGACGCGCGCGAACAGCGCCATGTGCTCTTCAAAATCGCCGTCAGGAGCCATTTTCCCGATCGGTGAACCGAGCGACGAAACGGTTATTTTCGCTTTTCTGAGCTTTTCTGCCGCATCAAGTACCTCTTCGTCGGAAAGCGCAGTAAAGCTCTTGCCGTCCACTCCGCGCAGCTCTATCATATTTATACCGAGCTTTTTCAGACCGTCTGTCTGCCTGTCAAGCTCCGGCGCTATTTCGTCCGCAAATGCGGAAAGCATTATTCTCGCCATTTTATGCTTCCTTCACGACAATCTTTCCGTATTCAAAATAACCTTCGTAGCGCCTTCCCGTTGTCCATGTGTATGTTCCATAGCCGTGCATCTTGCCGTCGAGAAATTCGCCCTGATACGATTCGCCGTTCGCCCAAGTAAACACGCCGTAACCGGTACGCATATCATTCACCCAGTCACCGCTGTAATAATCACCGTTTGCAAAGGTATATTCCCCCTTGCCGCTTTTTATGTTGTTGATGAAGTTGCCCTTATAGCATGACGTGTCAGCCCATGTATACACTCCGTGCCCGTTCATCATATCGTTGGAAAAGTATCCCTCGTAGGTTGAACCGTCTGAGAAGGTGATTATTCCGTAGCCTTCTTTCTTATTGTCCGATAGCGCGCCTTCGTAAGTAGTGCCGTTTGAAAATGAGTATTTACCGTTTCCGGTGATGGCGTCGTTGACGAACGGACCGACATATGTTTCGTTTGTGCTGTAATAGGTCATTGTGCCTATGCCGTTGCGGAGGATGCCGGTGATTTCACCGACGTATATATCGCCGTTGCTGTAAGTTATTGTGTTACTTCCGTAATCCAGGTCGGCGCGAAGTCCGTCCGGATAATATATGGTGCCGCTGTACGGAACACCGTTTTTATATTTTCCGAAGAACTTGACTCCCTCGTTTGTACCTGTATATCGGTATCCGAGCGCAAAGACGACCACTAATGTGAGGACGACACAAAGCAGCGCGAATATGAACAGTATGAATATGGGATTTGTGCGACCGTTATTTTTTGCCATATTCTTGATTCCTCCGTAAACGTATTGTAGAGTTGCCGGTTATGCGAGAGACGCAAACCATTCCTGGCTGGTGAAAAGCTTTCCGATGAGAGGAATGAGCCATGTGCATATGAGTGTTATGAGCAGGAATATTCCCACGGTAAGAACAACTTGCCATACCGTGATATTTTTGTCGCAAAAGCGTCTTCCGATCTGCTCGGTGTTGTCAGGATCGATGTAAAAGCTTCCGGGCGCTTCTGTCGATTCCTCAAGGCTTTTGCGCAGCGTGGTCGGCTTACTGAGAGCACGAATGACAGCCTTGTTGTTTCCGAAGCCGAGTTCTTCGGGCGTTTTGGCAGTATATACGTTGACGGCTCCTGCTTCGATGAGCGCGTGTACAAAGCCGCCGAGCGTCTTCTTAATATAGAATGTATAAGCAGCCGCGAGGCATATTCCCGCAAACATATACCAAAGCATCATATCGAGTGTGAAGGTAACGGTTAGTGTTGTCATGTGTTTCTCCTGTTGAATATCGCCGTGTATCAGTTTTCCGGCTTGAAAAAATCTTTTCCGCAAAGATCGGTTATGAGTTCCTCAAGATCATCAGTATCGGAAAAGCGTATTGTGACCGCTTTTTCCGTTATCGAGACTTTATGCCCGATGGCGTCGCCTACGCGCCTGCCGAGCTGGTCGTAATAGCTTTTCTTAACGGCGTTTTCACCTGAAGCGGGTGTTCGTTCTTTTGATGACAGTATACTGCGTACGAGCTTTTCCGTTTCGCGTACCGATAGCTTTTTTTCTACTATCGTTTTTGCGAAGCGTTCAAGCTCTGCGCTGTCAAACTTTTCAGCGAGCGGTAGAATCGTCCGTGCGTGAGCATATGACAGCTCGCCTTTTATGACCGTTTCAAGTATGCTTTCCGGTAACGTGAGTATGCGTACTGCGTTCGCGACTGCCGCACGTGATTTTCCGACGCGCAAAGCGACCTGCTCCTGAGTGAGCGAGTATTCCGCCATGAGCGTCTTGTAGCCGTTCGCTTCTTCGACGGGGTTCAGATCCTCCCTCTGCAGGTTTTCCACGAGAGCTATCTCAGATGCTTCGCGCTGATCAAGCTCTTTTATTATAACGGGTACTTCACTGAGCCCGGCGAGCTTCGACGCGCGCCACCTGCGTTCGCCGGCGACTATCTCATAAAGACCGTTGCTCTTCGGACGTACTATAAGCGGCTGAAGCAGTCCGTGTTCTTTGATGGAATCGGCGAGCTCTTCAAGCTGCTCCTGTACAAAGCGCTTGCGCGGCTGTTCTCTGTTTGGCTCTATATCGAATAAACGCAGCGTAGTGACTTCGTTCTTATTGTCGGATACGCTGTTGTCCGCAAACAATGCGTCAAGTCCGCGTCCGAGACTCTTTCCCTTTGCCATCTTTTGTTCCTTTCCCGAGGCTTATGCTTTGGCTTTTTTGCCGGCACGTTCGAGCAGCTCGTCCGTCACCATGGAATAGGCTATGCTGCCTTTGGAATATCTGTCGTAATCGGAAATGCACATCCCGTGCGAGGGCGCTTCGCTGATCCTGACGTTTCGCGGTATCGGTGTCGAAAACAGCTTCTGCGGAAAGAACCGCTTTATCTGATCCATTACCTGCATTGTGAGATTGAGACGTCCGTCATACATATTCACGAGCACTCCGAGCAGCTCAAGCGATACGTTGCGGCTTTGCTTGACGAGCCTTATCGTCTTAGTGAGCTGCGAAAGCCCTTCAAGCGAGTAGAACTCACATAGCAACGGCACGACCACCGCATCGGCGGCACAAAGAGCGTTCATCGTCAGCAGACCGAGCGAAGGCGGACAGTCAATAAATATAAGATCATATTCGTTTTTCAGAGATTCTATCGAGTCGGCAAGCCTGAATTCGCGCCGCTGCTCGTCTACCAGCTCGATCTCCGCACCGACGAGGCTTATCGTCGAGCCGATAAGGTCGAGATTTTTTATTTTTGTTGAGACAACAGCATCCTTTGCACGCGCGCGGTTTATAAGTACGTCGTATACAGAGAGCGCAAGATTGCGCTTGTCTATGCCGAGCCCGCTCGTTGCGTTTCCTTGCATATCGCAGTCTATAAGGAGCGTTTTGAAGCCTTTCTTTGCCGCGCACGCCGCAATATTGACACAGCTCGTTGTCTTTCCGACGCCGCCCTTCTGGTTGGCGAATACGATTGTTCTGATGTCTTTCTCCGTCATTGCGCCGCCGCTGCCTTTCGTTTTTTACTACGGCAACGCCGCAGACTTCCTTTCTTTATATATTATCATAAAGTGTTGTACAAGTCAATAATTTTGCCCGATTTTCATTGTGTATAACTCTGTATCTCTTTTTTGTCAAATCATTCACTGCTGCGAGGTTTTTCACGCTGATAACGCATAAGAACGGAGCTTTCATAAAAAAATAACAAAAAATGTTAATTATCTATTGACATAAAATACCTAATATGGTATTATGTAACCAAGGCACAAATGTAAAATGCGTGAAACGAGAGAAAGGAAAACAAAAATGCAGAAAAGCGAAAACAGACCGAGAGTCATCATAGCAGACAGCAATTCGGAGTTCAGGACAAACTGTGCGCAGGGGTTAAGGAGGTATGGAATAGACGTTATCGCGGAAGCAAGCGACGGGCAGGAAGCTCTTTCAAAGATAACGCGGCTAAAGCCGAGTGCTGTAGTGAGTGAATTATACCTTGGAAAAATTGACGGAGCACAACTCATAAGAGAAGCGTCGAAGCAGATGGAGAATGAGAGTCCGATATTCATCATGGCTGCTTCATTCGGAAACAGGAATATGTTTGAGGACGCGAGCGAGGCAGGCGCCGCGTACTGTATGCTCAAGCCGCTTGATTTTCAAGTGCTTTCGTCACGAATCATTAAGCTCGCGGACCGAGAGAAAAAACGCAGAATGTTAAACAGCACTGCAGAAGCTCAGGCAGACCTTGAAGCGCAAATAACGGAAGATCATACATGAAATCGGGATACCGGCTCATATAAAGGGATATAAATTCATACGTTCGGCAATTTTGATGTGCGTCAACGACCCGAATCTCACTAACGCGATAACGAAGGTCGTATATCCTGCTGTCGCGGAAGAATTTTTTACTACTCCGTCACGAGTAGAGCGTGCGGTGCGCCACTCGATAGAGGTTGCTTTCGACAGGGGAAATATCAAGGTATTGACCGAATATTTCGGTTATACGATAAACGTATCCAAGGGCAAGCCGACAAACGCAGAGTTCATCGCAATGATTGCTGACAACCTGAGGATGGCAAACAAGTCATTGATATTTGCATAAATCATCAGTGTAAATCATTGAAAACAAAGGATTCTACCGGAAGTAGAATAAAGTGAAGAAGCCGTAGACAAGCGGTCAACTCTCAGCATACCGTTGAAAACGCAGTATCGGTTGATTTGGAAGTGAAAAAAGAATATAATCATATGTGCTGGCAGAAATGACCGGCACATAAATTTTTCAGAGAGGAAACGGCAGCTCAATACAAGCCGTATAAAACGTGAACGATGCTTGATCAGCTTAATGGAAAAACAAAAGAAACAAAAATTTGCGTTTTCGGAGATTCGATAACGAGGGGTGTTGTACTTGACGAAAACGGAAAATATGTCTTTCTCAAAGAAAGCTTTATTTCACTGCTTGAAAGCTCCGGCAGATATATAATAGAGAATTTTTCAAAATTCGGCTGCACCGTCGATAAAGGCATCGCCATGATGCGCAAGTGTGAAAAAGAGATAAGCGAATCTGATATCACTCTTCTCGAATTCGGAGGCAACGACTGCGACTTCGATTGGAAGGCGGTTTCGGATGACCCTTATTACAAACATATCCCGAAAACACCGATCGAGCTTTTTAGCGAGCTCTACGCGAAAGCGATAGAGCGCATCAGAGAGCTTGGAAGCACGCCTGTGATGCTCACGCCGCCACCGATAGACGCTGAAAAATATTTCAGGCATTTTTCCGTCGATCTCGTTCCGGAGCGCGTTTTGATTTTTCTCGGTAACGTAATGCATATTTCACGCTGGCAGGAGATGTACAGCATCGCTGCTTCGCGTGTAGCACGCGAGTTGAGCGTTCCGCTCATTGATATACGTTCGCCGTTCCTTGCGCGCCCCGATTTCGATTCGCTCATCTGCAGCGATGGTATACATCCGAGCACTGCCGGCCATAGGCTGATGTTCGGCGCCTTGCGTGATGCGTTTGATCCGGGCTGCGTTGATTGATCTTCTGACACTGTTTTTTTGATATACCAGTTGACGGAAGTAAGAAAATGTGGTATTATTAAAAAAACTGCGGAGTGTGATAATTATCATGCACAAAATTTATAAAATACAAACATCCTCTCTTCAGCTTGAGCTGAAGCGAATCGAAAGCGGTATCGTGCTTTCGCGTATATATGACAGAAAAGCAAAGCAGACAATTTTTGACGGAAGCGCTTCGCTCTTCGAGATAAAAACGCGTCGTGCCGGCGGCGAAGAGATATCTTGCGCCAACACATCCTTCGGCTGGAAAAAGATCGATGTTGTCATGTGCGAGGGTGTCGCGTTCGCGTCGCTTGCCGAAAACAGCGCAATCCCGGGAGTAAGCGCTTCGGTGAGTATAACGAATAAAAACGACACAATCGAGTGGAACGTGTCGCTTGTATCGTCGTCCTCCGGCAGCACGCTCTATTCCTGCGGCTATCCGTCACTGCCGTTTTTATGCTCGGACGATATGAAGTTTATGTCTCCTTACGGCTGTGGTGAGGTATGGTCTTCGTCGGCGGAAGAGCTTTCGTCAACGCAGAATTATCCGTCGTACGGTGTGTCGATGCAGTATTTTGCGCTATGGAACGAAAAAACCAAAAGAGGAATGTATTACGGTGTGCACGACGGAACCGCCGCGTATAAGCAGTTCTCATTCAAAAAAGAAAAGGGCAGCGATATATGTACGCTTTCTGCGGCTATGCCGATGCGCGACATTTCACACATCCATAATTCGCAGTCGCTCAGCGGTACACTCATTTGGAAGCTTTTCGACGGTGACTGGTACGACGCGGCGATGATCTACCGTGAATGGGCGCTCGCAAACGCGTCGTGGATACCTGAAAACACAAGCGGCGTCAGAAATGACGTGCCTGAATGGGTCAGAAAAAATGCTCATTGGTGGCTTGTCAGGATCGGCAGTGACGACAGCTATGCTGATACCGTGATCCGGTGCAATATGGAGCTTGGGCTGTCGTGCAGCGCCGTCCATATGTATGACTGGCATAAGATCCCATTCGACAATGATTATCCGCATTATTTTCCCGTAAAAGAAAATATGCTTACAGGGCTCTATAAGCTCAAGCGTTCCGGAGTGAGGGTAATGCCGTATATCAACGGCAGACTTTGGGATACGCGCGACAAGGGGCTTGAGGACTGGCAGTTTTCGAGCGTCGCAAAGCCCGGATGCACGAAAAATGTACACGGTGAACCTTTCATCGAAACATACAGCTCAAAGGAAGAGGACGGTTCGCCCGTCAAGCTTGCGATCATGTGTCCCTCAAGTGCCATATGGCAGGAAAAAGTCACGGAGACGGTGTCAAAGCTGCTCAACGAATACAAGGTCAACGCTGTCTATATAGATCAGATAGCCGCTGCATCGCCGTATCTTTGCGAGGATAAAAACCATTCACATCAGCCCGGAGGCGGCTCATGGTGGTGCGAAAGCTATGCGAATCTGCTCGATCATATCGGGCTGGTCAAGCCTGTAAACACCGTTGTATCGACAGAATGTACGGCAGAGCCGTTTATGAAGAATATACAGATGTATCTGACGTGGCTGTGGGTGAAAAATAATCAGGTTCCGGCGTTCCCGGCGGTTTACTCCGGGCTCGTCACGATGTTCGGCAGAAGATACAGCACATTTTCCGATGACGACGATCAGGGACAGCGCATGACGATATCTGAATCTCTCGTATACGGTGAACAACTCGGATGGATCGATCCGGCGACATATGAAAAGCTGAAGCACCGTGTGTTTTACAACAAGTGTGTGCGGTTCAGGTTCGCAAACTATGAATATTTTTCACAGGGTCATATGCTCCGTCCACCGGTCGTTACTGATGACGCTGAAAAGCTGTTTACTGACAAGGATCGCGACGCGTACGGCGGTATTCTGACGCATTCACCTGTGTATGCCGGATTGTGGCAGCGTGTGCATGACGGTTCGAAGCTATTGATTCTTCTGAACGCCTCTGAACAGACAGTTAAATGCAAGGTTAAATGTGATATTGCAAACGGACAGTATATCCTTGAGGGTGAATACTCAAGGCGCCAGATCATCAGGGGCGGAAAGTTCAGTTGTTCGCTTGAGCCGTTTTCGGTCAATTATATTAGAACCGGCGAAGGTATAAAAACACAATAAAAAATGAAGACGGAAGAAGCTATTCGCTTCTTCCGTCCGCGTTTTAATAGACCTTATTCGTATTTAT
>CAZFZL010000023.1:0-17695 GCA_964523005.1 uncultured Oscillospiraceae bacterium
TCAGATCGATCGCGTCCGTGTCCATGCCTATCGCAAAGGTGCGAATCGGCTTGCCTTGGTGCTTTTGCGCGACAGCGCATACGAGCGACGAGTCGAGTCCGCCGCTGAGCAGGAACCCGACGGGTGCGTCGGAATCGAGCCGCTTGACGATGCCGACGACGAGCTTTTCGCGTATCGCAGCGCATATGGTCTCGATGCTTTCGTGAGTGTATTCCTTCACATCGGTAATATCACGGTAGCGGACGAATTTTCCGTTTGCATAGTAATGACCGGGTGGAAACGGAATAACATGCGGACATATTCCGACGAGGTTTTTTGCTTCGCTTGCGAAAACAATCCCGCCGTCACAGTATCCGTAAAACAGCGGTCTTATCCCTATGGGATCGCGCGCCGCTACGAGCGACGAAGACTGCGGATCGTATATAATAAGCGCATATTCGGCGTCGAGCATATAAAACATATCCGTACCGTATTTTTCATACATCGGCAGGAGTATTTCGCAGTCTGAATCGCTTTTGAAAACGTATTCACCTTCAAGCTGCTCGCGCAGTTTTCTGAACCCGTAGATCTCTCCGTTGCACACGAGCAGCTTTTTGTTGAGCTCGAACGGCTGCATCCCTTCTTCGCTCAGCCCCATTATCGAAAGCCGCTGGAAGCCGAGCGTTACGCCGGTGAGCGATATGATGCGCGTGGCATCCGGCCCGCGCGACTGCGTCTTTTCGAGCCCGGCTTTAAATTTTTCAGCCGATACCGATGTACCGGAGCAACCCATTATCGTACACATTTTTCAACCTTTCCGCCCGGCGTAAATGTCGCACCGGCGAGGGCGTTATAATCATTTTGTCCCGAACAGCAGATCGCCGTAGGTGGGGTACGGCCAGTATTTTTCTGCCGTGAGCGATTCCGCTTCGTCTGCCGAAGCTCTGAGCAGCTGCATATCGGGAAGCACGGTGTCTCTGTACGCACACGACAGCTCGGTTATGTTGTCAATCGCGTTGATCGCCGCGAGCTCGGTGCTGAGCTTATCGGTCTTTGAAGCTATGTCAGCGATAAGCGTCGACAGGCGCGATACAGCAAAAAATTCGTATGAGGCATCGAGCTTAGTCGGAAGCGACGACTTGAGCGACACCGTTTCGGCAAGCTCTTTTTCGTATGTGAGTACAGCGGGGATTATCTGCTTGCGTGATATGTCGGTCATGGTGAGTGCTTCGATGTTGATCTGCTTGCAGTAATTTTCGAGCATTATCGAGTAACGCGAGCGGATCTCAGGCTCTGACATGATCCTGTGACTTGTCAGAAGGGCGACGTTCTTTTCATGCAGCAAATAAGGCATACAGTCCGGTGTGGTGCGCAGGTTGAGCAGACCGCGTTTTTCGACGGCTTCAGTTATCCACGCGTCGTCGTAGCCGTTGCCGTTGAAGATGATGCGCTTGTGTGCCTTGACGGTCTTTCTGATAAGGTCATGCAACGCCTGCGAAAAATCGTCGGCTTTTTCAAGTATGTCAGCATACTGTCTGAGCGATTCGGCAACAGCGGCGTTGAGCATGATGTTTGCGCAGGCGATGGTGTTCGACGAGCCGAGCATACGGAATTCGAATTTATTTCCGGTGAAGGCGAACGGCGAGGTGCGGTTGCGGTCGGTCGAATCCTTCGGAAGCTTCGGCAGAACGTGAACACCGAGCTTCAGCACGGCTTTTTCAGACGCCGCGTACGGGCTGTCGTCTTCGAGCGATTTGAGTATCGCCGTAAGCTCGTCGCCGAGAAATACCGATATGACAGCAGGCGGCGCTTCGTTCGCTCCGAGCCTGTGGTCATTGCCTGCGGTAGCGACGGAGAGACGAAGCAGGTCCTGATAATCATCTACCGCCTGTATCACACCGCACAGAACGAGCAGAAACTGCGCGTTCTCATAGGGCGTTTCTCCGGGGGAGAGCAGGTTGACGCCGGTGTTTGTAGCGAGAGACCAGTTGTTGTGCTTGCCTGAGCCGTTAACGCCGTCAAAAGGCTTTTCGTGGAGCAGACAGACGAGTCCGTGTTTCTGAGCTATCTGCTGCATGAGTTCCATCATGAGCTGGTTGTGGTCGGTTGCGATGTTTGTGGTGGTATATATCGGTGCAAGCTCGTGTTGAGAGGGCGCGACCTCGTTGTGCTCTGTCTTCGCAAACACGCCGAGCTTCCAAAGCTCTTCGTCAAGCTCAGCCATGAACGACGCGACACGCGGCTTTATCGTACCGAAATAGTGATCCTCAAGCTCCTGACCCTTTGGCGGCTTCGCGCCGAAAAGCGTTCTGCCGGTATATATCAGATCTTTGCGTTTTTCGTACATTGTACGGTCGATGAGAAAGTATTCCTGTTCCGGGCCGACAGAGGTGCGTACACATGTCACGCCGCTGTCGCTGCCGAACAGCTTGAGAATACGCATGGCTTGTTTGCTGAGCGCTTCCATCGAGCGCAGAAGCGGCGTCTTTTTGTCGAGCGCTTCGCCGCCGTACGAGCAGAACGCCGTCGGGATGCAAAGCGTATTTCCCTTGATGAACGCGAACGAAGTCGGATCCCAAGCAGTATATCCGCGCGCTTCAAAGGTGGCACGCAGTCCGCCGGACGGGAATGATGAAGCATCGGGCTCGCCGCGTACAAGCTCCTTGCCTGAGAACTCCATGATCACCTTTCCGTCAGACGTCGGCGAAATAAAGCTGTCGTGCTTTTCGGCGGTGACACCTGTCATCGGCTGGAACCAGTGGGTGAAATGGGTAGCGCCCTTTTCACACGCCCAGTCCTTCATGGCGTTTGCGACGACGTTTGCGACGCCTATGTCGAGGCGCGCTCCTTCGTCAATGGTCTTTTTCAACGATATGTACGTCTCTTTCGGGAGACGCGCTTTCATTACGCTGTCGTTGAACACCAGCGAGCCGAAATATTCGGGAAGGTTTTTCATGCACAACTGCTCCTTTAATTATTTTTGAAAATAAAAAAAGAGCGACGGAGAAGGAATAAATAAATCATTCCGAGCTCCATTGCTCTTATGCTGCTGATTCTATACCGTCCGTCGCTTTTTGTCAAGAGATTTTTCAAAAAAAATATCGACTTTTCATTTTTTTGGTATTCATGACGAAAAAGCGCTTTTTTACGCACGTGATTTACTCTGTTTTTTACAGCTTCTTTCTCCGGTTTGGCTTCTCGTTTTTTGTTACGGGCACATCGGCAAGCTCGCTGTACGCGCTTGCTTCGTGCTGTGTCTCGGGCGGCGTCGGAACAAATCCCGTGCATTCGTTGACCGAAGCGACCGGGTTTGTGAGAAACGCGTCCTTCGATGGGTGGTCGGCGGCGTTTTTGAGGTTATTGCGTTTCGTCATGGCTTTTCCTTCTTTTCTTTTTTCTTATTCTTTACGTCAGCGCTTGATATATTCTGAAAAATAATGTATAATCCGTGTATTGACAAAGGAGGTATACATCATGAATGAACACATACCGCGCCCGGAGCATCCGCGTCCTCAGTTCTGCAGGAGCTCGTGGCGCAGCCTCAACGGAAAATGGGATTTCACATATGTCACCGATGCTGACAGCAAAGAAACGAAAAGCATTAACGTACCGTTTTGCCCCGAAAGCAGACTTTCCGGCATAAACGATACGGGGTTTATCTCCTCCTGCTCGTATTTCCGGACGTTTACCGTGAGCAAAGATGAGCTTGAAGGACGTGTTTTTATACGCTTCGGAGCGTGCGACTATGAAGCTGAAGTGTTAATAAACGAAGTGTGTGCAGGAAAACACCGCGGCGGCTATTCTTCGTTCGCTTTCGAGATCACGCGGCAGCTTACAGTGGGAGTCAACAGCATCAGGGTGCTCGTGAATGACGACACGCGAAGCCCGCTTCAGGCATCGGGAAAACAGTCCGACAGACCCGAATCGTATGGATGTATGTATACGCGAACGACAGGTATATGGCAGACGGTATGGCTTGAGTTCACACCGCAGAATTATATAAAAAGCGCGAAGTATACGCCGCTTGTTTCTCAGGGCGCGCTTTTGATACAGGCGCTGTGTGATGCGCCGGATAAAACGGTGCTAAACGCAGAATGCAGCTTTGATGGAAGATATACCGGAGCGGCACAGGGCTGTGTATACGGAGGAAAATGTGATCTTCTGCTAAAGCCGGACGAGCTTCATCTTTGGCAGCCCGGAGATGGCGCGCTGTATGATCTGACGCTCACTATGAAGGACGACACGGTGGGAAGCTATTTTGGTATGCGCAATGTCGAATGCCGTAACGGTATGATGACAGTCAACGGCAAAAGGGTATTTCAGCGTCTCGTACTCGATCAGGGCTTTTATCCTGACGGTATCTATACCGCACCGGACGACAGTGCGCTCGAAAACGATATAAAGCTGTCGATGGATATGGGCTTCAACGGCGCGCGGCTGCATCAGAAGATATTTGAAGAACGCTTTCTTTATCACTGTGACCGGCTCGGATATATGGTGTGGGGTGAATATCCGAATTGGGGTCTTGACGAGAGCGTACCGGCGGCGTGGGCTGATTTTCTCGAAGAGTGGACAGACACGCTCGAGCGCGATTTCAACCACCCGGCGATCGTCGGCTGGTGTCCGTTCAACGAGACATCGCACGACGACGAAAAAAAGCTCGTGGCGTTCACCGCTGATCTTACCTCAAAGCTCGATGAAACGAGGCCTGTGATAGATACATCCGGATGGTTCCACACAGGACACGGAGATATATCGGACACTCATGATTACGACCAGGACCCGGAATCGTTCAGAGCGCGCCTCGACGGACTGAAAAACGGCGCGATAGTATGTCCGCACGTCAATAAATACGGCAGCTATACCTTTGTCAGCGAATACGGCGGAATAGCGTGGGCGGCTGAAGGCGGTTGGGGATACGGCAATGCACCGCAGAGTGAGGAAGAATTTCTTTCGAGACTGTCGGGGCTTACGATGGCGATCCTCGACAACAACAGGATATTCGGGCTTTGCTATACTCAGCTGACCGACGTTGAACAGGAGAAAAACGGGCTTTATACATACGACAGAAAACCGAAATTTAACACTGATACGATAAAGCTGATATTTACACAAGCGGCGGCATATGAAGAAAAAAACTGACAGTGACGCGGCAATATGCTCACAGGCACTTTTTGCCGCATTAAGTACAGCGCTTGAACCTGCCGAAGGCGGCCAGATAGGTACGCTCGGCGAGCATACGCTCCACTGCGTGCTTAAACACTATTTTGAGCCTGACACATCAAAGCATGAGATAAAAATAGGGCGCTCATACGCCGACATCCTGCGCGACGGCAGAGTTTTTGAGATCCAGACGCGTGCGCTGTACAGGCTTAAAAAGAAACTCGATACGTTTCTTAGCGAATACGAGGTCACTGTCGTGTTTCCGATCTGTGTACAAAAAACGGTGTCATGGGTGGACGAAAAAAACTGCACTGTCAGCAAAAAGCGAAAAAGCCCGAAGAGGGGAAACGTCGCCGACGCGCTGCCGGAGCTGTACGGTGTATGCGAATATTTCGGTGACAACGCCGCAGACGATCGCTTTTCCGTGATGCTCGTGCTGTACGACGGTGACGAATACCGGGCGCTCGACGGCTGGGGCAGAGGCGGAAAACGCGGCTCGAACCGGCTCGATATCGTGCCGACGGGAATAAGACAGGAGATATTTCTCGGCTGTTGTGACGACTGCCGTGAGCTGTTCGTGCCGATGCTGCCGGATACATTTACACTCGGCGATATGGGCAGGATATTCGGGCTGCGCGGCGTCAGCGCGTGGCGGGCATTGAAATTTCTCACCGTGACCGGCTGCGCAAGGGAAAAAGAGAAGCAGGGAAAAAAGATCATATACGAAAAAACGTAAAAAAAGCGCCGCTCATTAAGAGCGGCGTGTTTTTCGGACGTTTGAAGGTCTTATCTTTTGTTCGCAATATCGCTGAACTTCTTTGCAAGCCCTGAGATCGAGCCGGGGTCGTAGCCTGAGATACCCGAATAGTATGTGTCGTTGAGAGGATCCTTGAGATGGGCGGGGATGTTGTCGTTTCCGCAGAGTGCGCCCATGAACGAGCCGACGGTCGCGCCGTTGCAGTCGGTGTCCATTCCGCCGGTAACGGAAGCGGTGAGCGCTTTTGCAAAATCGCCCTTTGCGAACAGGATCGATGCGATGCAGAGCGCGGCGTTGTTGAGCGTGTGTACGAAGCAGTAATGCGGCATTTTTTCGACCACCGCGTCGACAAGCTCCTCAGTGGTGGTGACGGTGTGCGCTATCCTTCTTGCCTCAAGCGCCGTTTCGTAGAATCTGCTGGTTTTCGGTATGAACGAAAGCGCAGTCTCAAAGCAGCTTTCAGGGTCTTTGTCGGTGAAGGCTGCGGCGATGAAGGCGGCGAAGAACATCGCGCCGTATATGCCGTTTTTCGTATGTGAGAGGAACGCGTCGTTATATGCCATCTCAGCCGCGAGCGCCGGTCTGCCGGCGGCACAGTATGCGTAGCCGTCGATGCGTATCTGAGCGCCTATCCATTCACGGTAGGGGTTGCGGTAGGTGTTGACACCGCTCTTTTTGAGAATTTCAAGCGCGTTTTCGGGTCTGCCCCACGGACCGAACTCGTCGACTGCTGCGAAATTGAGATATGCCTGATTTTCAGCGGTACATATATAGCGGTAGGGAAGATGATACATCCAGAACGCGCCCACATCGTAGGTGTCGAACGTATAGCCTTTTCCTGCGACTAGCATATATGAAAGCACCGTGAAGCGTATATCATCGTCCATCGGCATGGCGTTGATCTTTTCGTCCGTCGCCGCGCCTTCGTTTACTTTGTCACCGGAATGTGTCGGAACAAAGCCGTTTATCGGGTATTTGCCGGCGTTTTCGAACCAGGTGCGTATATCGCGGTAGTGCCACATCTCGACGGGCTGACCGAGAGCGCAGCCTATGCAGCGTCCGAGCCACGCGCCGTGGAAGTATTTGAACGGTACTTCACCGGGGTCAGAGTCCTTTTTGTCTTTGGCGTCGGAAAGAGCGCGGATCTCTTCGAGCGTGCTCGGCTCGACATATCCGAAATCCTTTCTCATCTTCAATGAAGCAAACGTGTCGTACAGATCACCGAGCTTTTTCAGGTCGCCTCCGCATGAATCGATTTTTTTGATGTACTCGTCCTTGCTGAAATCGTAGCCTTCTTCAAGTAATTGATCAAGCTCTTCGCGTATGAGCACGTCAAGCTTTTGATAACCTGCCATTATCTCATGACCTCCTGCTTTGTTTTTTTATCTATAACATGGCGGCTTTCAAGCTCTGCCTTGATATCCTCCGGCGTTATCCCACATTCGACCATCAGCACAAGCACATGGTACGCGAGATCGGATATTTCGAATATCGTTTCATCCTTTTTGCCCTTCATCGCAGAAATAACTACCTCAGTCGATTCCTCACCGACTTTTTTGAGTATCTTTTCCTTTCCTTTGCTGAAAAGATATGTCGTATAGCTGTTTTCGGGCATCTTTTTCTTTCTGTCTGTAAGAAGTTCGTACAGCTCGCCGAGGCTGTAAGTGCTGCCTTCGGTTCCGTACAGGAGATTCGTAAAGCAGCTGTCCGTTCCGAGGTGGCAGGCAGGGCCGTCTTTGATGACCTTTACCACGAGCGCGTCGCCGTCGCAGTCGGCACATACGCTCACCACGTGCTGTACGCTGCCGCTGGTCTGTCCCTTACGCCACAGCTCTTTGCGGCTGCGTGACCAGAAGCAGGTGCGCTTTTCACGTAGTGTGATCGCAAGGCTTTCCTCATTCATGTATGCGACAGTCAGCACCTTGCCTGAGTAGAAATCCTGTACCACCGCCGGTATAAGTCCGTTTGAGTCGAATCGCAGGTCTTTGATATTCATATTTCCCGATCCTTTTTCAGATTTTTCTGATGTTTATTCCGGCCTCGCACAGCGATGCTTTCAGCTCGGCTATGCTGACCGTTTTGAAGTGGAATATGCTTGCGGCAAGTCCGGCATCTACGCCGTCGAGCCTGAACAGCTCGATGAAATCCTCTATGCAGCCTGCGCCGCCTGAGGCTATGACCGGCACGGATACGACTGACGTGAGTGCGCGCAGCATTTCGAGGTCGAAGCCCTTCTTCACGCCGTCGGTGTCGATGCTGTTGAGCACGATCTCGCCGGCGCCGACGCTTTCGCCGCGTCTTGCCCATTCCATCGCGTCGATACCGGTGTTCTCGCGGCCGCCCTTCGCAAACAGCGTGTATTTGCCGCCTGAGCGCTTGACGTCCATTGACAGCACAACGCACTGGTTCCCGTATTTTTTTGCAGCGCGTTCTATGAGCGACGGATCTTTTATCGCGCCGCTGTTGACGCTCACCTTGTCCGCACCTGCCTTGAGCACGCGGTCAAAGTCGTCGAGTGTGTTTATGCTTCCGCCGACTGTCAGCGGTATAAATATTTCTTTTGCAACGCTTTCGAGCACGCTTGTGAAAAGCGGACGCTGCTCGTACGATGCCGTTATATCATAGAAAACAAGCTCATCGGCGCCGGAGGTATTATAGTATTTCGCAAGGCTTACCGGATCGTCGACCTCCTGCAAATTTTCGAAATTTGTGCCCTTGACCACCTTGCCGTCACGTATATCGAGGCAGGGAATTATTCTCTTTGTCAGCATTGTTCTCCTGCGGCACTGACCGCCTGTGCGAGGTCGATAAGACCTTCGTACATCGCCTTTCCTATTATAGCGCCGTCTGTGCCCAGCTTTTCAAGCGCTTCTATTTCACTTATACTGCATATTCCGCCTGAAGCGACGGTGCGCAGTCCGTCTATCTGCACGAGCTTTTCGTAAGCTTCCATATTTGTTCCCGAAAGCATCCCGTCACGGGAAATATCGGTGTAGACGATATTCACGATACCGCGCTCTCGCAGCGCCCGGCAGAATGAGAACGAATCGAGTGTGCTTGTTTTAGTCCAGCCGTCCGTTGCCGCGAAGCCGCCCTTTGCGTCAACGCCTACGCATATCCGTTCCGGGCCGTAGACGCGAAGCGCTTCATCGAGAAACGCAGGGTCGGTGAGCGCTGCCGTACCGATTATGACACGCCACGCACCGGCTTCGAGGTATCGTCCGATACGCTCCATGCTCCGTATTCCGCCGCCGACTTCGGCTTTGAGCGGCGCAGCGGAGATAATATCGCTTATAACTTTGAAATTAGACTTTTCAGGGTCTTTCGCGCCGTCGAGGTCGACGACATGGATGTATTTCGCTCCCTTCGCGGCGAACGAACGCGCGGTGCTCACCGGGTCGGCGTCGTATACCTTAACAGCGTTGTAATCACCGCGTGTCAGGCGAACGAGTGCGCCGTTTATTATATCCGTAGCAGGCAGTATCTTCATGCTTTGTTTTCCTTTGTGAGACGTGCGAAGGCATTGAGTATCCTCAGTCCGGCTTCGCCGCTTTTTTCCGGGTGGAACTGACATCCGTAAACACTGCCATCCGCAACGACGGCAGGCACGGAAAACCCATAATCCGATACGGCGCAAAGGCTGCTTTCGCACTGCGAGGCGCAGTAGGAATGGACGAAATACACGTAGTCGCCTTCCTTCGTATCGGCGAGTATCGGACATTGCCTGATGATATGCAGGCTGTTCCAGCCCATGTGCGGTATCTTCAGCCCTTTTGTTTTTCCTTCAAGGCTCACGACGGTGCCCTTGAGGAAGCCGAGCCCTTCGTGAAGCCCGTATTCCTCGCTCTGCTCGAAAAGAAGCTGCATACCGAGGCATATTCCGAGAAACGGCTTTTTTTCCTTCAATTCAGTCAGCAGCGGAACAAGCCCAGTTGCTTTCAGCTTATCCATGGCGTCGCCGAACGCGCCCACGCCGGGCAGGATTATTCCGTTGGCGCTTTTGAGCACTTCGGGTTCTCCTGTTATCACGCTGTCATATCCGAGATGATCAAGCGAGCGCGTTATGCTGAAAAGGTTTCCTATTCCGTAATCGATGACGGCTATCATAATACGCCCTTCGTGGACATGATTCTGCCGCCGGAGACGGCGGTCGCTTCATGCATTGCGCGTGCAAAGCCCTTAAATGACGCTTCTATAATGTGGTGGGTGTTCTCACCGGCGATCTGGTGTATGTGTATTGATGCCGGAAACTCACGGCACAGCGCCGTGAAGAATTCACGAACCAGCTCTGTGTCAAACTCTCCGACTCTTTCGCAGGGAAGCTCAAGTCCGTACACGAACGTACCGCGTCCGCATATATCGACGGCGACGGCGACGAGCGCCTCGTCCATCGGAAGCAGTGAGCTGCCGTATCGTGCGATGCCGCGTCTGTCTCCGAGCGCCTTCGTGAACGCCTGACCGAGCGTTATGCCTATATCCTCAGCCGAGTGATGAAAATCTACATCCGTATCGCCGATGCACTTCACCTCAAGCCCGAATCCCGAATGAAACGCGAACAGCTCGAGCATATGGTCGAAAAAACCGTTTCCCGTTTCGACTTTGCAGGACGGCTCGTCGAGTGAGAGCGTGACAATTACGTCTGTTTCAGCCGTTTTTCTGTGAAGCGATGCGTTTCTCATATCGATTTCCTTTCATTGATGAGCTTTTTGCAGGCGTGTATCAACGCGCTGCATTCGTCTTTGCTGCCTACCGAAATGCGCAGGCAGTCCTTTATCCGTTCGGCGCCGAAGTGGCGCACGAGAATGTCTTGCCTTGAGAGCGCGTCGGCAAACGCGCCTGCGTCAAACCCGTCCGGTACACGCGCAAACACGAAATTCGCGCTGCTATCCGGTATTTTGAATCCGAGCTCGCGCAAACGCTGCGTGAGAAAAGCTCTGTTTTCGATCACGGTGCGCAGGCACGCTTCAAAATATTCTGTGTCATCCATCGCCGCTTCTCCTGCAAGCAGCGACAGCGTGTTGACGTTGTAGGGGTTGAAGGAATTGCGCAGCTTTTCGAGGTCGGCGATGAGTGCCCTGCAGCCTATCGCATACCCTATGCGCGCGCCTGCGAGCGAACGCGATTTTGAAAACGTTTGTATCACGAGCAGATTGTCATACTTTTTCGTATATTCGACGCAGCTCTTTTTTCCGAAGTCAATATACGCTTCGTCCACGATAACGAGCCTGGAGCGATCCGCTGCGGCAAGCGAAGCGATACGCTCAGCGTCGCAGTATATCCCCGTCGGTGCGTTTGGATTTGCGATAAACAGCGTTCCTTTGGTTTTGGCAAACGCATCGGTGTCGAGCGTAAAATCGTCTCTGAGCGGCACGACAGTGCTTGCAACGCCGAACATGTCACAGAAAACGCCGTAAAACCCGTATGTTATATCGGCGAACACCGCACCGTTCGGGCAGAAGCCGTGAAAGCAGAACGCAAGCACTTCGTCGCTGCCGTTGGAGACGGTCACGCAGTCTTCGCTCACACTTTCATACCGTGCTATCGCCTTTTTCAGACGTGACAGCGACGGGTCTGAGTAAAGGTTGAGCATTCCGGCTCCGGCTGCTATCGCTTCGAGCACACGCGGCGACGGAGGAAACGGATTTTCATTCGTGTTGAGCTTGATGTATTTCCTGTCGCCCTTCGGTTGGAATCCCGGCGTATACGGGCGCAGCTCTGCCAGAGAGGGCGTGAGAAAGCTATTCATTCTCTTTTCTTATGGCTATGCTCGCCGCGTGAGCAGTCAGCCCTTCCGAGTTTGCGAAGGTGATGATCTTGTCCGCGTCGCGCATGAGCGCTTCTTTCGTATAGTATATATAGCTGCTTTTCTTGATGAAATCATCTACGGTGAGAGGACTTGAAAAACGTGAGGTGGACAGCGTGGGGAGCGTGTGGTTCGGACCGGCAAAGTAGTCGCCGACCGGTTCCGGTGAATAGCTTCCGAGAAATACAGAACCGGCGTTCCTAATTTTGGAGAGCAGTGACTCCGGATCCTCGACGCAAAGCTCAAGGTGCTCCGGCGCTATAGTGTCAGAGAGCTTCGCTGCTTCGTTGAGATTGCGCACGACGTATATCCTGCCGTTTTTCTCGATGGATTCGGATGCGATGTCCTTGCGCGCAAGCTTTATGCATTGTATTTCTATCTCATGAGCTGCTTTTTGCGCAAGCTCCTTTGAGGTACAGATTAATATCGACTGCGAGAGCCTGTCATGCTCGGCCTGCGAAAGCATATCGGCGGCGATGTAGTCGGGGCGAGCCGAATCATCTGCTATTATAAGTATGTCGCTCGGCCCGGCTACCATATCGATAGCGACTTTGCCGAACACCTGCTTTTTTGCCGTGGCAACGAAGATGTTTCCCGGACCGACGATCTTGTCGACGGCGGGGACTGTTTTCGTGCCGTAGGCGAGCGCGGCGATTGCCTGCGCACCGCCGAGCTTGAATATTTTTGTGACGCCTGCGACGCGCGCGGCTGCGAGCACTTCGGGCTTGATCGTTCCTTCGCGTGACGGCGGCGTGACCATAACGATGTCCTTTACGCCGGCGATCTTTGCGGGCAGAGCGTTCATGAGAACCGTTGACGGATAGCTTGCCGTCCCGCCGGGAACGTATATGCCGACGCGCGCGAGCGGAATGACACGCTGACCGAGAATCGTGCCGTCGGGCTTTGTGATCCTGTATCCTCTACGGCGCTGTTTTTTATGATAGGCACTGATATTTGCCGCCGCTTCCTTGAGTATGGCTATGTATTTCTCACCGCAATGTATCACGGCGTCATCTATCTCGCTTTTTTTGACCTTGAAGCTTTTCAGCGCAACGCCGTCAAGCCGCTCGGTGTAGTCTGCGAGCGCTTTGTCGCCGCGCGACTGCACGTCGCTAATTATCGTGGCGACGAGCGATTCCACATTTGGTATGGACGTACCGGCAGAGCGTTCAAAGCTCTCAGCCGTTTCGCCCTGACAATCGATTATTCTGATCATAGCTTTTCATTCATCTTTTCCTTGATTTTTTCTATTCTATCGTGATTGAAATGATAACTGCTTTTGTTTGCTATGAGCCGTGCACTTGACGGTGCGATAAGCTCGGTGACGGCGAGATGGTTTTCGCGCAGCGTCGTACCCGTCTCGACTATATCGACAATAACGTCGCTCAGTCCGAGTATCGGTGCAAGCTCAATGCTTCCGTTGAGCTTTATTATGTCGATCTGACGGTTCTTGCCTGCGTAGTATTCGGACGCGACGTTTTTGTATTTTGTAGCCACACGAAGCGGCAGGGCCGTGTCGTCAACATAATTTTCCGGTGCAGCGACGGCGAGGTTGCATCTTCCGAATCCGAGATCGAGCAGCTCATATACGCTTGCTTTTGTTTCAAGCAGTACGTCCTTACCGACGACGCCTATGTCGGCGGCGCCGCGCTCGACGTATATTGCGACGTCGGACGGCTTGACGAGCAGATAACGCACGTCGCTTTCTTCGCTTTCAAACACGAGCTTGCGGCTGTCGTGCATCATTTCGGTACAGCTGTATCCGATAGATGAAAACAGCGAATAGACTTTATCCCCCAGCCTTCCTTTGGGTAAAGCAATGTTAAGCATTTTTGCCGTCTCCTTTCCCGTCAAGGCGTACCGTGAGCTTTGCTTTCACGGCAGGGTCGGCGTCGGGGAAAGCAATGACAGACATCCCTTCACCGGTCAGCCTGCGCACCTCGCAGGCAACGTCATATGCCGGTGCGTTTTCATAGATGAGCAGTACGTCGGCGTCATATTTCTTTTCTCTGTGCAGAAACCTGTCAAGCTCTCCGAGATACAGTGCGAAGCCAATTGCCGGCTGTGGCTTGCCGAGCCGTCGCATCATTGCGTCATAGCGTCCTCCGGAAAGCACTGAGCGGGCAATGGAGCGTATATATCCGCGGAATACAAGCCCGTTGTAGTACGCGAAATCGTTTATGACCGACATATCGATGTTGATCCTGTTCTCTCGGCAGCCGAAGCCTTCAAGCGCACGGCAGAGCATTTCCGTTTCGTCCGCTGCGCATCTCATAGCTTCGTTGAGCGAAAGCGCTCTGAGGCTTTTGCAGGTGTCTTTATACGATCCGCTCAGCACCGCTATTTTTGCGATGTGCTTCGCGTCGCTGTCGGGGATACCGGCGTCGGCGGCGGCACTGTACGCGCCGGAAGCGCTTTTTTGCTTTATCGCTTCGAGCAGGGCGGTTCGTGAACGCGTGTCAAGTCCGTAATGCTCGGCAAGCGGCATTATATATCCCATATGACTTATCGCAAGAATGTTGTCTTTACTTATGGCATCGAGGCTTTCCAACGCAAGGTACACGACCTCACATTCGGCATAGCTGCCGTCTCCGCCTATGTATTCGAGTCCGGTCTGGCGTATCTCGTTGAACTCGCCCGTCGCTCTGTCGGCGCGGAACACGTTTTCGCAGTAGTAGAGCTTGCGCGCTCTCGCGTCGGGTGCTGTGTTTTTTATCATCCCGGTCGTGATGTCGGGCTTTAGCGCCATGAGCCGCCCGGAACGGTCCGTGAAGGTTATCATACCCGTGTCGCCGAGGAAGTTCCTGTTTTCAGCGTATATCTCATAAGGCTCGAATTTCGAAGCGGTGTATTTTGCGTATCCGTGCTTTTCATAAAGCGAACGAAGCTGCAGCGTTACAAGCTCTTCACCCGGCAGCAGGTTTTCAATAAAATTATCCATCTGTTCCTGTCATCCTTTTTTCAGTGTGTATATATTACCACACCGTTACACTTTAGTCAATTAACATATTATCACAATAAAGCAACCCTTCGAAAAACAATTTTGTTTTATTTGCCGAACCAGAGCGTACAGCTCTGTTCGCCTGCGTTAACGAAGACCTCTATCGTCTTCGTATCGCGCAGGATCTTGAGGCTTCTCACGTCGCTGCACGGTATCGAGACCGAGGTGTCGCCTGTGTTGTCGCCGTTGACTAAAATGATGTTTTGCCACTGCTCGACCATCTCATCGTGATCGGTGAGAAGCTCCTGCGCTTCCTTCACGGGATAAAGGCGTATCGTGCCGTCAGTGACAGACAGCTCACGCGGGATAGTGAAAGCACCTGCGTACGAAACATCCGGGTCTGTTTTTCTGTCCCAGTTTCCGAGCCAGGCGATGAGGATGCGTCTGCCGCTGCCGTCCTCAAACGTCTGCGGCGCATAAAAATGCGGGCCGTATTCGGGTGAAGCTTCCGCGGAAGGGATGAAATGGAGCGAATCGAAGGAGCCGTACATGATCTTCATTGCCTGTTGGGTGACGAATATCTGTGAGAACATCAGCACATAGCCTTCGCCGTAGGGGAAGAAGTCCGGGCATTCAAACACGGGCGCACAGCTGTCCTGATACAAAACGCCGGCGTATACCCAGTTATGCAGATCGGCTGAGGTATAATGAAGTATTTTGCCCATGCCGTTTTTTCCGCCGCCGAGCACCATATGATAGGTGTCGCCGATGAGCGTGACCTTGGGGTCGCGAAAATCGTCGCCGGTGTCTGACGGGCGTGTGGCAATTATGGGGTTGTTCATATATTTTGTGAAGGTTATACCGTCGTCGCTGTACGCCATGCACTGAACCTGACCGAGTTCGCGCGATGAGCCGGTGTAGAATATATACAGCCTGTCGTCTTTTACGATCGCGCTGCCTGAATAGCAGCCCATCCCGTTTTCGTATTCCTTATCGGGAGATATGGCGATAGGAAGCTGCTGCCAATGGATCAGGTCGTCGCTGACGGCGTGACCCCAATAGGCAAGAAGGCATTTTGTATCAAAAGGATAATGCTGAAAGAAAGCATGGTATCTTCCGCGGAAGAAGACGAGACCGTTGGGATCGCTCTGCCATCCCTTTTCAGGCTCAAAATGGTACTTTAGTCTTTCTGTCATGGCCGTTTGTCCTTTCATAAGTCAGGTGTTTTCAATTACGGTGCTTTCAACGACGTCTGCGACGTGTTCGCAAGCATCACAGACCTTTTCAAAGCAGTCGTATATTTCACGCCACGATATGACCTCGAACGGGTCGGTGCTTTCGGTGTGAAGCTTGTGCATCGAGGTGATGTACGCCTTGTCTCCCGCTTCCTCAAGCGTATTTATTTCTATGATGAGTTTCGGGAGCGTTTCGGATTTTTTATAATGAGGAAATTCTACGAGCATCGATTTCATCGCTTCGCAGCATTTTACGAGCAGCGCGGAAAACTCAAGGCAGTCCGGGCGAAGTCGTCTGATGTTGTTGATGTACATGCGTATTGCGATATCGTCTATCGCGTCGGTCACATCGTCTATGTTTTGCGAGAGCGCCATGATGTCGTCACGCTCGATCGGCGTGATGAAGGCGCGCAGCAGCTCGTTCATAAGGTCGTGCTTTATACCGTCTGCTTCGTGCTCTACGGCGTGTATTGCGTTTCTCTTGTCGTACAGCGTATCGGTCGAAAATCCGCGAAGCGTAGCATCAAGCAGCTTTGCCGCACGGCATGAACAGTCAGCCGCACGAACGAAGGTATCGAAATAGTAACTGTCGTTTTTGGAGGCCATAGTACCTTATCCTTTCAAAATATCCGTATAAACAGTTGCGTGACGAGATAACCGATCAGTCCGCAGCCCGGGAAAGTCAGCACCCACGTAAGCACCATATCAAGAACGACGGACAGCTTGACGCTGCTGAACCGTTTTGAAGCGCCGACGCCCATGACGGCGGTGGTTTTTGTATGCGTCGTGCTGACGGGAAGTCCAAATACAGTTGAAAGCAGCAGGCAGCCGGCAGCCGCCATATCTGCGGCGAAGCCCTGATAGCTTTCTAGCTTGACCATATCCATGCCTACGGCTTTAATTATTTTATATCCGCCTATCGAAGTGCCGATAGCCATGACCGCCGAGCAAATTACCATCATCCATATCGGAATCGTGACATCGCCGGTGCTTTCGCTTCCGTTAGCGAGAAAAACGCCGAGTATCATCACTCCCATGAATTTCTGTCCGTCCTGCGCGCCGTGCATGAACGACATCGCCGCACCGCCGAATATCTGCGCTTTTCCGAAAAAGCGGTTCGCACGCCGTCTGTCTGCGTTCCTGAAAAGCAGCACTGTCAGTTTTGAAAACAGATAGCCCATTCCGAAGCCGAGGAAGGTAGAGAGGGCAAGCCCGTATATGACTCTGAGCCATTCGCTCCCGTTGATGCCGTCAAATCCTCCATGGAGCGCTATCGCGGCGCCGGAAAGTCCGGCGATAAGTGCGTGGCTCTCACTGGTCGGTATGCCGAAATACCACGCGGCGACTGCCCAGATGATTATCGAAACGAGTGCAGTGCACAGTGCGACGGTCGCGTCTGCCGTGTTGCCGCTGAAATTGACCATGTTCTTTATAGTCATAGCGACGGCAGGCGTTATGAGCGTCATTACGAAGACGCCGAGAAAGTTGAAAAACGCCGACATAAGCACGGCTGCGCGCGGTTTTATTGCGCGTGTGGCGACGCAGGTCGCTATCGCGTTCGGTGCGTCAGTCCAGCCGTTGACAAACACTACACCCAGCGTGAGGATGACGGTTACAAGAAGAACCGGACTTTCGAGCATCTGTGAGATAAAATACGATAAGCTCAGATCCAAAGCGTTTCTCTCCGTTTATATATCTTTGATTCAAATTATATCACTATTTTTTTGTCTTGTCCACACCTTTTATGTTGTCGTTTTCTTTTTTTCGGCAAACCGTTATTTGGATTATTGCGTTGACAAAGAAAAGTCACGGTGTTA
>CAZFZL010000024.1:0-17638 GCA_964523005.1 uncultured Oscillospiraceae bacterium
CGTATTATAACTCGGCATACCAGATATACGCGCTGCTGTTTCTGATATCGACATCCGGGCTTCCGGTCGCGATGTCAAGGCTTGTGGCAAAATCGTCCGCGCTCGGTAGAGCGAGAGAGGTCAAAAACCTCTTCCGCGTCACGCTGACTGTATTTTTCCTGATAGGACTTGCGGGAACGCTTGTGATGCTTATCGGAGCAAAAGGCTTCGCGAGCATGATGAATATGCCGCTGGCGGCGCGCGCGATAATAACTGTTTCGCCTACGATTATGCTCATCTGCGTAATATCCGCGATACGCGGTTATTTCCAGGGCCTCCAGAATATGATCCCGACAGCGATCTCTCAGATGATAGAGGCGTTGCTCAAGCTAATAATCGGCTATTCCGCGGCAAGCTACGCGATGAATAAGGGCTATACGCTCGATATAGTCGCTGCGTATACCATAAGCGGTGTGACGATCGGCGTTGCGGTAAGCACGGTGTTTCTCATCATATGCTATCTTGTCAAAGGGCGCGGTGCATGCGAATTGCGTGACGAACGCTCGGCAGACGATAAACGTCTTGCGATTCGTCTCATCAGGATCGCCGTGCCTATATCACTCACGGCGGCGGCGCTGTATCTTGCTAATATCGTTGACCTGATGACGATAGTCAACGTGCTTGCCAAGAAATTCGGACAGGAGTCGGCGGAGCTGCTGTACTCGGCGTATTCAAGTATATCCGTCACGCTCGCGAATATGCCGTCCACGATCATTTACGCGATAGCAACGAGCATCCTGCCGTCGCTTGCGGCGGCGCTTGCGCTGAAAAAGCAGAAAAAGGTGCGCGAATCGATGCGCGCATCACTCAGATTGACCGCTGTGTTTGCTTTCCCGTGTGCGTTTGGCGTGTGCTTGCTCTCCGAGGGGATTATATCGTGCATATACAGCGCGTCGACTATCTCACAAACCGTTTACATCAATTCAGCAGGCGAAGCTGTCACAGCGCTTAGCATCTCGTCGACAGCGCTCGGCATCCTCGCTGTGGGCATCATATTCATAACGATGTATTCGACCACGAACGCGCTCATGCAGTCGTACGGGCTTGAATGGTATACAATAGTGTCGGTGCTTTGCGGTACGGGCACGAAGCTGGTGCTTTCGCTGATACTACTGAACATAAAAGCGATCAATATATACGGAGCCGCAATCAGCACAGTCGCATGCTATGTTGTTGCAGTCGGCATGAACTGCCGATACCTGCGAAAAAAGAGCGGACATTCGCTCAAGCTCCCGGCGCTGTGCGTGAAACCGTTTGCTGCCGCGGCTGTCTGCGGGATCAGCGCAATGACGGTGTATAAGCTTATTTCAATTGCTTTGGGAACTCTCGGAAGTCTGCGTATGCGCAGCGCGGTGGCGCTGCTGCCGGCTGTCGTTGTCGCCGTGTGCGTATATTTTGTTGTGCTACTCGCGATAAAGGGCATTCCCGAAAACGAACTGCTGATGCTTCCGAAGGGCGAAAAGATATGCAGTGCACTGAGAAAAATGAAGCTGCTCGGAGCTAAAAGCACAGAAGGCGGAGCAAAAAGATGACAAAAATCGAATTTGATGCGGCGGTAGCGTGCCTGAAAGAAAAGAAGGATTATTCATTTGACGACCTGCTTCTGCTGATGCAGACGCTGCGCTCGCCGTTCGGCTGCCCGTGGGACAGGGAGCAGAGTCATAAAAGCATACGAGCCGACCTGATAAGCGAAACGTATGAGCTTGCCGAAGCGATCGATCTTGACGATACAAAGCTGTTGCGCGAGGAAACGGGCGACGTGCTGCTTCAGGCTGTGTTTCATACGCAGATTTCGGCAGACGAGGGCAGATACGGTATGCAGGACGTGATAAATGAGCTTTGCGAAAAGCTTATCGTCCGCCATCCGCACGTTTTCGGCGACGTGAACGTAAGCGGAAGCGGCGAAGTCCTGAAAAATTGGGAAGCAATTAAATCGAAAACGAAGGGCAGAAACACCGTCGGAGATAAAATGAAAAGCGTACCGAAAACGCTGCCGGCGCTGATGCGCGCCGATTCCGTCGGAAATAAAAGTAAAAAAGCGAACTTCGATTTCACCACACCGGAGGACGCGGCAGCGAAAGTCCGCGAGGAGCTTGAAGAGGTGCTAACCGCCGACGGCGATCAGGTTTCAGAGGAAATAGGCGATCTGCTTTTTTCCGTCGTAAACCTCGCGAGAACGCTTCATGTCGAACCCGAAGAAGCACTCACCCGCTCCACCGATAAATTCGTTTCACGCTTTTGCAAACTTGAAGAACAGGCCCTCCTGATAGGAACGCCGCTCGCACAGATGGATGCGTGTCAGGCAGATGAAATATGGGAAAAAATCAAGGCAAAAAGGGAAAAAAACAATTGAAATCGATAAAAAAACTCTGAAAGCCTATTGATTTGAGCCATAAAAAATGTTATACTTACAACGCTGAAGATACAAAAATCATAAAGGAGCATTTCAAAAATGAACAAGTCAAATTTAGTAGATGTCGTAGCAGCGAAAGCCAGCATTAAGAAAAAGGACGCTGAGGCAGCAGTCGATGCAGTTTTCGGCGCTCTTGAAGACGAGCTCGCACAGGGCGGGAAAGTCCTCATCGCAGGATTCGGTTCCTTCAAAGTAAAAGAAAGAGCCGCAAGAATGGGACGCAACCCCAAGACCCGTGAGCCTATTGAGATTCCCGCATCACGCAGTGTTGCTTTCTCGGCAGGCAAGGGACTCAAAGACGCGGTTATTAAATAAGAGAGATAGACGTTTCCGGCGGAGGCCGCCGTTGGGCGGTCTCCGCTTTTAACTTCCGTAAGAATTATGAGATTGGATAAATACCTCAAGGTTTCGCGCCTTATAAAACGTAGAACAGTGGCGAACGAGGCGTGTGACAGCTCGTATGTGAGCGTCAACGGCAGAAGCGTCAAGGCATCGTATCAGGTAAAACCGGGTGACGAGCTTTGTATTAGATTTGGAACGCGTGATGTCAGAGTGCGCGTTGTTTCGACTCAGGAGCAGAAGCTTAAAAGCGAAGCGTCCGAAATGTACGAAATTATAAATGAGTAATATCGTTCGTCCGTAAAGCATATAAATACCTCACGGAGGTGTTTATGTGGAAAACGTACATCAGATCATATTGACGGACAGAAATCATCTCGCCGTCACTAAACTCAGTGAAATCGTCAGCTTCGACGACACAACGGTGAATCTCGACGTGGGCGGAACGTATCTTACCGTCAGCGGAAGCAATCTTACCGTGAAAAAGCTCTCACTTGACGAAAAGGAAGGCTCGGCTGTCATAATCGAAGGCACGGTCGACGCTGTCGTCTATACCGATACACAGCGCAGGAAAAGAAGGCTGTTCGGCTGATGGTATTTGACTTTACCGTCTTTTCCGGCTCGTCTTATGCGCTGGCGTCGCTTGCCGCCGGAGTGGCAATCGGCGTGATATACGGATTTTTCAGAGCCCTCAGAATGGTATTAAAAGCAAAAGGGGTGCTGCTGTTTTTGTTCGATCTGCTGTTTTGTACAGCAGCGGTGTGTATTTTTCTGCTCGTGACGTTCAATTATTCGTCGGGCGAGGTTAGAGGATATGCGCTCGTGTGCTGCGGAGCATCATTTTTCGCGTACGACAAAACGCTCGGCAGATTCGTCAATACCGCGGTGATCATGCTCATAAAAGCGGTACGGTTTATATTGTGTCCGCTTGCAAAAGCGCTCGGTAAGCTTTGTGAAACAGTAAATGAAACAGTCAGGAAAGTAAAAGCACGTCGGGAGCTGAAACGGCTTACGGTAAAAGCACGATCGGGCTTCGGACTATAAGGTTTTCTTTCGGAAAGGTATGTGAGTGAAATGGGTTCGGTCAAGACAAATATATTCGTGCGGCTCGCGGTGGTCGCCGTGGTTCTTTTCTTTATTATTACGGTTATCGACCTGCGCTCTCAGCTAAACAGCCTGAAGGACGAAAAAGAACGCCTTGAGACGACCGTCATAAAGCTCAACGACAATATTGAAGAAATCAACGCCGAGCTGGACACACCGCTGACTGACGAATACATAGAAAAAATAGCCAGAGAGCTGTACGATTACCGGGATGCTGACGAAATAATATTCTATAACGATACTGCGAACTAACGCTTCGCAGAGCAAACGGAAGGTATATATGCAGGCAGAGATCGGAAGCGTCATAAAGGGCAAGGTCACGAAAGTGGCTGCTTTCGGCGCGTTTGTTGCGTTCGGAGATAAATCCGGGATGATACACATCTCACAGCTTTCAAGCAAATTTGTACGTGATATAAACGAATTCGTAACGGTCGGCGACGAGATCGAAGCCGTAATAATCGGAATCGATGCACAGGGACGAATATCTCTTTCAAAAAAGCAGCTCGATAAAGCGAGAAAAGCACCGCCTGCCATGCAAGCACACCGCGCTGAAAGCGAAACGGATTTTGAGTCAATGATGAGCCGCTTTAAGAGCGAAAGCGACGAAAAAATGCACGCACTGAAAAAAGCCCTCGAGTCCAAGCAAGGAACATCCGGCAAAAAAAGAAGATAATATAAACCGAATCGGACGGCTTTGAGCCGCCGTTTTTGCGTTTTTTTGAAAAAAATTAAAAGGATAAAGGAAAGCATCGTGACGAACATTATTTATAACGCGCACGTTTTGACCTGCGCAGAAGCGGGAAGAATAGAAAACGGATACGTTGAGTTTTCAGAAAAAGGAATAATATCGGTCAAAAGCGGCATGCCGGAGCATACTGCAGATGTCATGCTCGACGCGCAGGGCGGATTCGTTGTACCAGGATTTATCGACGCTCATTCGCATATAGGCATGAGCGGCGATGGTGTGGGCTTTGAGAGCGACGAGACGAATGAAATAACCGACCCCATAACGCCGCAGCTTCGCGCAATAGACGCACTCAACCCACGGGACAGATGCTTTACGGAAGCGCTCGACGGCGGCGTAACGGCAGCCGCAACCGGTCCCGGCTCGGCGAACGGCATAGGCGGTCAGTTCGCGCTTGTCAGTATGAGCGGCGAACGCATCGACGATATGATCATCAAGGCGCCGCTGGCGATGAAATTCGCGCTGGGCGAAAACCCCAAGGTCTGCTATCACTCAAAAAACAGAGCGCCTGAAACGCGTATGGCAACGGCGGCTGTCATAAGAGCCGCGCTTGAAAAGGCAAGACGCTATAAAGCGCAGCTTGAAGCCGGTAAGGACGTAACGTACGACGATAAGTGCGAAGCACTTATCGCCGTGCTCGATAGAAAAATACAGGCACATATACATTGTCACCGCGCCGATGATATTTTTACCGCAATACGCATCGCGAAGGAATTTTCGCTCGATTATGTCATAGTACACGGCACAGAGGGACATCTTGCAGCACAGGAGCTGAAAAAAGAAGGCGCGAGAGTGCTTTCCGGCCCGCTTGTAGGAAGCAGATGCAAGCCGGAGCTGACCAACTTCACAGCCGCCGCGCCCGGCATACTTGCAGCAGCGGGTGTAGAAACGGCGATCATTACGGACGCGCCTGAACTTCCGCAACAGTATCTGGCGCTCAGCGCGGCTATCGCGGTGCGCGAAGGAATGGATGAAGACAGCGCGCTGCGCTCAATTACATCCACACCGGCACATATCCTGGGAGTTGACGGGATCATCGGCTCGCTCGAAAACGGCAAACGCGCCGACCTTTCACTATTCGACAGACACCCTGTTGAGCTTATGGCGAGAACGCGAGCTGTATTTGTGAACGGAAAACGTGAAAAATAACACGCATATTTAACTGAATATTTATATCACCCTCTTTATTTTCAGCATGAGGTGTGTTATAATAAAGACAGTACAGAGATGTACATCTATACCACATAGGAAAGGATGGCAATGATATGAAACCGATCATTATCGCGCGAAAATTCACCGTGACTGACGATGTCAGGGAAAGGATCAACAAGAAGCTCTCGAAGCTGGACAGATTTTTTCCGCAGGAGACAGAGGCAACGGTAACGCTTTTTCAAGAGCGCGGAAGAGAAACGGTAGAGATCACGATTTTCCGCAATGGTACCATTTTCAGAGCTGAACAGACAGACCGCACTTACGCATCAGCCCTTGACAGTGCTGTTGATGTGCTCGTCAGACAAATCAGAAAGAACCGCACGAGACTCGAAAAAAACTTCCGCAAGGACTCGCCCATCTTACCTGCGGAGACTCCTGCCGACACGATGTACGAGGAGGACGAGATTCGTATAACAAAATACAAGAGATTTGAAATACTTCCGATGTCCCCCGAAGAAGCCGTGATGCAGATGAACCTTCTTTCCCATCAGTTCTACCTTTTTCGCAACACCGAGAACGGTGCGATAAACGTCGTTTACAAACGCAAGGACGACGAATACGGTATCATTGAACCGACTGAATGACGCGGTGGAGTGTTATGACGTTCGATGAGTTTACCAAAAAGCTCGGCAGCACCGGCGAAAAGGCGTGTGAGATGCTTGAGACCGGTACAGAAAAAGCGGCTTTGCTTGCCGAGATAGCAAAATACGATGTAGCCGCGGCGCGCGAGCGTGTGACGCTTGAAAAAATATACGCTCAGATAGGCAAGCTGTACTGCGACGGTGTTCAGCCTCAAAGGCTCGAGAGCCTGAAGCAAAAAACGAGCGATTGCCTGAAAAATATAAACGACCTTCAAGCTAAAGCACAGCAACTCAAAAAACAGTGCGGAGGCGGCGATAAGCCGGGCAGCAAAAACGGCATTGTAGTGTGCAGAAGCTGCGGCGCGGTAAACGAAGCCGACAGCGGATTCTGCAGAGTCTGTGCGGCTAAGCTTGAGAATGAATTATAAGAAAATACGGGCGGCTCGACCGCCCGTATTTTACGAAAAAACGGAGAATAATTATGTATGAATTCGTCGCAACGTGTATGTTCGGGCTTGAAAAGCTCGTTGGCGAGGATATTGACGCGCTCGGTTACGAGCGCACAGGCACGATAGACGGGCGCGTTTCCTTCAAAGCGCCGCTCGAAGCAGCGGCTTACGGAAATGTTTTTTTCAGATATGCCGAAAGACTGCTGATCAAGGTCGGATCGTTTCGCGCGACGACGTTCGACGAGCTGTTCGAAGGCACGAAAAAGCTCGATTGGAGCGAATGGATCGACAGAAATGACGCATTTCCGGTGAAGGGACACTCTATACATTCAAAGCTTTTTTCGGTCTCCGACTGCCAAAGCATCGTGAAAAAAGCCGTTGTCAACAACCTTGGGGAAGAATATTCTATAAGCTTTTTTGAGGAAACCGGCATAAAATATCAGGTGGAGTTTCTCATACTCAACGACGAAGTGACAATGATGATAGATACGAGCGGAACCGGGCTGCATAAGCGCGGCTACCGTACTCAGGCAAACCTTGCGCCGCTCAAGGAAACGCTTTCCGCCGCTCTCGTCAGCCTTTCAAGACCGCGTGACGGTGTGATGATTCTCGACCCGATGTGCGGCTCCGGAACGATAGCGATTGAGGCGGCAATGCTCGCCGCGGGGATGGCGCCCGGTGCAATGCGCACGTTCGCGGCTGAGGATTATCCGCAGATACCGGCACGCGCGTGGGCGGATGCACGCGAAAAAGCAAGAAGCGGCGTGCATAAGCCGGGCATGGAGATCGAAGGCTGGGATATAGACGCGGCGGCGGTGGAGATCGCAAAGGCGAACGCCATTCGCGCGGGCGTGGAAAATTATGTGCGCTTCGGCGTGCGTAACGTACTCGATACAAAAAAACCAACCCCCGAAACACGCGGAACGATAATTATGAACCCACCTTATGGTGAACGCATGGGCGAGCTGTCCCAAATACACGCCTTGCTTCGGGAAATGCATACTGTTTTTGAACGTGAAATTCCTTCGTGGCAGATATATATCATTTCCTCTGATATACAGTTTGAATATTATTTCGGACGCAAAGCCGATAAGGCGCGTAAGCTTTATAACGGGATGATCAAGTGCTATCTTTATCAATACTATAAAAAACGCCAATGAATGTTTGGCGCTTAAAACTTCCATTTGCCAAAAGCTGCGGCTTTTTGTGTTAAAACTATGTGAAATTTTTAAAAAAGTATTGCTTTTTTAAGAAAAGGGATGTACAATGTACCCGTTCGCTGGCAATCAGCGTTCGCGAGTGCTAATAACAAAGTTAAAAATCAAAAAATACACATAGGAGGAATCAGAGATGAAACTCAAACCCTTATCGGACAGAGTAATCATTAAAATGGTCGAAGCCGAAGAAACGACTAAAAGCGGAATAATTCTTACGGGGAGCGCCAAGGAAAAGCCGCAGGTAGCCGTAGTCATCGCGGTAGGCCCGGGCGGAGTCGTCGACGGCAAGGAAGTCGTCATGCAGGTCAAGGAAGGTGACAAGGTCATCACGTCAAAATACAGCGGAACGGAAGTCAAATGCGACGGCGATGAATATATCGTAGTGCGTCAGAACGACATCCTCGCAATAGTAGAATAAGGAGAAATACAATTATGGCAAAAGACATATATCATGGCGCTGAAGCCAGAGAAAAGCTTCTCAAGGGTATAGATACCCTTGCGGATACCGTAAAGATAACGCTTGGGCCTAAAGGCAGAAACGTCGTTATCGACAAAAAATTCGGTTCACCGCTTATAACGAATGACGGCGTTACTATAGCTAAGGAAATAGAGCTTGATGACGCAGCCGAGAACATGGGCGCTGCTCTCGTAAGAGAGGTCGCCACGAAGACGAACGACGTCGCAGGCGACGGCACCACCACCGCTACGCTGCTCGCTCAGGCTTTTGTTCGCGAAGGTATGAAGAACGTTGCGGCAGGCGCAAACCCGATGATAGTAAAGAAGGGTATTTCAAAGGCAACTCAGGCTGCCGTTGACGCGCTCATAGGCAATTCGCAGAAGGTCAGCGGAAGCAAGGATATCGAGAGAGTCGGCACTGTCTCGTCCGGCGACCCGATAATCGGTAAGCTCATCGCCGACGCGATGGAAAAGGTCACCGCCGACGGAGTTATTACCGTCGAAGAGTCCAAGTCCGCCGAGACGTACTGCGAGGTCGTTGAAGGTATGCAGTTTGACAGAGGATATATCTCCCCCTACATGGTTACTGATACCGATAAGATGGAAGCTGTCATCGACGACGCGCTGCTTCTCATCACCGACAAAAAAATCTCAGTTATACAGGATATTCTGCCGCTGCTCGAAAAAATCGTGCAGGCAGGCAAGAAGCTCATTATCATCGCCGAGGATGTAGAGGGCGAAGCGCTTTCGACCATTCTTGTCAATAAGATCAGAGGAACCTTCACCTGTGTTGCCGTAAAAGCACCCGGCTTCGGCGACAGAAGAAAAGAGATGCTCAAGGACATCGCAATTCTTACCGGCGGAGAAGTCATTTCCGGTGATCTCGGTCTCGAACTCAAGGACGCGACCATGGAAATGCTCGGAAAAGCAAGACAGGTCAAGGTCAATAAAGAGAACACGATCATCGTCGGCGGCGCCGGCGACTCCAAGGAGATCAAAGCGCGTGTCGCTCAGATCCGCTCCGCAATAGAAGTATCCACGAGTGATTTTGATCGCGAGAAGCTTCAGGAACGCCTTGCAAAGCTTGCGGGCGGCGTAGCCGTCATTAAGGTCGGCGCTGCTACTGAAACGGAAATGAAAGACAAGAAGCTGCGCATTGAGGATGCTCTCAACGCTACGAAGGCAGCTGTTGAAGAAGGTATTGTGGCCGGCGGCGGCACCGCGTATATCAACGCTATCCCCTCTGTTGAGGCTCTTGTCCCGACTGTAAACGGCGACGAGCTTACCGGCGTCAAGATAGTTCTTCGCACGCTCGAAGAGCCGCTTCGCCAGATAGCCGAGAACGCCGGCTTCGAAGGCTCTGTCATACTTGATAAGGTCAAGAGCTCGGGCAAGAAGGGCTACGGCTTTGACGCTTATAATGAGAAATTCGTTGATATGATAGACGCAGGCATCGTAGATCCGACTAAAGTCGCAAGAAGCGCCCTCCAAAACGCGTCTTCGATAGCTTCGATGGTCCTTACCACCGAATCTGTCGTTGCCGATAAGAAGGAAGAAGCTCCTGCTATGAACCCGAATATGGGCGGCGGCATGGGCGGCGGAATGTATTGATCCGTTAAAAAATAGTGCAATATCCGGAGCGGATTGCCGCTCCGGATATTTTTTTGCCTGTACTATTGCTTTTTAGGTCATGATAATGTATAATAATGCTGTATAAGAATAAGCAATGAACGGGGCAAAGTAAGTGAGCGACAACTATGCCGAGTATCTGTTCTGTCAAGGTACGAACGTCCGGGCGTATGAATACCTCGGCGCGCACCGGCAGAAGGACGGAAGCTATACATTCAGAGTTTGGGCGCCAAACGCCGATACTGTATATCTTTGCGGCGATTTTTGCGATTGGGAAAACGGAATACCCATGTCAAGAGACGAAAAAAGCGAAGTATGGGAATATTCAGACAGTCTTTCCGGCGTTAATACGTTCACAAGATATAAATATATAATTGAGCGAAACGGGAAGAGAACATATAAATCCGACCCGTTTGCTTTTATGTCGGAGACGAACGAAAAAACCGCGTCCCTGCTTTTTGAGCTTGACGGGTACGAATGGAATGACGCGGATTATCTCGAAAATCGCAAGCGCCTTTCCGAACACCTGACCTCGTATACATATATACCCGAGCCGGTCAATATATACGAAATACATCTTGGCTCGTGGGACAGAAACCTTGACGGCAGCTATCTGACGTATCTGCAAAGCGCAGAGCGGGTCATCCCGTATGTAAAAAAAATGGGCTACACTCATATAGAACTGCTCCCGGTGACTGAGTATCCGTACGACGGCTCGTGGGGCTATCAGTGCTGCGGCTACTTTGCGCCTACGTCACGTTATGGCACGCCGCACGAATTCATGCATTTCATCGACGAGTGCCATGCCGAAAACATAGGCGTTATACTCGATTGGGTACCTGCTCATTTTCCGAAGGACGAGCATGGACTGTTCGAATTCGACGGCGGCAGACTGTATGAATATCAAGGCGACGACCGTGCCGAGCATAAGGTATGGGGCACGCGTTATTTCGATCTCGGCAGACCGGCAGTACAGTCGTTCCTGATTTCCTGCGCTGTGTTCTGGTGCGAAAAATACCATATCGACGGGCTGCGTTCCGACGCCGTCGCGTCAATGCTCTATCTCGATTACGACCGCGAACCGGGCGAATGGTTTCCAAACCCGGACGGAAGCAATACGAACATACAGGGTGTAGAGTTTATAAAGAAGCTCAACAGCAGCTTGAATGCCTATTACCCGGACGTGCTCCGCATCGCAGAGGAATCCACCTCGTTCCCTCGCGTCACCGAAAGCCCGGAGAACGGCGGACTTGGGTTTCATATGAAATGGAACATGGGCTGGATGAACGACACGCTCACTTATATGGGAGCGGATAGCATAAACCGCAAATATATGCACGACCGGATGACGTTTTCGCTCATGTACACTTTCGGCGAGCGATATGTGCTTCCGATATCGCACGATGAAGTCGTGCACGGGAAAAAATCACTGCTTGACAAAATGTTCGGTAACTATGACGGTAAATTCAGCTCGCTGCGTGCATATATGACTTATATGATGACTCATCCCGGAAAAAAGCTGCTGTTCATGGGCTGCGAATACGGACAGTTTTCGGAATGGGACGAGAAGAAGGCGCTCGAATGGTTCATGCTCGACTACGAACGCCATCGTCAGCTTCATGAATTTTGTGAAGCGCTCAATCATTTCTATCTTTCCGAAAAGTCTCTTTGGGAATGCGATGGTTCGTGGGACGGCTTCGAATGGCTCGAAGTCAACGATGCTGATGACAGCGTGCTTATATACAAACGATTGGCTGAGGACGGCAGCTCACTTGTGATAGTTTTGAATTTTACACCGGTAAAACGTCCTGATTTCTGGGCTAATGTGGGTACGCCGGGAATATATGAGGAAGTACTTAACAGTGACGACATCGTATTCGGCGGCACCGGTGTGCTGAATCCTTCCGCTCACGCGTCGCGCGAAGCCGGCGGAAAGAATTATATTGTTATGGATATGATGCCGCTCGGCGCGTCTGTATGGCGTAAGACCGGTGAGCTGCCGAAGATAACGGCGCCTGTAAAAAAGAAAATACGGCTATTCGGAAGAAAAGACGGCCGATAAATATACATTGAGGGCTTGCGCTGCTGCGTGCGCCCGGGAAGGTTGTGACGGGAAATGAGGAGAAAAGAATGTATTGCGATGCTGCTTGCCGGTGGTCAGGGCAGCAGACTTCACCTGCTGACGGAATTCATGGCGAAGCCTGCCGTGCCGTTTGGCGGAAAGTACAGGATAATCGATTTTCCGCTTTCAAACTGTGTAAACTCAGGTATTGATACAGTCGGTGTTCTGACACAGTACCAGCCGCTTGTGCTCAATGAATACATAGGCAACGGTCAGCCGTGGGACCTCGACAGAAACTACGGCGGCGTGATGATATTGCCCCCTTATCAGGCATCAAAGGGCGCGGACTGGTATAAGGGCACGGCAAATGCGATATATCAGAACCTCAACTTTATTAATCAATACGATCCCGAATATGTTCTCATCCTTTCCGGCGACCATATATATAAAATGGATTACAACGCCATGCTCGCCTTTCACAAGGAAAGAAACGCAGACTGCACCATCGCCGTCATAGATGTTCCGCTTGCGGAAGCGTCGCGGTTCGGAATAATCAGAACAAACGACGACAACTCTATCTGCGAATTTCAGGAGAAGCCAAAGGTGCCGCGATCAACGAAGGCATCAATGGGCATATACATATTCAACAAGGATAAGCTTGAAAAATACCTCAACGCCGACGAGGCAGACCCTAAGTCAGACAACGATTTCGGCAAAAACGTCATACCGGCGATGTTCAACGCCGGCGAGCGTATGTTTGCATATCTGTTCGACGGATATTGGAAAGATGTCGGAACACTTACATCTCTTTGGGAAGCAAATATGGACCTGCTCGGCGATCCGCCGGCGTTTGAACTGGACGGCAAAGGAAATAAAATATATCTGAAAAACACCGCGGAGCCTCCGCACTACGTCGGAATGAACGCGAGGATCGAAAATTCTATCGTAACCGAGGGCTGCGAAGTATACGGAACGGTCATCAACTCGGTGCTGTCAAGCGGCGTGATCGTTGAGAGGGACGCCATCGTACGCGACAGCGTGATAATGCGCGAATGCGCAATAGGAACGGGAGCCGCCGTCGATTACAGCATTCTCGATAAGAATGTAACGGTTTTATCAAACGCAACCGTAGGCTGCGAGAAAGCTAAAGCGGACGGAATAACACTCGTCGCCCGGAACGTCACGATACCGGCGGGGAGTGTAATACCAGCCGGCACTATGGTCGATTCAGAGTATCTCGAAAAACTCAGCGTATAGGAGGCTTAATAATGTCTACTGCCGGTATTATATTTTCTAATATACATGATAAAAGCGTGCCTGAACTGACAAGACAGCGCACAATGGGCTCAGTACCGTTCGGATGCAGATACAGACTTATCGATTTTTCGCTTTCGAATATGGTCAATTCGGGCATAACTAACATAGGCATTATTGCCCATTATAATTATCAATCGCTCATGGATCACATCGGAACAGGAAAGGACTGGGATCTCGCGCGCCGTTCCGGAGGTATCAGGATACTTCCGCCGTATATCACTGCGTTTTCCGAAATTGATACCAATCACTACACTCACAGGCTTGAGGCGGTCCGCGGTATATTTACCTTCATAAAAAATATGACTGATGAATACATCGTTTTCTGCGACTGCGACGCAATATGCAACATGGATCTTTCCGAAATCATAAACACACATATCAAGAGCGGAGCCGATATGACTATGGCGGTCAAGAATGTCTTCGTCACGGGAAACGAAAATTCTGACCTTACGATTACGAAAAGTGACGCTGAAGGCAGGCTGACCCAGATACGGATGTCCGATGTCGCCGACAACGGCTTTTATGACGTTGCGCTCAACGTAAATGTCTTCACGCGGCAGTATCTCATCGGGCTCATTTTAGATTCGATTGCACGTAACTTCAGGAGCTTCCGCAACGAACTCATCCCCAGCAGGCTGAAAAGCGACGTGATACGTACATACAGATACGACGGATATTTCGCGACGATAGGCTCAATGCGCGATTATTTCGTGTGCAGCATGGACCTGCTCAACGCCGATGTGCGGCATGCGCTGTTCAATGTGGAGCAGCGGCCTGTCTTCACAAAGGTCAGAAACTCAACCCCAACATATTACGCGCCGGGCTCGAAAGCGTGCGTCTCGCTTATTGCAGACGGCTGTCATATAGAAGGAACGGTCGAAAATTCGATACTCTTCAGAGGCGTAAGAATCAACAAGGGCGCTGTCGTCAAAAACAGTATACTGATGCAGGATACGATTTGCGGTGACGGCAGCTTTTTGAACTGTCTTATAACCGACAAAAACGTTGTAATACGCGACGGGCGTATGCTGTCAGGACACGAAACGAGACCGTTCTTCATAGAAAAGAACGCGATGATCTGATTTTAGAGGTGCTGCTGATGGAACGAAAAAAAATACTCTACGTTGCAAGCGAGGCGCTTCCGTTCGCTTCTTCCGGCGGACTCGGCGACGTTATAGGCTCGCTGCCGAAGGCACTCGTGCGTGAAATGAATGAGCGCTCGGATATAAGAGTTGTAATTCCGCTTTACAAATCAATCAAGGACGAATATCGCAGACAAATGACCCATATCGCAAGCATTAACGTACCGCTCGCGTGGCGTAACCAATACTGCGGAATATTCAGCCTTACAAGAGACGGCGTAACATTTTATTTTATAGATAACGAGTTCTATTTTGCCCGTGATTCACTCTATGGAAGCTTCGACGACGGTGAACGCTTCGCGTTTTTCTGCAAGGCAGTCATGGAAATACTTCCGCATATCGATTTCTTCCCAGATGTGCTTCACGCACATGATTGGCAGAGTGCGCTGTCTGTAATATATCTCAAGAGAAAATATTGCTATGATAGCCGTTACGCAAAAATAAAAGCGGTCTTTACAATACACAACATCGAGTATCAAGGCATATACGGCTTTGAGATACTCGGAGATGTCTTCGACCTGACACAGTTTGACCGCGAGATAGTCGAATACGCCGGAGTTATCAACCTTATGAAGGGAGCTATACTCTGTGCCGACAAGGTCACGACAGTGTCGCCGCGTTATGCGCAGGAAATACTCACAGACACGTATTCACACGGTCTGCATTATGTGCTCTCGCTATACAGCAAAAAGCTTTGCGGAATACTCAACGGCATCGATACCGATTATTACGATCCGCACACCGACCCGGATGTGCCGGTCAATTATACGTGGCGCTCATGCGGACGAAAAAAGGAAAACAAGCAGATCCTCCAGCGTCGGCTCGGACTTCCCGAGCGCGATGTACCTATGATCGCCATCATATCGAGACTCACCAATCACAAGGGGCTTGACCTCGTGACGTGGGCTGCCGGGAAGCTGCTCGCCAACGATGTGCAGCTCGTCGTGCTCGGAACGGGCGATTACCACTTTGAACAGTACTTTGCAAACCTTGCGAACCAATATTCCGACAAGGTGTCTGTTACACTGCGCTTCGACAAACCGCTTTCAAAACTCATATATGCATCGTCAGATATGTTTCTTATGCCGTCCAAAAGCGAGCCGTGCGGACTTTCACAGATGATAGCTTCACGCTACGGCGCTGTTCCGATCGTCAGGCAGGCGGGCGGACTTTTCGACACGATCCACGAAGACGACAATGGCTTTACGTTTTATGAGTATAATGGCGGCGAAATGCTTTACGCCGTAAACCGTGCACTCGGATATTACTCTGACGCTGAAAAATGGAGCAGGCTTATCATACGGGTGATGAAAAAAGATTTTTCATGGGACGTAAGCGCAAAAAAATATATCGAGCTGTACGACGGGATCATTTCCGAATGATAAAACAGTACAAAAATCGACCTCGGCTTAACGGAAGGATTTTTCATAGATGAACAGCAACAAAGAAAATTTATGCAGCAAGCTTTCAAGGTATTACGGAGTTTCACCGGAGGAAGCTACACCTGAGCAGGTGTATAAGGCGGCGGTGCTTACTGTGCGCGATATACTTACCACGAAACGCAAGGACTTTTCACGCAAGGTAAAACAGGAAGGCAGCAAACGCGTATATTATATGTGCATGGAGTTCCTGCTCGGCAGATCGCTCAGGCAGAACCTGTGCAACCTCGGACTTGAAGACGAATTCAGACAAATGCTCGACGGGTACGGCTTTTCGATCGATGAGTTGTACGAGCTTGAGGACGACGCCGGACTCGGAAACGGCGGACTCGGACGGCTTGCGGCTTGCTTCCTCGACAGTATCGCGTCGCTCGATTACCCGGCGACCGGCTTTTCGATATGCTACGAATACGGACTTTTCAAACAGAAGATAGTCGGCGGCGAGCAGGTCGAGCTGCCCGACATATGGATACCGTCCGGCGAAGGCTGGCTTGTGCAAAGACAGGATAAATCGAAGACGGTACGCTTCGGCGGCCATGTGAGCGAAAAATGGACGGATAACCGGCTCGAGATAATCCATACCGATTACGACGAGGTCGAAGCCGTGCCGTACGATATGATGATATCCGGCGCCGACAGCGAAGCGGTCGCGCTCCTGCGGCTCTGGAAGGCTCAGGATATACGCAATTTCGACATGAAGCTCTTCTCACAGGGGCAGTATATAAAAGCCGTGGAGGAAAATACGAACGCTCAGACGATCTCCAAGGTGCTTTATCCCGCCGACAACCATACGGAAGGGAAGCTCCTGCGCCTTTCACAGCAGTATTTTCTTGCATCCGCTTCGATACAGACGATATTCAGCGATCACATCGATACATATAAAACGCTCTCCACTCTGCCCGATAAGGCGGCAATACATATCAACGACACGCATCCGGCGCTTGTGATACCGGAGATGATGAGACTGCTGATGGATGTTTACGGCTATTCGTGGGACAGCGCGTGGAGCATTGTATGCAGGACGGTCAGCTATACGAACCATACCGTCATGCCGGAGGCACTCGAATGCTGGAACGAAGACTTGTTCAAGCTGCGCCTGCCCCGTATATACGGGATTATCCATGAGATCAACGAACGCTTCTGCCGTCAGGCATGGGCGAAGTTCCCCGGGAATTGGGACAGGATAAGTGCGATGTCGGTCATATGCCGTCAGCAGGTGCGTATGGCTAACCTGTCGGTCATCGGCTCTCACACTATCAACGGCGTGTCGTCACTCCATTCGGAAATTCTCAAAAAGACGGTGTTCAAGGATTTCTACGCGATGTATCCCGACCGCTTCACCAACGTCACAAACGGTATAGCACACCGCAGATGGCTCTGCTATTCCAACAAGCCGCTTGCCTCACTTATCGACGAATGCATCGGACCGGATTATAAAAAACAGCCCGAAAAACTCGAAGAATTCGGAAAATTTGCCGATGACACGACGATACT
>CAZFZL010000025.1:0-17528 GCA_964523005.1 uncultured Oscillospiraceae bacterium
GCTGAATACCTGGCGTATACGCTCGGTATGCACGTGCTCGTTATCATGACCGATATCACAAACTACGCTGAAGCGCTGCGCGAGGTCTCGGCGGCGCGTAAGGAAGTACCCGGCAGACGCGGTTATCCCGGCTATCTCTATACCGACCTTGCGTCGCTCTATGAAAGAGCCGGACGTATTAACGGAAAGAAAGGCTCAATAACTCAGATACCGATACTGACCATGCCGGAGGACGACAAGACGCACCCGATCCCCGACCTGACCGGTTATATCACCGAGGGACAGATAATCCTTTCGCGTGAGCTTTACATGAAGGGCATCACGCCTCCGATCGACGTCCTGCCTTCGCTTAGCCGACTGAAAAACAAGGGTATAGGCAAGGGCAAAACGAGAGAGGACCACGCCGATACGATGAACCAGTTGTTTGCAGCATACGCGAGAGGCAAGGAAGCCAAGGAGCTTGCCGTCGTGCTCGGTGAATCGGCGCTTTCCGATATGGATAAAAAATACGCGGCGTTTTCGACCGCGTTCGAGGAACAGTACGTGTCACAGGGCTATGATGCCGACAGAAGCATCGAGGATACGCTTGCGATAGGCTGGAAGCTGCTTGCGATGCTTCCGCGCACGGAGCTCAAACGTATACATCCCGAATACATCGATGCGTACATGAAGGGCTGATATGGCTACGAGAGTAAATCCGACGAGGATGGAGCTGAGCAAGGCTAAAAAGCGGCTCAAGACGGCGGCGCGCGGACATAAGCTTCTCAAGGACAAGCAGGATGAGATGGCGCGGCAGTTCATGATATATATCAGACGCAACCGGGAGCTCCGCGAACAGATCGGGCGGCTCCTGTCAGGCGCGATGGGGCATATGGCGCTTGCACAGGCGGAAATGGGCGAGAGCGCCCTTGAAGAGGCGCTGTTCGTTTCTGCGTCCGGCGACGGTGCGCAGCGCTCGCTTAAAAACGTCATGAGCGTCAACGTGCCGGAGCTGACGGCGGCCCAAAGCACACAGCAGCCGGTAACGTATGGCTTCGCGTTCACCTCCGACAGCCTTGACGACGCGGTGATCGCAATGAATTCGCTCATGCCAAAGCTTTACGAGCTTGCGGCGGTAGAAAAAACGTGCGATATGCTCGCGGACGAGATGGAGCGCACGCGCCGCAGAGTCAACGCGCTGGAGTACGTCATGATACCGGGGCTGAAGGACACGATCAAGTATATCTCCATGAAGCTTGAGGATAACGAACGCGGCAACCTGACGCGTATGATGAAGGTCAAGGATATGATGACAGCCGCGGAAGCGGAATAAAAAGCAGTAAAAGCATCAGGGAGCCCGAAAACGCATTTGATAGGGCAATGCAACAAGATATTCCTGTTAAATTTAAAAAACACGGCAGAAGCAAAAACGCTTCTGCCGTATTGCTTTTGTCATGATCAGTGCCGCTTATTTCTTTTTCTTTTTTATAATGAGGAACACCGCACATCCTGCCGCTGCAAGCAGCAATGCGCCGGCCGCCCAGAGCCATGCGCGGCTGCCCGGCTCGTCGTTCGGCGTACTTTCGGCGGACGACATGGCGCCGCTCGTGTCTGCTTCGCTTTCGGTATCGCTTTCGTCGCCGCTTTCCGGCGGCGTAAATTCATAGCCGTCCTTGGACAGTGCGCTGATTTTATCGGCAAACGCGAGATCTGCTGCGACAAGCGCATACCATTGCGTGCTTTCATATTCGCTCAGAAGCTCAAGGCACACGGCAGAAGCACTTCCGTTATAAGCCTTGGCTGCATCGGAGAAGGCATTTGCTTCGCTTACGGTGATATATCCGAAGCTCAGCGCGAGCTGTATACGATCTGCCGCACTGTCGAAGCAGCGCTGCGCTGCCGCGGCGGAGTCGAAGGTCGGAGAAACGGCGTTTTTATAAAACGCGCTCGACTGGAGGTAGTCTGAATATCCGTGAGAAAAATACGCGCCCAGCTCAAAGAAGCATATGCCGTCTGCGTCGTATTCACGCGTTTGCATTACCTGCAGGAGCTGCTCAGCTTTGGAGAGAGAAAGGTACGAGCCGCTGCCTTCGATGTTGTAGTATTCACCGTCGAATGACGAGAAGTGTTCAGTTTGCGATGCCATTATGCCTTCGGCGTATGACATCGGATAAACGGCGTCGATTAGTTTGCCTTCGATCCAACCCTTTCCGTCCTGACAGTAGTATTGCAGAGTGTAGTCTGCGGCAAGGCAGGCAGAAAGATATATGTCGGGGCGCTTTTCGTTTACAAGCTCGCGTATCTGATCTACACGCTTTGTGACCAGCGACGCTTTGAATTCTATCCAGTTGTTCCACATCGCGTGCGACGAGAGCTTGACACCGATCTCGTCGACGACGGAATCGTCGACGCCGTATTCGGCTGCAAAAAGCGCTTTTGTTGTTTCGTCGTAGCCATAATCGGTCGTTCCGTCATAATACGGGTAGCGAACATAATCGAGCTGCAGTCCGTCGATCGCATAATTATCCAGAATGTACGTTATATATTTGAGAAACACATCGAAGTATTCGTCGCAGGCAGGCGAATAAAATGTGGTCGATTCGCCGCCGGTGTCGGTGTTCGCTTTGGTGAGCCATTCTTCGTCATACGAGGCGTTGTTGTTGCGGAATACGCAGACGGATACAACGAGTTCTATGCCTGCTTTGCTGCATTCATCGCAGTACGCTCCGAGCAGGTCAAAGCCGCGAAGAGACGCCACTTGACTGTATGTGTATCCGTCAGGCAGCGGGATTATCGTACCGCGCCCGCTCGTGATGCCCAGACAAAGCTGGTTTATCCCGCCCTCGGCGAGCTTCGCTACTGTTTTTTGCACGCCTTCAAGGTCGGTCTCAAGCGGGACATACCATACGCCGCGCGTCTCAACGTATTTCTGCTCCGTCAGAGCGAGCTTGGCGGCTTCGATGAGCCGGTAAAGCTCGGTGCGTCCGGCGAGCGTGGTGATAACATTTTCATCAGAATACTTTTCCGCCGCTGCTATCATGCTTGCGGCGGCTTCATAATCGATAAGCTTGCAGGAGAGCTTTGCTTGCTTGTAATCGCTTTTCAGCTCGTCAAACTCCATTTGAACCGAACGTTTTATAGCTTCGTCGTCGTAGGTGAAGGTCACGCTTTTCCTGTCTGATGATATTTCGCACGAAGCACCTACGGCACCGTAAGTTTTCAGAAACAGTTTCTTCTCAACACCGACGACCGACACAACGTATCCTCCGTCCGGCACGGTGTTGTCGTTGCCGCCTGCGCTGACAACTATCCCGTTGCTGTCAACACATACCTCGTAGCCGTAGCCGTTCGTTCCCGTCGTTCCGGCGCGGTCGTATATGACCGTGTAATCGGCGTAGCGGACGCTGTTGAATGCCGTTATTTTGAGCGTTTCACAAAAGCTTATGTCAAAATCGTCTGTCTTCGAGACCATAACGCGGTTCGTCACCTCGTCGAAGCGTACATAATCGCCGACGCTGATGTTCTGTACTATCCATTCGACGCGCGCACCGTTCGCCGATACGACGAGTCCGCCGTCGGGAACGGCAAGGTTCTTGCCTGACGTATCGCCGACGCCGATTATTCGGGTTACTATACCGTCGCTGTTGACAACGGCGTTACAGCCCCATTCGTTTTGGTCGGTCGTGCTGACATCCTTATATACTATGAGCAGATCCGCCCATCTTGTCACGTTCACTCCGTCGGCTGTCGCCGCTGCCGTTCCCGCGTCTGGTGCGGCATTGACTGCCGCTGCGACGCTTGGCAGAAATAGCAGCGCCGATAAAAGATACAGAAAGATTTTTTTCATCATTTTGACCTCTCTTTTCGGTGTAATGAGTTGTACTTATATTATCATACCCATTATGTGAAGTCAAGCATAAAGCCTTTGACATCGTTGACAACATATGATAAAATCACCTCAGAAGCAGAAGGAAGGTGCCTTTATGACAAATCAACGCTTTGATATGAGTCATCAGGACGCGGCTCGCATAAGCAGGCTCGTGCCCGATACGCGGCTGCGTGAGCTGAAGACGGAAATAATTTGGAGCCATGTAAGCATCGCCGGGCATGATATGTTCAACAGCGTGTGCCACAGCCACTCTTTTTTTGAAATGTACTGCGTTCTTGCCGGCAGTGTGACCGTGGAGCTTGCGAACGTCAGCAGAAACTTTTTGCGTGGTGAGTGCTTGCTCATCCCGCCGGATACACAGCACAGGCTCGTGCGGTACGATGATGCTTTTATCCGCTATGACCTCGGATTCAGGATCGTCGGGAATATGCCGCTTGAAAAAACGCTCATTGATGAGTGCCGCAACGGTAAAAGCTTTGCTTTAACAGAAAATATCCTAAATATGATTACGTATATGAAATACGCTGTGTCGGGCGAATGCCCGTTTCCGGAATGCGGTTCGGGTGCGGTGGTGACGGCGCTGCTTATTGACGCCGTCGGACAGCTCGTTCCGGACAGCGGACGCAGAGTCAGAGCGGATTCCGCGCTTTCGCAGGGCAACATAGCCTACGCCGCACGCGAATATATTCGCGATAACTGTGCGCGCCCTATAACGCCTGACGATGCCGCGGCAGTTATTCATCTCAGCACGCGGCAGCTCGCGCGCGTGCTGAAAAAATATGACAACATAAGCTTTTCCGAACTTCTTTTGATGGCGCGTCTCGAAAAAGCCGAAGCGCTGCTAAAAAGCACGTGTCTGAGCATAACCGAGATCGCCGCCCGGTGCGGTTTTTCGAATGAATATACCTTCATACGCGCGTTCAAGCGCAGCATCGGCGTAACGCCCGGAAAATATCGTTCTAATAATTGACGTATGAGGACATATTTATCAACGATCAGTCGCGGCTTGGTATTGATTACACGACGGCATAATATTATAATACTCATATAAAGTATGATGTATTGTCGGGGGAGAAGAAGGAAGCTAATGATAACTAATACACCTGCAAACAGAAAAAAACCTACGGTCGAAAAAAGTACGATATGGCATCCGGGAGATGACGATAGAAAGTATTCACATCATGCGGCGATATGCCGTTTTCACAACGCGCTTTACGCTGCGTGGTCATCGGGTGTGACTGACGAGGATATGCCCGGACAATGCGTTATGTATTCGTGCTCTGATGACGGTGTCAGCTGGGGAAAGGCAAAATACCTTTTCGAGCCGATGGGTAAGGGCGTGCTTACTTGCGGCGGCTTTTTCAATTCCGGAATTTTCGGAGCCACTGAAAAACTCGTAGCGTACGCTGGCTATTACGAGTATATTTCAGGCACCTTCACGCCGTGCACCGAGCATACCGCAACGACGCTGCTTTGCAGAACATCGGAGGACGGACAGCACTGGAGCGAGGTGATCGACCTGAAGCTCCCGTTCGTTCCGAACACCGCACCGCAGGTAATGCCGGACGGCGGGCTGCTTATGTGCGGCAATATATCGTTTGCGGTAAGCGACCGGAACGACGGCGTGAGCGGTTGGCGTATGATAGCGCTGCCGCCGTACGGAGATAATCTGAAATACGACGACTCGTGCTCTATATGCGAAATGAAGCAGTTTCGTGAAGACGGGATGTTCCTGTGCGAAGCATCTGTGTTTGAGAAAAGCGGGAAGCTTACGGCGCTGCTCAGATCGGCAGGAAAGTATCTATACTCATGCGAGAGCACAAACGGCGGCAGAACATGGACTTATCCGCAGGAAACGCGTTTTACCGACAGCAATTCCAAGGTGTTCTGCGGCACGCTTCCCGATGGCAGAGCGTTTGTGATAAGCGATCCGGACAGTGAATACTGCCGGCTGCCGCTTGTGCTGGCGCTTTCGGAAGACGGCGAGAACTTCTGCGAACAGTACGTGCTTGCTTATCAGATCGTTCCGATGCGTTATCCTGAGAAATACAAGGGCGGATATTACGCGTATCCGTGTGCTTTCATTGACGACGGCGTGATGAGGATAATATGCTCCGTCAATAAAGAGGATATAATATGCCTGTCGGTCGCGCTAAGTGAACTGACGGGTCAGTGAGCTGGCATGATGAAGATAACGAATGGGATGTGCGCGGTTTCGCTGAGTTTATTCGGTACAGACGGAAGCATAGATGCAGTGTCGCTCGCGAAGCTGAATGATTTTTATGCGCAGTCGGGCTGCAGCGGCGTATTTACCGCATGTCAATCGGGCGAGATATTCGGTATGAGCCTTAAGAAACGCATTGAGCTTGCGCAGCTCGGTGTAAAGCTTGCGCACGAAAGAAATATGTTCTGTGTTGCTTCAGCGAACGCAGGGCACGATATAGAGGAAAGCGCATATGAGCTTACCGCGGTTGTTGAGTCGGGCGCCGACGCCGCAGTAATAATAACGAACCGGCTCGATGTCGCGAACACCTCCGACAGCGCATGGTGCCGTGATGCTCAAAGACTTATCATGAAGCTTCCCGCAGACGCCAAGCTTGGACTGTACGAATGTCCGTATCCGTATAAGCGGCTGCTGAGTACAGAAATGCTGCGCTTCTGCGCAGACACGGGGCGGTTCGTGTTCATAAAGGACACCTGCTGCGATCCCGATACGCTCGCGAAACGGCTTGCTTTGCTTGACGGTACAGGAATTAAGCTCTTTAACGCCAATATACAGACGCTCGCTCATTCTCTCAGCCACGGAGCTGCCGGGTATTGCGGAGTGATGGCGAATTTGTTCCCATCGCTCGTGATGGATATACTTGAGTCGCCGCCGGAAGAGATCGGCATCAGGCAGGCGTTTGCGACAGCGTGCAGCGTGTGCGAATTTCTTGCGTACCCTGCCGCGGCAAAAGAGCTGCGCGGACTGCCGGCGTATTGCCTGAACGGGCAGAAGGCAACTGCATATGATATGTATGTTCTCCGACAGATAGAAACGCTCATCGGTGAAGCGTTGAAACGGAACAGATAAAAAAGTGAAAGGTATGATAATCAAATGAAAAAACGTGAGTTTATGGTTGTGATGCTGCTTACAGCTCTCATGCTTGCTTTACTAACGGCGTGCAGTGAGCCGGCAGGACCATCACAGAGCGAAAGCTCCGAGGCATCGGCTCAGGAAAGTGAGGCGATGACGGTGAAGGAATACGTCAGGTCTATCGCTGACGGAAAGTATTACGAGGACACGACATTTACTATCGTGTCGGTGGCGACGTTCAACACAGAGTATATGCCGATGTATTTCGAGGTGAGCGAGTATAACGACGAGCCGTTCAACGACGCGGCATACGAGCGCAATCTCCTTCTTGAGGAGCTGCTTGGCGTTCAGGTAGTGTTTTCCGGTGCAGGCAACAGCGGCACGGAGCTGCCTGATATGGTGAAAAACGCGATAAACTCCAACACGCACGAATATGATCTTATCGTGCCGCATTCGTATTACGGCGTCGTGTCACTGATGACAGACGGTATGCTGTACGATTGGTATGATGTTCCGTTTGTCGATTTTACGAAGGACTGGTGGCTTGAAAGCGCGCTTGACGATCTGTCGGTCGCTGGCAAGACGGTTTGGGCGGTCGGAGACCTGACGATAGGTTATCAGACGCCTGCCTGGATGCTTTTCAACAGGGATATGGCTGAGGAGTACGGCAAAGAGGAGCTGTACAGAACGGTGCTTGACGGCAACTGGACACTTGACGTGATGTGCGAGTATGTAAAGGATGTTTCTTCCGCCTCCGGAGAGGGCGAGAAGGTGGGCGCGCAGTTCCCGGAAGCGCTTTTGAAGGCGTTCATGAATTCCACCAATACTTATCCGTCAGGAAAGGACAGCAGCGGTGCGCTCGCATTTGAGCCGTCCGTCAGCAGGATATCCGAGCTTTGTACAAAGCTTTCTACAATCGTGACCGGCGGAGATGCTGAGGTAGTACCGTATGACAGCGAAAAATATACCGATTTCATTAACGGCAAAACGCTTATGCTTCTTTTCAACGGCGGTCATTACGAGACAATGCGCAACATCGACTTCAATGTCGGTATTGTGCCGCTCCCGAAGCTTGACGAGAATCAGGATGATTACATTTCGCTCGGCGGCGGCGGAATAATGGCGATCCCGATAGATACACCGGATATAGAATTCGCGGGACTTGTTACGCAAGCGCTGAACGCGCTTTCCTCAGACAGCGTGCGTCCGGCGTTCTACGAAACGGTACTCTATAATAAATGTCTCAAGGACGACGACAGCCAGAAGATGATGGATATAATCCTCGAAACGCAGCAGTATGTCAACGTCGTCAACGTCAGTGAGATCGAAGCGCTGATACCGACAGTGTATAAGGACGGCGCGGTGCAGTCGTACATCGATAAATATTCGCAGTCGATCAAAAGTCAGTACGCGGATATAACAAGCGGTGTCATAGAGAGCAATAAATAGTATATAAACTTACGAACGGGCTGGCGCGGAATGCGTCAGCCCGTTTTCGTTTGTAAACTTCAGTTGATTTTCATTCCGTATTGTGGTAGAATCAAAAAAAAGAAACGAGACGCAAATGAGAATAACCGTCATCGCCGAGAACGAAACAAAAAACGAACATCTTTGCGCGCGTCACGGACTGAGCCTTGCGCTTGAAACGCCGCAGGGAATATTGCTGTGCGACTGTGGACAGGATGAAACGTCGTATTTGAACTTTCGTGCGCTCGGAATGGACGGCAATAGCATAAAGGCAATATTCATCTCCCACCCTCACTACGACCATATCGGCGGACTTGAAGCATTCGCAGATGCGTGCGACGCTCCGATTATCATTTCAGCATATGCCTGCTGCGAGCTTATTTCGGACAGACCTGCTCATCCGATGCGTGTCAGCAGCCGTCGTGATATAATAAACAAGCTCAGTGAAAGGTGCGTTTTCGTACAGGACGAAAAAGAGATATTTCCGGGCAGCATGATATACGCCTGCGCCGTGCGCCACAGTGAAAAAGCGTATCGTTGCGGCGATGCGTGCCTTTTTGAACGGCGTGGCGGCATGATGACGCCGGATACCTTCAGGCACGAGCTGTATCTTGCAATCATTGAAGACGGCGTGTGCAAGCTAATCTCTCCGTGCAGTCACAACGGAATAGTAAATATTATAAAAGATGCGCAGCGCCGCTTCCCGGAAACGCCGGTGCGCGTGTTCGCCGGCGGACTGCATTTTGCCGCGTCCGATGGCGTGCTCAACTGTTCACCTGAGCGCATGCGCGAGATTGGCAGGGAAGTGAAAAAGCTCGGCGTGACAAAGCTATATACATGTCACTGTACCGGAAGGAAAGCTTTTATCGAGCTTTCGGCGTGCCAAGGCATGGAAACGCACTATATTTCCTGCGGTGAAAAGGTTGAAATATGATATTCAGGCTTGAAAATGCCTCTGTGAAGATGTATAATTATATGTTGATGTGAACAAGAGGAGCGGTGTTATGTTCGTATTGCTGTTTTTGCTTTGGATTATGCTCAACGGCAGGGTAACGGTCGAAATATGCGTATTCGGCGCGGTGCTTTCGCTGCTTTTGACTTTCTGCGCCTTCAGGTTCATGGGCTACGATATAAAACGGGAATTTTCGCTCCTGCGCAATACGGGACTGTTCATCGCATATGTGTTCGTGCTGCTTTTCGAGATAGTAAAAGCAAACACATCTGTCATGAAGCTGATATTTTCAAGGCATGAAAAACCGTCGCCCGTGCTTGTGCGCTTCGATGTGCCGCTCAGGAGTAAAGCAGGACGCGTGCTGCTTGCGAATTCCATAACGCTCACGCCCGGAACTATCTCGGTAAAATGCGGCGAAGACGGATATCTCGTGCATTGCCTGCGCCCGGAATTCGCCGAAGGCATCGATTCGGGGACGTTCGTGAAGCTGCTTACACGCATGGAAAAGAATCTGGAGAAAAAATCATGACGGTCGCTGAAGCTTACGATATTTTATACTGCTGCGCGGTGCTTTTTTTGAGTGCGGCGCTTCTTTCCGTCATAGTACGCTCCGTGATAGGCCCTACGACGGCAGACCGCGTTGTGTCCGTCAATATGGCAGGTTCGGTGACGGTGATGATACTTGCGATACTTTCCGTATATCTCGGCGAGAGCTTCATAGGCGATGTTTGCCTGATATATGTTCTCATAAGCTTCGTTTCGGTCGTGGTGCTGTGCAAGGTCTTTACGCGGCGCCGTGACGGGAAGGAGGAATAGGAATATGTGGGAATGGATACGGTTCGGGATATGTGCGCTGTTGCTTATGGGCGGCTGCGTTACGCTGTTTTGCTCGGTGGCGGGCGTATACCGCTTTGATAACGCGCTCGCGCGTATGCATTCCGCGGCGATCTGCGACTCGCTCGGAGCATTGCTGATCGTGTCAGGACTGTGTGTTGCCGCAGGAGTAAACTGGGGCACGGTGAAGCTGATTGTCGCCGTCGTTTTTCTGTGGTGCTCTTCACCGATATCAGCGCATATGGTGAGCCTGCTTTGCTGCAGGACAGAAAAAAGCTCCGGCAGTATACCTGTTATTGACTTGTCGGACGGAAAAGAGGATAAGAACGATGGATGAAGCTATACGGATATTCTTGCTCGTGATGCTCATAGCGTGCGCTGTGTCGGTCAGCTTTACGAAAAAGCTGTTGTCCGCCGTCGTTATATTCACTTCATATAGCTTGATAATGGCGATAGTATGGGTGCTGCTCGAATCGCCCGACCTTGCAGTGACTGAAGCTGCTGTCGGCGCCGGTATAACGGGTGTGCTCTTTTTCCTCACACTTAAAAAGATAAACATGATAGACAGTGATACGAAGGAAAACGATGAAGATGAAAAGAAATGATATTTTCCGCCGCTTCGCGGCGTGGTTTTCCGGAAAAGAGAATATAGACGACTGCATTGAGCAGCAGACCGACGACGCGTTTCTCACGCAGGACGGCTACGAGCATCATCGCCGACATGAGAAGCTCATGCGGCTGCTTGAGGAGCGTCCGGAGGAGAGCTTGCGCTCGCTTGAGATACGCTCGTTCAACAAAACATATATTGTTCTGTCCGTGCTCGTGTGCGTGGTGCTTGCAGGCGTGCTGCTGTACGCTGTATCGTTCATGCCGCGCTTCGGGACCGCCGACAACCCTGCGAACAATGAGGTCGCCGACAAATACCTTGAAGACGGTCTTGAGGACACGGGTGCGGTGAGCGCCGTCGCAGGAATGATACTCGATTACCGTGCGTTCGATACGCTCGGCGAATCGTTTGTGCTGTTCACGGCGGTATGCTGCGTGATGATACTGCTCGGCAGAGAGGACGGCAGAGTGTCGGAGAAGTGCGAATGCTACGAGGGTGAGAACGATCAGATACTTCACAGGCTCGTAAGGGTGCTCGTCCCGGCTACAATGCTCTTCGGCTGTTATATAATACTCAACGGTCATCTTTCGCCCGGCGGCGGCTTTGCCGGCGGCGCGATAATCGGCGCGGCGATGATGCTTTGGTGCGTCACGCTCGGATTTCGTTCCACTGAGCGCTTTTTCAACGGACGGACGTTCAGGGTCGTAACTTTTGCGGCGCTGACGTTTTATTGCGTCTCAAAGACCTACTCGTTCTATACGGGTGCAAACGGGATAGCGAGCGTGATACCGCTCGGAACACCGGGCGCGATGCTCAGCAGCGGTCTGATCATGCCGCTCAACGTGGCGGTCGGGATGGTCGTGTCGTGCACGATGTTCGGCTTCTTCTCGCTGTTCATGCGCTCAAAGATATAACAGGTGAAGAACATTCGACGGAAAGGATCGTATTGACCATGGGTGAGAATTTTTTCTATAATTACGAGGAGGTCGCCGCCATCCTTCTTTTCGGCATCGGCTTTACTACTCTCGTGTTCCACCGCAACCTCATCAAAAAAATAATCGGCATGAATATCATGGACACTGCGATATATCTGTTTCTCGCATCCATGGGCTATATTGACGGAGGTACCGCACCGATCATCGACGGCGCCGAAACATATATAAACCCGATTCCATCAGGGCTTGTGCTCACTGGGATCGTCGTCTCAGTCAGCGTCAGCGCGATCATGCTTGCGCTCACCGTCAGGCTATACGGAAGATATCATACGCTCAATCTCGACTATATTTATATGTATGCGCAAAAGGAGCATGAATGAAGGATATTGTGTTCGATTTTCCCCTGTTTACAATCATTCTTCCGCTGCTCGGCGCGGTGATATGCTCGGTTGCGGGGAAGAAGGTTTCAAAATATGTATATTTCGCGGTATCGCTCATCTGCGCTGCACTGAGCGTTCCTGTGCTCCTCTACACGCTTGAGAACGGGTATTTCACGCGCGCGATGGGCCATTTTGCCGCGCCGTTCGGAAACGAGATACGTGTCGGAACGGCAGAGGTGCTTTTCACGCTGCTCGCCGTGCTGCTGCCGGCGTTGTCGGTGCTGGGCGGTAAAAGAAGGCTCATGGAGGATATAAGCGAAAAGAAGATCAATTTCTATTTCGTCATGCTCTGTCTGCTTCAGAGCGCGATAACGGCGCTGGCATATACGAACGACCTGTTTACGGCGTATGTTTTTATTGAAATATCGACGCTTACGTCCTGCGGATTGCTTATGATACGTCAGATAGGACGCACGACCGTAGCCGCGGTGCGGTATATGATATTCAATCTTCTCGGCTCCGGCTTCGTTCTTATGGGTATTTGTATGCTGTACGACCTGACGGGGTATCTGTCGATGTCGTACATAAAAGAAGCAGTCGCCGATATAGCGGCAACGGGCAAATACACCGTTCCGCTCACGGCGGCCGTCGGACTTATCGTCATCGGTATCGGGATGAAAAGCGGTATGTTCCCGTTCCATCTCTGGATGCCCGATACATACAGCACGTCCACGACGGCATCGGCGTGTATACTGTCCGGACTCGTATCCAAGGGGTATATATTCCTGCTGATCAAGATAATCTACCGCGTCATCGGCTTTGATGTTATGGAAGGAACCGGAGTACCGCTGGTAATATTCGTGTTCGGGCTTGCGGGGATGATAGTCGGGTCGCTTGGTGCTATACGCGAGAATGAGATACGAAGGATGATCGCGTATTCCTCAGCGGCTCAGATAGGCTATATTTATATGGGCATCGGTATAGGCGGCCCGGCGGCTCAGGCAGCGGTGGCTGCGGCGGTGTTCCATATATTCACCCATGCGCTCACCAAGCCGCTTTTGTTCATATCAGCGTCGGGGCTGTCACAGGCGTCGGGCGGCGAGGTGAAGTTCGCGGCGCTTCAGGGCTCTGCGCACAGAAACCCGATCGCCGGTGCGGCGTTTACGGTCGGTGCGCTTTCAATGGTCGGTATGCCGGGCTTCGCCGGATTTATATCAAAGCTTCTCTTCGCGCAGGCTGCCGTCGCGTCTGACAACAGGGCGATAATTACACTCAGCGTTCTCGCGATCAGCACGATACTCAACGCAATATATTTCCTGCGTACTACCATGCGTATTTACCTGCCTTCGGCAGAGCCGCGGCAGAACACCTCCGTTTATAAAAACGGTACTGCATTCGTGTTCGCATGCGCCGTGCTGACGGCGTTCAACGTGTTTCTCGGTATGCATTCGCAGCCGATCCTCGATATGATAAACGCCGGGATTGAAACCCTCGCGTGAATATGACGCCTGAAAGGAATGGATAAATGTCCGATCTGTTATTGATGCTTTCGGCGATCGCGGTGCCCGTCGTTTCGGGAATTGCGGTCGGTCTGATAAAAATGAACGCGAAAGCGCAAAAAGCGCTCGTGCTTTCTGCGTGCGCACTGACTGCCGTTATCACCGGCGTCAACGCCGCCGCCGACACCGGTGCATCGCACGTCGTGCTGTCCGTCGTCGGTCCGCTTGAGCTTACGCTCTGTACTGACGGTGTATCGAAGATCTTTTCGATCATCGCGGTCGTGATGTGGCTGCTTGCCGCTGTGTTCTCACAAAGCTATATGCGTCACGAAAGCAAGGACACGCAGCCGCGCTACTACGCGTTTTTACTTGTTTCGCTCGGAATGACGCTCGGCATGGATTTCGCCGGAGATATGATAACGGCGTATTTGTTTTACGAGCTTATCACTCTCACCACGTTTCCGCTCGTGCTCCATTCGATGCGCCCGGAGGCGATCCGCGCGGCAAAAAAATATCTGTTTTATTCCGTCGCCGGCGGCTTCATGGCGCTTTTCGGGATATTCTTCTGCTATAATAACTGTTCAACGCTTGCATTTACCGCCGGCGGTTCACTTTTGCCTCAGGGCGGTACGGGTATAATGCTCGTCGCCGTGTTCGTCGCGATATTGGGCTTCGGCGCAAAGGCAGGCTCGTATCCGCTGCACGGATGGCTTCCGACAGCACACCCGGAAGCACCTGCGCCTGCTAGTGCGCTGCTTTCCGGCGTGATCGCAAAGGCAGGCGTACTCGCCATAATCAGAATCGTCTTCTACGTCGTCGGTGCCGACCTTATTGCCGGTACATGGGTCCAGTACGCGTGGACAGGCGTGGCGCTGCTGACGGTGTTCATGGGCTCGATGATGGCATACCGTGAAAAGCTGTTCAAAAAAAGGCTCGCATATTCGACGGTCAGCCAGATCTCGTACGTTCTGCTCGGACTGTCGCTGCTGAACTTCGGCGGAGTTACCGGTGCACTGCTTCACGTCATATTCCATGCTGTGATAAAATGCGGTCTGTTTCTCGTTGCAGGCGCGATAATCTGTAAAACGGGGCTGACTAATATCGACGATTATACGGGCATCGGAAAACGTATGCCGGTGACGCTTTGGTGCTTCACAATTTGCTCGCTCGCGCTTATCGGTATACCGCCGCTGAGTGGATTCGTGAGCAAGTGGTATCTTGCGTCGGCTTCGCTCGCGGAATATCCGGGCGCTCTCGGATGGATATGCGTGGCAGTCCTGCTCGTGTCGGCACTGCTCACGGCAGGGTATCTGCTGCCTGTTACGGTGCGCGGATTCTTTCCCGGAAACGATTATAAAACAGGTGAAAGATGTGAAGCGGACGCCTATATGCTCGTGCCGCTCATAATCCTTGCCGTAGCCGCTGCGCTGCTCGGTATTTTCATACCCGACCAGCTTCGCAGCCTCGTATACGCGATTGCCGGAGCGGTCGCACTATAAAGTGAAAGGTCATCTTTGATGGAGCGTGTGTTTCTGCTGCTTCCCGTACTGATACCGGTCTTAGGCGGCATTACAGTATATTTCATACCGAAGCTGAAGAACCGTCTTGCTAACACGGTCGCACTCTGCGCCGTAGTGCTGGCGAGTGTTGCGGCGTGGTTTCTTATACTCTCCGGTGAGCGCGAACCGTTCGTCATACTCGAAATGATAAACGGACTGAGGCTAGAGCTTTCGCTTGACGGCTTAGGCAGCTTCTTTCTCGGACTCATATCCGTGCTTTGGATCATTGCTCTGATATACGCGTTCGGTTATATGAAAAATCACGAGCACCTGCGGATGTATTTCTCCTTTTACGTAATATCCTACGGTGTGACGTGCGGCATAGCACTGGCGGGAAATATGCTCACGCTGTTTTTCTTCTACGAAATGCTGACGCTCGTGACGATACCGCTCGTGATACAGCCGATGACGAAGCTCGCGAAGCGCGCGGCGCGTAAATATATGTACTTCTCCGTAGGCGGCTCCGCGTTCGCGTTCTTCGGGCTCGTATGCCTGATAGTGTGCGCGTCGTCTCCTGATTTCGTTCCCGGCGGCGCGATCAGCGCGCAGACATATGAAAAATATAAGGAGCTCTTGGACGCAGTATACGTTTTCACTTTTCTCGGCTTCGGCGTCAAGGGCGTCGTGTTCCCGATGTGTATGTGGCTGCCGAGCGCTACGGTCGCTCCTACACCCACGACAGCGCTTCTGCACGCCGTTGCCGTCGTGAAGTCCGGCGTTTTCGCCATAATACGGCTTACACACTACAGCTATGGGGCGAAGATACTGTCGGGTACTCCGATACAGACGTGGCTGATACTGCTTGTGGTGTTCACGATACTGTACGGCTCGTCAATGGCGTTGCGCGAAACGCATTTCAAGCGCCGCCTCGCATATTCGACCATCGCTAACCTTTCATATATCCTGTTCGGAGTGCTGCTGTTTACACAGCAGGGGCTTGTCGCCGGACTGCTCCATTTCCTGTTCCACTCGGTCATAAAGATCGGTGCGTTCTTCTGTGCCGGAAACATCATAACAAGCACAGGCAGAGAGTATACAACACAATACAAAGGAGCCGGGCGCTATATGCCCGTCAGCTTCATCTGCTTCGGCATATGCGGACTTTCGCTTATGGGGCTGCCGTATTTTGCCGGCTTCGTGAGCAAGTGGCAGCTTTGCGTCGCCGCGTCTGCTCAGGGCTCGGCTGCGGCGTATATCGGTATAGCCGTGCTGCTCATATCGGCGCTGCTGACGGCAGTCTATATGCTGTCGATAGTCATTAACGCCTTCATGCCGTGCCGTGAAGAGGATAAAAAAGATTTTGAGAAGATGCGCAGGACGGACGTGCGGATGCTCTTCGGAGCGGTCGTACCGAGCGTTTGCGCGGCATTGTTCGGATTCTTTTCGTCATACGCCGTCAGCATCATCACCGAGTGCGTGAAGGGGGTATTCTGATATGAGTATGCTTCTTCTGACATGCGTGCTGCTGCCGCTTTTCGCGTCGGTGATCGTTTATCCGATAGGCAAAAAGAACAATAACGCCGGATATGCCGTTTCGTGCGTCGTTTGCGGCGCTGTGCTTGCGTGCGCCGCCGTGCTCCTGCTGGTTCCGGAGGGGATCGAATATATGAGGCCGTCGGTCATGACCGACTTCTGGGGCTTTTCATCGAATCGCTTCAATACGGTGCTGCTTTCGGCGGCTGCCGTGATGTGGTTTGTGACGACTGTTTTCGCAAAGCCATATTTCGCACCGCACGGCGGGATCCCGGCACGCTATCTTTCGTTTACTCTCGCGACGCTCGGTGCGACGGCGGGTGTGTTTCTTGCTGCCGATCTGATAACACTGCTGACGTGCTTTGAGATAATGTCGTTCACGTCATTCGTCTGGGTCATCCAGGAGGAAACGCAGCAGGCACGCCGCGCCGCCTCTACATACCTTGCGATAGCGGTTTTGGGCGGTATGTCGATGCTTGCGGGTATGTTTATACTGTGGCATGAATGCGGAACTTTACAGCTTTCTGCGCTTGAAGGCGCGTCCGGCAGCGGAGTGTTCACGGCTGCCGTGCTTATGCTCGTGGGCTTCGGAGCGAAGGCGGGTATGTTTCCGTTGCATATATGGCTTCCGAAATCATACCCCGTCGCACCGGCTCCGGCGAGTGCGCTGCTGTCGGGGATACTGACGAAAACGGGTATATACGGGACATGGCTGCTCGGCGCGTTTTTCTTCGCCGGAGACGGCAGATGGTCGTCGCTGCTGCTCGTGATCGGACTTATCACGATGGTGATCGGCGCGGTGATGGCGCTGCTGAGCGTGAACATAAAACGTATACTCGCCTGCTCGTCGATGTCACAGATCGGATTTATCACCGTCG
>CAZFZL010000026.1:0-17381 GCA_964523005.1 uncultured Oscillospiraceae bacterium
TTGCTGTCGGGACGCAGCACCGCCGGAATCAACGTCATGTTGCCTTTGGTGTCGTAATACGCAACGTAGGGCAGGTATTCGTCCTTGGAGGTGAGTCCGACGGACGGGTTTTCCACCCTGAAGTTATACGCAAGGAGGATGTTTTCACTGCCGCCGAGAGCGTCGAGCGACAGGTATTCATTAGGATACCGCGTTTCTTCCTCGTTCGGTACGACATCGAGCGCTCCAGCTGTGTTCTTTGTACCGTACACACGTATCTCATCGCACCATACATGGGTCGCTGTGTCAAAAATGACCTTTATGAAGCGCGCCTTAGTTGCATTCTCAAACTGCGACTTAAATTCGTGCCTTCCGCTGGTAAGTCCCGAAAGCGCCTGCTGACTGAGCTTCTGCCAGCCCTCACCGTCTTCGGACGCAAATACTGTGACAGTCGCCGGAAGCTTGATTCCGTAGTCGGTCTCAACGAAGAAGCTTATCATGAACGATTCAGCTGATGACGTTTTTTCCAAATCAAAAATGATTATTCTCGCGCTGCCGTTCGTGAAATGCATATAAGCCGAATCGCTCCACGAGGACGAGCCGATCCTTCCGTCAGTAAGCTGACCGCCGGAGGGCTGTGTGTTATAATAATCGGTCAAAACCGTATCGGGGATGACAAGCACCGGCGAAATGGAATATTCAGTGTTCAAAAGCAGATTTACGTTGTTGTTGTAATCACTTTCGCTGCTGTCCCAATACTCGGGCTCCGTTACCGCGGGGAACGTCGGGTTTTTATAATAAGTATCGCTTGACGTTGTATCATCCTCATCATCTTTTTTCGCGGTGTCATATCTGTAGACACCTAATTCATCAAGGAACATCCACAGAGTTATTATACTTTCCTTCGGAACGGTAATGCGAACATAGCGCGCCTCAATCGCACCATTCAAGCGCAGACAGAATTCGTAATTCAAGTTGCCCTGATTGTTTTCCGGACGATAAACCGTGCCTATATCGACAAAATTCGTTGAGTCAGAGGACACGGAGAACACCACGCTTCGCGGAAGCACCGCCGAACGCAGATCGCTCGAAAGCGAGGTTATACTAAAGTCGCTCAGATTTGTTTCGACAGAGCCAAGATCGACTGTTATCGAAAGCTCTTTTCTGCCGACGAAGCCAACGTATTTCATATACTCGCTTTCATCTGTGACGTCCGAGCAAAGACTGCCATCAGTAAGCTTCGAGCCGTCGTCCGGCAACGCATCGGATGCATCGCGAGAAAAGGTGTATGAGCATCCCACCGAAAGGTTCGTCCTGTCATATTTATCGCGGTCGACTCCGGCTTTATACAACGCGTCGATAGGTTGTGTGTTGTAAACGGAGTTGTTGCTCGTTTCATCGGATGTATCCGATGTTTCTCCCTTGTCCACGCACGCGCCCAAGCACGTCAGAAGCATGATAACTGATAGGAGTAACGCAAGTTTTTTCATTTCTGTTTTGCCTTTCTGTGTTTTTACGATGTGGTTATAAGTGACTGTGCTTCGTCGTTGATTTTTGTGAATAACCGCAGTGTGAGTATGAGCCACGCAACCGTGACTATTATATCCGCTTCGACGAGCGCCTCACGTGCCGGCGGGAACGCATATATTGCGAAGTTTACGGCGCAATAGATATACGCCATAACGCGCGGCAGTATGAACAGCCGTGACGCATCCTTACCCGTCACCTGCAGTGTCATTTTAGAAATGCTGCCGTACAGGCATTTTATCAGATACACACATGCTCCGCAGCTGAGCGCGCCGAAAACGCCGCAGAGTATTTTTTGCGTCAGGGACATGCTGACATACGACGAGAAGAGTGACACCTCGTGCCAAAAGCCATCGGCTGTACTCAGGCGGAAGAAATACGCCGCTGTCAGTATCGGAAGTGCTATAAGCGCCGCACGTTTCAGACTTCTAAAATCATAAACGCCGTTCATCGCGCGAGCGCCGGCGTATATAAGCACCGCCGCAGCGAAGGTCGGGGTAAGATATTTGAAGTCGAGCACGAAATTGATGAAAAACAGTAGCCCGATCGTGATATAAAACAGACCGCTCCTGATCTTTTCCGCTTTTACCGATGCCGAATTTCTGATATCCTCGTTTTCGAACCGGTATTCAAGCGCTTCTATGAAAGACCCGTCCTGACGCAGTGAAGCGAACATATTCAGCATCGCGACGAAGAAATATATGCCGAGCGCGAGCGAAATCATTCCGCAGAGCACCTGCGCCGGAAGGCGCATATTGAACATTGCTTCCCAATAATCGGATCTTTCTATATCGGTATAAGCCTGCGTCTGCGCGAGCACGAGCAGCTCCGGGAGAAGCGTGAGGACTATGCGTGTTATAAAAAAAGCATAACCGAGGAACGTCGCGTCAGAGACCGCCTTTACCGATTTACTGCCTGCGTTTCGCATGGTGACAAATTCAAGGCCACCAAAGAAGCGGCGACAGTATACGATAACACATATCAGCTCGCACACGGAAAGAAAGCTGACAGCGGTCATGAAGTTGTTCGTATCCGAAAGCGCCGTCGACATTATTCTGTCCGCCATCGCTATACTTATGAAAAACCGCACGACCGATATTGCGCAAAGAAACGCAGTCATACGCTTCAGTCCGGCAAGCTCTGCACTGAAAAACGCCAGCTCGCTCACTGCAAGATACAGCAGTATCCAGCCGACTATATCGGGCATCACGTCAAAAACGCTCACCGTCGGCAGAACGAAAAACAGAAGCCCGGCCGCAGCAAACGCTCCGAAAAAGCGCGGTAGATTTTTATTTTTTGTTTTCACCGTCTTTTTCGTCCTCACTTTCCTCCCTGCCGAACAGTTTACGCATACGCTTTTTCTTGCGCTCTTCCTTTTCGGCATACTCCTGCTCTTCACGCTTCTGTCTGCTAAGCAGCTCCGGGGTTGTCACGGAGGCGTAGCAATACCAGAAATACGCTACGAGCATGAACAGCATAAGATATTTATACACGAATGTCAACGAAGCGAACATCTCGGCAAACTCGCCACCGTTGAACGCGACGAGCGCACAGCACAAGACGTAATAGCCCATCGAGACGTACCACGCCACGAGAGTAAAGCTTCTGAGTCTGAACGCTTTGTTATCCAGCGCAAAACGCGCGACCGGAAGAAATATCGTAATGAGCGTGAGCGCTCCCGATATATACAGCAGGAGGTTCACTGTGATTTTAAGCCATTCGGGCATTGAATAGACCGAAAAGCTGTCGAGCAGCAGACTTATTGACGCGAGCGCCGATACAAGCGATGAAAAGCTTCCGACAAGCGCCGGACGAAACGTGCGTGAAAGCAGATAACACCCGTACGCGACTGTCACATAACCGATGAATCCTATACCCACCACTTCAAACAGAAGCAGCGCGTATCCTATCAGAGCAATACCGAAGCCCATTGCAGACATCCTTTCCGCTTATTTGCCCATGCAGCAGTATTTATACTTTTTTCCGCTCCCGCAGGGGCACGGGTCGTTCGCGCCGACCTTCGTATGACGTACGGGCTGTACTTTGATCTTTTTATCGCCGCCGCCAAGCGAAGCGTTCGCCGCGGTCATGATCTGCTGACGCTGTATTTTCTGGCGCGGAGCGACGGTGAGAATCTGGCGGACAGTTGATTCGCGGATATTGTTGATCATATCCTCGAACATCGTCGAGCCTTCGATCTTGTATTCTACGACCGGGTCGCGCTGTGAATAAGCTCTGAGTCCTATACCGCTCATAAGATCATCCATGGCGTCGATGTGGTCTATCCAGCTTCTGTCGACGTTGCGCAGCAGTATCACGCGCTCGATCTCGCGCATCTGCTCAGTCGTGAAAAGCTCCGTTTCGCGTTTTTTATATGCTGTCATCGCTCTGCCGACAAGCTCCTCGCGAAGCTTATCGCGGCTCATTTCGTTGAGCTGCTTCTGGTCGTATTTGAAATCGTCATCGCCGCAGAGCACACCGTACAGCGCGCCGCGCAGTCCGTCTGTGTTCCACTCGTCGGGTATATCGCTTGATGTGTATTTGCTCATCACATCATCGATATAGCCTTCGATCATTCCGACCATCTTGTCGCGCAGGTCGGCACCGTTGAGCACCTCTCGACGCTGCGTATATATAATAGTACGCTGCTGATTCATCACGTCGTCGAAGCGGATGATGTTCTTTCGGCGTTCAAAGTTCGTGCCTTCAAGGCGCTTCTGCGCTGCCTCGATTGAATTCGAGAGTATCCGCGCATCAATCGGCTGATCCTCGGCAAGTCCGAGCGTAGCGACGATGCCGTTTACTCTGTCGCTTCCGAAGAGCCGCATAAGGTCGTCCTCGAGCGAAATGAAGAATTTACTTTCGCCTGGATCGCCCTGACGTCCCGAACGTCCGCGAAGCTGGTTATCTATACGGCGGCTCTCGTGCCGTTCCGTTCCGAGAATATACAGTCCGCCCGCTTCACGCACTTTTTCCGCTTCGGGCTTGATCTTCTGTGCAAATTCGCTTTCCGTTTTCGTATAGTACGCGCGCGCGTCAATTATTTCCTGGTCATCCGTTTCAAAATAAGCCGTCGCCGCTGAGATAAGCTCGCTGCTGTACCCTTCCTTTGTCATCTTCTCTTTCGCAAGAAATTCGCTGTTGCCGCCGAGCTTTATATCCGTACCTCTGCCCGCCATGTTCGTTGATATGGTCACGGCGCCGAACGTGCCTGCCTGTGCGACTATCTCTGCCTCGCGCTCGTGGTACTTGGCGTTAAGGACATTATGCGGTATGCCTTTTTTTGTGAGTATTTTAGAAAGCGCTTCGGACTTTTCTATGCTGACCGTACCGACAAGCACGGGCTGTCCTTTTGCGTGGCAATCTTCGATCTGCCTTATAACAGCCGTGTATTTGCCGTTGACACTGCGGTAGACGGAATCGACGTTGTCTTTCCTTATGAGCGGCTTGTTCGTAGGTATTTCAACCACATCAAGCCCGTATATCTCGCGGAATTCGTCTTCCTCAGTCAGTGCCGTTCCTGTCATACCGGACAGTTTTTTATACATTCTAAAATAGTTCTGAAATGTTATCGTCGCCTGTGTTTTATTCTCGCGCTCTATCTTGACGCCTTCCTTCGCTTCAATCGCCTGATGCAATCCGTCTGAGAAGCGTCTTCCCATCATTATACGTCCGGTGAAGCTGTCAACTATGAGCACCTGACCGTCCTTGACGACGTAATCGACATCGCGCTGCATGACGCCGCGCGCACGGATGGCGATATTTATATGATGCATGAGCGTGGCGTTATCGGCGTCGGCGAGGTTATCGACGTGGAAATACTCCTCCGCCTTTTTTATGCCGTACGTAGTAAGAACGGCGGTGCGCGCCTTTTCGTCGACAATGTAGTCGGCATCGATGTCCTCGTGCGTTTCCTTCGAGTCAAGCTCCTTGATCCTGTATACGCGCAGACGGCGGACAAATTTTTCCGCGTCGTCATAAAGCGTCGTGCTCTCTTCGCCCGGGCCGGATATAATGAGCGGTGTACGCGCTTCGTCTATGAGTATAGAGTCAACTTCATCGACAATGGCAAACTGATGCTCGCGCTGTGCGATACGTTCCTTATATATGACCATATTGTCGCGCAGATAATCAAATCCGTACTCGTTGTTTGTGCCGTACGTCACATCGGCGTTATATGCCTGCTGGCGCTGTTGTGTGTCCATGCCGTTGATGATCAGGCCGACCGTCATGCCGAGAAACGAATATATCTTCCCCATCCACTCGCTGTCGCGGCGTGCAAGGTATTCGTTGACCGTCACGATATGGACGCCCTTGCCGGTGAGCGCGTTGAGGTATGCCGGAAGAACGGCGACCTGCGTTTTTCCTTCGCCGGTCTTCATCTCAGCTATTCTGCCCTGATGTATGACGATTCCGCCGAGGAGCTGAACATAATAGTGGCGCGTGCCGAGCACTCTGTCAGCCGCTTCCCGTACAACCGCGAATGCGTCCGGGAGGATATCGTCGAGCGTTTCTCCGCCGGCCAGTCTTGCCTTTAGCTTTTCCGTCTGTGAGCGAAGCTCGCTGTCGCTCATCGCTTTATATTCGTCGCCGAGCGCTTCTATTTTGTCAGCTATCGGGCGAAGCTTTTTTATCTGCCTGTCGCTGTATGTTCCGAAAACCTTTGATATAAAACCCATTTTAATACCTTTCATTTACGTCGTGTTTCTTTTTGAAAATCATTAATCTCACGTTAAATGATACCGAGTATATTATACTACATCTCAAACAAAAAAGATAGGGGATTTTAGAAAAATGCCTTGTTTTTTTGACGGTATCGTGTATAATCATTTTTGTGTTCACTTTTATAAACGCTCTCCTGAAAGGACTCGTCTTATGGCTGATATCCACATAGCGCTGCATGAGCCGGAGATACCGCAAAACACCGGGAACATCGCGCGCACATGCAGTGTGACGGGCTGTGCGCTTCATCTCATAGAGCCGCTCGGCTTCCAGCTCACCGACGCAAAGCTCAAGCGTGCAGGGCTTGACTATTGGGACGAGCTTGAGACACATAGTCACGGCAGCATAGAAGAGCTCGAAGCCTCGCTTGACGGATACGAATTTGTCTACTTTACTACAAAGGCGTCGAAATGCTATTCCGATCATGTTTATTCCAAAAAGGTATGCCTTGTTTTCGGCAAGGAAACGAAGGGACTGCCGGAAGAATTGCTGCGCAGGCATCCGGAGCGCTGTGTACGCATACCGATGCTGGAGAACCGCAGAAGCCTGAATCTGTCAAATTCCGCGGCGATCGCCGTTTACGAAGTTCTAAGACAGCGCAGTTTTATTAATCTCGAAGAAAAAGGATATCTGTTATGAAATTAAAATCCGCTTTTTGCATCATCATCTCCGTTCTCATCGTACTCGGCACGCTATGTGCCTGTCAGCCGGTGGACGACACTTCCGGCAGCGTATCATCTGTGTCAACAGTATCGGAGCAGGAAAGCGTCGCTCAGATCGCACAGATTACGGAGCTGATAGCCCAGCATGAAGGAAACGAAGCCACGGCAGCGCCGGATATTATTGAATCTAAGACCGTAAACGACGGCAGATCAATAATATGCGGCACCTGTGAATACAATACTACCATTTATATTGTGCGTGAAGGAAATGTGCTGAGCACTGTTGACGCAACAAGCGGAGTGTTCATATATGACGTAGCATTTTCATCCTCCGAAGGGCCGCTCAGGCTGAGCCTGTATGCACTCGCGGACGGAAAAAGCTTCAGCGAACCGGTTAAGGTCAAATGTGTCTATAAATGTACCGAAGAAGCGCCGTTTGACGAAGCAGTCTGCGTCGGTAACGATGGCTGGCTCTTTTTCACCAACACATACCCGCAGTATATAAATAATGATTCGCTCGGAGAAGAGCTGCTCTCTCGCGTGACCACCAACACGCAAAGCAAGGTTGATTGGCTCGAAAGTGAGATTGGCGCGAAGCTTATATACATTCTCATTCCGAACACGAACGAGATATATCCCGAGTATATGCCCGATTCCATCATTCAGGGCAGCGTCTCGCTGCGCGAGGAGGTAGCCGGAGCGTTCGAAGCCGGCGGCGCGTATGTCATAGACATGTATGACACGCTCATATCTCATAAGGACGATCAGCTTCCCATTTTTCATAAAACGGACAGCCACTGGAGCGAATACGGCGCATATTTTGCCTATCAGGCGCTTTTCAGCTATATATCAGGAGAATTTCCCGACGCCTCGCCGCGCGATATTTCCGATTTCAATTTTTCGCTCGAACAGCGGTATGCAGGCGATTTGTATTATGATACCGGACTTGATATCACACAGCTGACGGTTGAATCGACTTTTTCCGATATAAAATTCAACACCCCGGTATATCTGGATAAATACGCTTCCGCTTTGGAGACGCGCATAAACGAAGCCACCATGGGCTCACTGAGCTTTTCAAACACAGCGGCGCTTGAGCTGCCGGATGTCTATATAATGCGTGACTCTTATTCGGTGATGATGTTTGACTGGATAGCGGAGCGCTGCGGCGAGTCATATTTCAAGCCGCTTTGGGAATTTTCGTTCAACACTGACGAGATCTTGTCGTATTCTCCGGACTATGTTATATATATTATCTCCGACATGAATATTTTGTCGATACTCCGCTGACGATCATCATATGAAAAAAAACAAAAGTGCGGTGCTGCTGTTTGCGCTCTGTTGGTGTGCATATGCAGTCAGCTATGTTGGCAGATTGAATTTTTCATCGTGCCTGAGTCCTATGGCTCAGGACGGCATCTTCACATCCGAATACGGCGGCGCTGTCGGCACCGCCTTTCTTGCGTGCTACGGCTGCGGTCAGCTGCTCAGCGGATTTCTCGGTGACCGTATAAAGCCGGAATACATGATATTCACGGGGCTTGCTGGATCGGGCTGTGCGAATATATTGATGGCGTGCGTGAATAACGGGACTCAGGCAATATTCATATGGGGGCTCAACGGACTGTTTTGCTCGATGCTTTGGGCGCCGCTCGTGAGATGCTTTGCTGACTACATGGATTCGGGCGACCGTATGCGCGCAGGAATAAATATTTCGACCACGATTCCCGTCGGGACCATATGTGCTTATCTGCTCTGCTCACTGCTGTTGAATTTTGCGTCATGGCGGACGGTGTTTGCCGTCAGCGGCGCAGCAGTGCTGCTGTGCAGTGCCGTTTGGCTTGCGGGAATGCTCTCAATACGAAAATACTGCCGTGCAGTGTCGTATGAAAACATCCGTCAAAGGCAGGCGTTTTCAGAAAAAAGCGCCGCATCCGGCAACAAGAAGTCCGGATTCTTCAAGCTGTTTATTACTTACGGCGTGATATTTACAGCGGTCGCAATACTTTTTAACGGCGTGCTCAAGGATGGTATTACCGTCTGGATACCGACGTTCCTCAAAAACACGTTCGGCGTGAGCGCTTCTTTCGCAGCCGCCATTTCGATCATACTGCCGATAGTCAATCTGCTGGGCGCGTACGGCGCAAATCTGCTCAACCGCCGCGTGATAAAAAACGAGATGGCTACGAGCGGCGTAATGTTCGCGATAAGTCTTATGTCGATACTCACGCTTTATTTTGCTGGTCATTCAAGCATAGTTCTCTCCGCGTTCCTTCTTGCGCTGTCCACTTCGTCTATGCTCGGCGCGAATACAATGTTTCTGACCTTCATACCGCTGTCGTTCGGCGCGTTCGGACGTTCGGCATCGATGACGGGTTTTCTTGACGCCTGCTCGTACATTGCATCAGCCGTATCGAGCCTGCTGATCGGGATAACCGCCGTCAGATTCGGCTGGAACGTAACGGTGCTGATATGGGGTGCGGTCGCGCTGTGCGGCGGCGCAATATGCGCTGCCGGGATGGGAAAATGGAAGAAGAGCCGGGAAATACTGCAAAGCTAAACAGCACAAAGGGTTATTGTATAACCGTACAAAGCACAAAAGCATAATATAGAAAAATGCGGCAGAAGCGCTTTCGCTTCTGCCGCATTTATTACGCACATCAAACAGATCGGTATTCTTGTTCTTATACCTCAGGAACCGCGGGAAGTCCTTTGAAGCCTATTTCAAGCTCTTCGTCCGTCGGAACTCTGTCGGTCATCTCTGCGTGATTGTACTGCGAATAAGCAGCCATGTCAAAATATCCCGTGCCACTCAAGCCAAAGAGGATGGTCTTCTGCTCACCTGTCTTTTTGCACTCAAGCGCCTGATCTATCGCGCAGCGGATAGCATGTGAGCTTTCCGGAGCGGGCAGAGTGCCTTCGCAACGTGCGAACATGACGGCGGCGTCGAACACTTCGGTCTGTGTATATGATACGGCTTTGATCATCTTGTCGTGGTAAAGCTGCGAGACAGTGGTATTCATTCCATGATACCTGAGTCCGCCTGCGTGGCCGGGCGTCGGCATGAAACCGCTACCGAGAGTATACATCTTCATAAGGGGCGTCATATGACCCGTATCGCCGAAATCATAAGCGAATCTGCCGCGCGTGAGCGACGGGCACGACGCCGGTTCGACGGCGATGAATTCGATGTCGTTCTTTCCCTTGAGCTTATCGCCCATGAACGGAGCGGACAGCCCTAAAAGGTTCGAACCGCCGCCGGCACAACCTATTATAACGTCGGGTTGTATATCGTAAAGCTCGCATGCCTTCTTCGCTTCAAGTCCTATGACGGACTGATGCATACAAACGTGGTTGAGTACGCTGCCGAGCACATAGCGGCAGTTATCGGTTTTGAGCGCCGTTTCGACCGCTTCGCTTATAGCTGTTCCGAGCGAGCCGCCCGAGCCGGGAAATTCCGCAAGAATGCGTCTGCCTGCCTGAGTGGTATTCGAGGGCGAGGGGATAAGGCTTGCGCCGTAGGTTTCGATGAGAGCTTTGCGGTACGGCTTCTGTTCGGATGAGATCTTTACCATGTAGACCGTCAGATCGAGTCCGTAGTAAGCGCACGACATAGCGAGCGCAGAGCCCCACTGACCGGCACCGGTCTCGGTCGTCAGGTGAGTGATGCCCTGTTTCTTGGCGTAGTAGACCTGGGGAGCCGCCGAGTTGAGTTTATGGCTTCCTGAGGTGTTGGAGCCTTCGAACTTGTAATAAATATGAGCGGGGGTGCCAAGCGCCTTTTCGAGGCAGTACGCTCTTACGAGCGGTGACGGGCGGTACATCTTATAGAATTCACGCACGTCTTCGGGGATCGGGATATACTCGGTTGTCTCGTCGAGCTCCTGCTCGGCAAGCTCGCGGCAGAACACGTGCTCAAGCTCGTCGATGGTGCAGGGCTTTCCCGTACCGGGGTTGATCATGGGCGCCGGCTTGGTTTTCATATCGGCGCGTAGGTTGTACCACTCGCGGGGCATCTGGTCTTCTGTAAGATAGATTTTGTAGGGTATTTCTTGCTTTGACATTTTCTTTGCCATCCTTTTATTTTTTTCAAAACAAAAGACCCGTCCCTAATACGTAAAATATCAAGGACGGGTGCATATAAACCCGCGGTGCCACCTTGCTTTGCAGAAATAGTTCTCTGCCTCAGCGGAATACTAACATATTCCTCGACGATAACGCTGTCGTTCGCGTCAGGAAATACTCGGCGTAAGCCTTTCATCCTGCCCTCAGCGGTCCATTTGATATACGCTGCGTCTTACGGGGCTCTCAGCCTCCCCCGCTCTCTGTGAATGCACACATATTTTTATCTCCGCCTCAACGGTTTGGGACAAGTATTTTATTTTGTACATTTATAATACCACCGCCGCGAAGTTCTGTCAAGTATAAAATCTACTGTTTTTTTGCTTTTTTCTGCTTTTATTTTTGTAAATAATAAGCTAAAAAGCGTCAGAAAACGGGAGCTGCCTTTCGGCACTCCCGTTCTGCGCCGGCAAGCCGGCTTTTTATACATTCTTTTTCTTTTTCTCACTTTACCCGGTACTGTCCTGACCGGTTGAGCATCCTTGAACCTTCCGGACACTACCTGATCCGTTTCGTTCATTATATCAACCCCGCAGCTCCTGCCTGAGCCGTTATTTGTCCGGCATAAATCGCATTGACCGCTCCTGGGTATACAACTCTTGCGTGGACAAAGGATCGACTTCGCTCTCTTAAGCATTTGATTACTTTTATATACTACCATATCACAAAATATTTGTCAATACCCTGAAACAAATATTTTTATATAAAAAAGACCTCCTCGGAGGTCTTTCTTATGACTTTTTGCCTGATGATTATCTGCCGTTTCTTGCTGCGAAGCATTCGCTGCAATACACAGGTTTATCATTGGACGGCTGGAACGGAACTTTTGCTTCTCTTCCGCAGTTAGCACAAATAGCAGTATACATGGTCTTTCCGCTGCTACGCTTTGTGTCACGGCAGGCTTTGCATCTCTGAGGCTCGTTCTGGAAGCCCTTCTGTGCATAAAATTCCTGCTCGCCTGCGGTGAATATAAATTCTTTGCCGCAATCCTTGCAAACTAATGTCTTGTCTTCGTACATGCTTTTCTTTCCTCGCTGTGTAAGATTGTTTATTTATATTTACCTCTTTGAGGCAATATACCTGTTCAGCGCCGCCGTCAGCTTCTTTTTTATTCTTGTTACGGCGTTGCCGACGCTTTTCGCGTCCTTGTTAAGTTTTAAGGCTATCTGTTGGTTCTTTTCTCCGTCAAGATACATTTCAAATACGTTCTTTTCATACGTTGAAAGCAGACTCATAACGCCGTCGTAAAGCATCGACGTCATTTCCTTGTCGAGAAGCACGTCCTCAGGGGAGCGCTCTCTCAACGTTTCCGGCATGCTATCAAGTTTTTCCAAAGTATCTTCAAATCCTGTGGTGTGGAATTCCCTGTTATACTTACGCTTCGCGGATATTACGGAGTTTCTTATACACAAGAACGCATAGGTGGAAAACGAGGATGAAGAATTATCGTATGTACGTACGGCTTTGAGCAGTCCGATAAGGCCTTCCTGCATCATATCCTCACGCTCTGTTTTATCGCAGCATATCGAATTCACGACATGTCTGAGCGCAGGGTCGTACCTGTTGACTAAAGATGTAAACGCCAAAGAGTCACCGGCCGCCGCGTTGGCGATCAACATGACCTCATCATTTTCGATGATACTTCTTTCGGTGCTTATCATTCTTACAATCTACTTTCCTGCTTATTATACTCGCTTTTTTTCTCGTTGTCAACAGATATTTACAAACTTTATTTACTTTTTTTATTATTTTTCGGCTTTTTGTTCATAAGCCATTCATTATTATCGAAAATCCTTCGCCTTTGTTTGCGTTTAGGCGTACTTTTCTACCACTGCACACATCTTGTCATACTTAACAAGCATGTCATTTGCGAGTGCGATCTGGCATCTCGCGCGAACGAGATTGTGTTTATCGTACCCAATTTTAAAATATTTATCGCCCGATAAATAATCCGCGAGGAAGCGTGTCGCAAGCTCGCTCGCCATTGTCACCGCGCCGAGCGCCATATTTTCAATTTCGAGCTTAGTCAAGGCGTCCCTGATCGGAGGGATAAATCCCTTTGCAAACGCTTCATATATATTGAGATCAACACCCACGCTTCTAAGGTCTGCTTCGTCTTCAGCCACTTTATTGGCGCCATATCTGACTGCGTCGCCGAAATCATGTACTGCAAGTCCCGGCATGACCGTATCGAGGTCGATAACCGTCAAGGGCTCGTTCGTATCGGCATCGAGCAAGACGTTGTTTGCCTTAGTGTCGTTGTGCGTCACACGCAGCTTCATCAATCCGCCCTCGACAAGATCGTCGATACGCGTTGAGACTCTTTCGATGCTTCCGAGATAATCAAGCTCGTTTCTAACCTCGTCCGCCCTGCCGCACACATCAGCCTCCGCGGCGGTATAGAGCTGATTATAACGCTTCTTCGTGTTATGAAAATCCGGTATTGTTATATTTAGCGTTTCAGCAGGAAAATCAGACAAATGCATTTGGAACTCGCCGAACGCCCTGCCGATCATAGTCATGACGTCGGCATCGCGCACCTCATTGTAGCATACCGAATGGGTTATATAAGGATACATACGCCAGAAGCTTCCGCTCCCGTCTGAGAAGAACGGCTTTCCCGAAAGCGCCGTCAACGGACAGATAACGTGGTTGTCGCTGTCTCTTCCGGTTTCTTCGATCTTTCTTTTCAAATGCTGTGTAACGCGCGATATATTCGACATGATCTGCTCCGGACTTTTAAAAACATATCCGTTTATCCTTTGCAGAGTGAACGGCTTTGTCATGTTATCGCAGGAAGCATAAAGGGTATAAGTATCATTAATGTTTCCGTTTTTGACCGTATCTATATGATCGATACTCCATTCGGGGAGGAACTGATTGATCGCTGTTTTTATATTATCAGACATTTTTCTGACCTTTCCTACGTTTTACTCAGTTAAAGTCTATAAAATAGTGATTGTCTTTCCTGTAATACTCCTCGGCCGTTGCCCACATCGGAACCGTGTTGACCAAAAAGCATTCAGCGGCAAGAACCTTTCCTTTATTAACATCATTTTCATTCATCAGCCCGGTAACCCTGTAATAGCATTGGCTCACGCCCTTGAAGCCATGAGCTGCGCAGTACATTTTATGTTCTTTCCCCGCGCTGTCGAAAAGCGTATAGTCGCATCCGCCGTCAAAGAGATAATCGGGGACAATAAGCTCCTCCACCGCGTGCATCGACGTATTACAGTTATTGCCGCAACCGAGGAAAAGTATTTTTCCATTCAGCTCCATGACTTTTCTGAACGGTGAATTCGCACCGCACGGCGTGGTGTCATCCTGCTGCGAGCAGGTGATATATTCAGCGTCGCGTCCGAGTGCGGCGCAGGAATGTGTCGGACAAAGAGAGCGGCGTACGCCGGAAACTGAAGTGCGAAAATATTCGGGTATAGCGCCGACGTTCGAAGGTGTTTTATAATAATCAAAGACCCTGTTATCTTTGTTGCAGTAGCAGTAGCTGAGCGTAGGCAAAACGAGTGTGCCGCTTCCGACAGCAGCCATGAGTCCGTCAATAACATCCTTCGGCGTAAGCTCAGGCTCGCCCATTGATTTGAGTGACGAATGCATCAGAACAGTATCTCCGTCGTTTATGCCAAGCCTTTCAGCGTCGGCAGCAATTCTCCTTGCTAAATCGGTCATGTCAATCCTCCGTAAGCACCAGCGCTGCGTATGCCGGCGCCAATGCCTCTTTTTTGTATTTATTTCCGTACAGATCATGTCGTTTTCCGTCAAACGCGAATGTACGGGGCTTTGAATCCATATTCACCGCGACAAAAGCTTTTCCGTTCGTATACACAAGCGTTTTTTCGTCGGAGTCCTTTATGTCCGGCGTACCGGACAGCGCGCCGCTTCTTCTGAGCGCGCCAAGTGCGCGCACATGCTCAAGTATTTTCGTATCCTCATGCCCCCACGGGAACGGGCGGCGGTTGAACGGATCACGGTAGCCTTGCATCCCGACCTCATCACCATAGTATATGCCGGGTATCCCGACGAGTGTGAAAAGCAGGGTGAAGGCGCTTAAAAGCAGTTCTCTACCGAATTCGTACTCGTGCGTTGTCATGCGCATGGCAAAAAGCTCCGCGTTGGTATGCTCGCCGGCATACTCTCCTGCGAGAACTGTCAGTATTCGTTCCGTATCGTGCGTACCGAGCAGCGCCATTGAGTACGCGAGGCATTGCGGCGGATAATGGAGCATGAGCGTTTTGAGGGTGGATTTAAGCAGCACCGAGTTTTTCCAGACAAGAAAATCGATTATTCCCTCTCTTAGCGGATAATTCATCACGCCGTCAAGCTGTTTGCCGAGAAAATACTCTTTTCTGCTGCTGTAAGCGATTTTATTTGAAGCGTCCTCCCAGACTTCGCCGAGAACGTAACCGGAGCTTTGCTTCACCGTTTTTGTAATAGCTTCGACAAAAGGCGCGTCAAGCTCGTCAACGACGTCGAGCCGGAAGCCCGCGGCGCCCATTCCGAGATACTTCGGAAGCACCTCACCGCATATGAAGCTTTCATACGACGCACAGCTTTTCACCTTCGGAAGGACTTTGATGCCCCACCAGCAGTCGTAGCTGTCGGGCCAGTGCTCGAAGGTATACCATTCGCGGTATGCCGAATTGGGGTCGCTGTACGCGCCGTGACCGCCGTACACACCGTATTTATCAAAATAAATGCTATTGTCTCCGGTGTGATTGAACACGCCGTCGAGTATTATGCTTATTTTGTATTCCTTTGCCTTTTCGATAAGGTTTTCGAGTGCTTCATCGCCGCCGAACGCTGCGTCGGTTTTCATGTAATCGCCGGTGTCGTATTTATGGTTTGAATACGCCTCGAAGACAGGGCTGAGGTATATGACGGTCGTACCGAGCGAAGCGATATAGTCGAGCTTCTGCGCAACGCCCCACAGGTTTCCGCCGTAGAAATTGTTGTTTTTTATGAACGCACCCGGCTTTTCCGGATAGTCGAGCGGAGTTTTGTCCCAACTTTCGGCGTAAACGGAATCGTTTCTGGGCACCGTTTTTCCGTCGCCTCGAAAGAAGCGGTCAACAAAAACATGATATATCACGCCGTCTGTGCCAAATGAAGGCTTCGGGTAAGCATTGTAGTATACGAGAAACTGCTCACTGAGCATGGATTCACCGTCGGAGGCGGTAAAGAAATACAGTCCCGTATCTCTCCGACCGAGAAAAACCTCTGCTATACCGTTGACGGGTTCACATTTCAACGCAAACGCGCCTCCGGCATCATTTTCGACGCTGAAGGTGAGCGTACCGTACACGCCGTCAAATACTATGACGGCGTCCGTGCCTTTCGGAAAGGTGAGTGTTCTGTTTTTTATTATCATCTGACGGGCTTAATATGCCAAATGTTATCGGCATATTCCCTGATGCTTCTATCGGCGGCAAATACACCCGCCTTGAAGATGTTGATAAGGCATTTTTTGTTCCAAAGCCGTCTGTCGTCGTATTCTGTGAACGCAGTCTGTTTTGCCTTCTGGTATTCGTCAAAGTCCGCCATACACATATACGGATCAGCCACACCGCGCGCGAAGAGCAGATAATTGACCATTGACGAAAAGCTCTCGCCGTTGAATCCGGTGTTGAGCATATCAATCGCTTTCCTTAGTGTATCGCTCCTGTTGTAGTAGACGGACGATTCGTATCCGCTGCGCCAGAGCGCGTCGACCTCCTCGGTCGTAAGACCGAACAAGTACATATTTTCATCGCCGACGGCGTTGTGTATCTCGACGTTGGCGCCGTCGAGCGTGCCGACTGTCAGCGCGCCGTTTATCATGAATTTCATATTTCCCGTGCCGCTTGCTTCCTTGCCGGCAAGAGAGATCTGCTCGCTTATATCAGCCGCGGGCATAAGGCATTCAGCCATTGATACGTTATAGTTTTCGAGGAACATGACACGCATCTTCCTACGTATGACCGGGTCCTTCTCTATATGCGCGCTGATGGCGCAGATGAGCTTGATGACTTCCTTCGCGTGGTAATAGCCCGGAGCCGCTTTTGCGCCGAACAGGAACGTACGCGGCGTGATTTCGAGCGACGGGTTCTCCCGAAGCGTGACATAAAGCGAGACTATTCCGAGAACATTGAGCAGCTGACGCTTATATTCATGGAGGCGCTTTGCCTGCACGTCGTATACCGAATCCGGGTCGATGCGTATCCCGGTATGCAGGAAGCACATATCCGAGAGCCGCTTTTTGTTGTCGCGTTTTATAGCTGCGAGCCTGTCAAGTACCGCCGTGTCATCGGCAAATTTTCCGACTTCTTCGAGTTTTTCGGGCTGTTTTTTATAATCCGGTCCGATGCATTCGTCGAT
>CAZFZL010000027.1:0-16960 GCA_964523005.1 uncultured Oscillospiraceae bacterium
TACCACGCTTTCACACGGACATAAGACTTTCTCTGATTCTACAGCAGTGACAGGCTATACCGTTCCAACAACTTGGGACAGCGATTTTGGTGCATGGCTACTACCACAACTCTATGCAGTTACCGTAAATAGTGGCACAGGCGGCGGCGACTTTGCAGAAGGCGCAACTGTTAACATCACAGCAAACGCTGCTGCTACAGGCAAGGTGTTTGACAAGTGGACGACATCGGATGGTGTAACATTTGGAGATGCAAACACTGCTACCACAACGTTTGTTATGCCAGCTAAAGCTGTCACCGTTACAGCAACTTATAAAGATATATCCTCCGAAACTCCTGATTATAAGATTATAGCTGGCGAGAATGGCATATGGAAAAAGGACAATACTAAAGGTATAGTGATTATTTCAAACGGTGATTATGGCGATTTCACCGGAGTCAATGTAGATGATATCTTCATTGACCCTAGCAATTACACTTCAGCAGCAGGCAGCACAGTTGTTACGCTCAAACCAGCGTATCTTGAAACGCTAGCTGTAGGAACCCATATAGTTACCCTGCAATTCGGCAACTATAGTGTGCAAACTAATCTGACCATACTTGCAGCTGACGAAAGGCCCGATGAGAGCAAGCCTGATGAAAGCAAACCCGATGAAAGTAAGCCCAACGAGGAAAACCCAAAGACTGGTGACAGCAATCATACATTACCTCTTATCGGTCTGCTGTTGCTTTCCGGATCCGCTTTAATCGGCGTAACACGGAATAAGAAAAAGAAAAAAAGTTACAACAAATAAGCAGATATTTTATCATAGAACAGACGGTGACGAAATTTTCGTCACCGTCTGCTTATCTGCCTCAACTGGTGATGAGACTATCGCTGTTGGACGCTTCGGTGGAGGCAGATTACAATGTTTGTTGATGAGGGCTTCGGATCGCTTGATGAGGATACTTTGTCGCAAGCTCTGAAAGTCTTGAACGATTTGGCAGAGAGCAATTTGCTTGTGGGTATTATCTCTCACGTTTCCGAACTGAAAGAACGCATTGACAAGCAAATTGTTGTAAAGAAGGAAAAAAGCGGCGGCAGTCGCGTTGAAATTTTGTGTTAGGAGCTACCGCAATGACCTTGCAAAAATCTCGCCTACTGTTCTTACTGGAACTGCTCAACTGCGAAACGGATGAGGAACATCCGATAACCATTGCTGAAATCATAGATCGCTTGAAAACCGAGGGTTTTTCTGCCAACCGTCATACGATTGCGGGCGACCTCAACACGCTTATAGCACACGGCATTGATGTGGTTTGTAATAAGAGCCGCCAGAACCAATATTTTATCGGCGACCGACACTTTGAATTGCCGGAGCTTATGATGTTGGTAGATGCGGTGCAAGCGGCGCGGTTTATTCCCGCTAAACAGAGCAAAGCGTTGATTGCGAAGCTGTCCGCGCTTACCAGCGTTCATCAAGCGGACAGGCTCAACCGCCAGCTTTATGTGGATGCTGCGACGATCCGAACACCGAGAACACCGACGATTTACCGATAACACGGCTCGGGCTTGCATTTGCTGCATCAAAAGCGGATGAAAATGGGCTTCTGTTCGTTGAACGTCCGGATATGCGGAGTATGACGCTGACCTTTGCCGATATGACAGCAGAAAACGAAAAGCTCGTCAATGCTGCACACAACGCTAAATGCGAGTTTGTTAAATGGGAAAACAGTATGGCAGCGGGCGAGATCGACTATCAGATATGCCCGAAGCAGCAGATACCTCAGGATAATAACACAAATTACGATGTGACGCTGCCGATTTCATGTGAATATGCCGGTAAGAGTTATAAGCTTGAGCTGCCCGTCCGGCTTCTCGGTGATAAGCTGCTCGCACAGATGCAGGAGAGACAACGCGAGATCGTTCTGCTCAAGCAGCGTATAAAAAAATATCTTGATCCCGAGGAGATTGCCGATTTCTTTGATTTGTTCGACAAGAAATCACAGAATATGTCGGCGTACGACATACGTCTGATGTCGCTCTCAATATTCACTATGGCCAAATACCGTGTGTACGATGCACAGATGTATAAGCTGCAAGCGGACTTCTTCGACTGGTGCGATTTCAGTGCCGGATGGGTAAAATGGGTGGGTGATCAGGCGTTCTCGCTTCTGATAGCCAAGCTTGCCGGTCCGACTGCCGGCCCGATTGTAGACTCGGTTCTTTCGCCCGCAAAGGATATCATCTGTGAGGAAATAGGAGAAGGTATCGTGCAGTGGTACGGAGGCGAGGAAGTGACCTTCTTCAACGGGAAGAAGGAAAAATACGAGCAGAAGATATTTGTCGTGCTTGAAAATCTGATGGCAAAAAGCATCACCTCAAAAACCGACATCAAGAAGGTCGGGGGACTTCTCACATGTTTCTGCATCGCAAAATTCTGCGATTACGCGATTTACGGCAAAAACGGTAAAAAGCTCGGCTATTACGACGCGATAGTAGCAACCTTCGGCGATCTGACGGCGGTGTCGTTTAAAGTATTCGGCATCCGGTATTTTGAGAAGTACATAGGCGACCCGAAGAACAAGGATGCAATCGCCACAAAGCTGAACGAGTGGGTGAATGAAAAAATCGGTCAGCTGACAACGGATGAGGGCTTGTTCAAAAACCTGTTCAAGAACGAACACGCCATAAACGCTCAGGATGTGATTAACAAATATCTCAAGGAAACGATTGCGCTGTTCGGCGGTTGGCTGTATAAAAAAGGCAGCGAAGCTGAGCTGTCCGGGACAACTATCACATTTAATTTCAAATTCAGTCTGTCGGACGGAAGCGAAGGCAAAGACTTTGGTATCAAAGCGGATATACCACATTCCACGTATGGTATCAAAAGCGATAAAAACCTCAAAGAATACGGCCTTAAGAATGATTTAAATCTGTTTACCGATAACAACAGAGAAATGAAAATATGCGTAGATCCGGTTAAATCGTGCACTTTGCTCGCAGGTTTCTTATTTGATCTCATATGCAAGGCATTCCCGTTCCCGTCAAAGGCTGTCGATACACCGAACGACGCGACTTTAATGAAATAGTAAGGTGAGGAGAAAAAAACATGTCAAAGAAAACAACAGGCAGACCGAATACTATATGGCGCATTATCATCACGCTTGTCGGCGTTGCCCTAATACTGCTTGCAATCAGAGATATCGGGCTTGTCGCTTTCGGCAAAAAGACGACGGCAACCGATGTTTACACAAGCCGTTATTCGTCGGTGGATTCCAACGAAAGCCCCGACAAGCAGTATAAATGGGGCGTTTCATGGACGTTCCGTGTCGATGGTAAGGAATACAGCGGCTCTGCAACGGTACGCGGCTCGGCAACAAGCGTGAAGCACGGGAACACGGTTTACTATTACCCGTTCGCGCCGCAGATAAACTCGCTTTACGCAAAGGACAGCGTTGGATTCGGAACCGCCGTTCTGGTGATAATCGGGATTCTCCTGATCGTCGTTATCAACAAAAAGCCAAAGAAAAACACACGTTTCAAAGGAAAGACAGAAAAACAGGTCGAAGCCGAAATGACCGATTATGACGATTCAGTCGAGGAATATTTCCAAAACAAAGAAGAGTAACTCGTAAATGAATACCGGTCACTCCTGATGCAGCTGCTGTTGTCAAAGCATAAGCATACGGACTTCAATAAAAAAACATCGATCAGCCTTTCTTTATCAAAAAAAGCGTTCATTTCAAAATCACAGTGAATTTGAAATGAACGCTTTGTGATGTCCGGAACGTCAACCGTATCTCTCCTCGGGGTTGACAATATCCGTTGCCGGTGTTATTATACCTTTGGAGGAAAAACAAATGACAGTAAAGGAAAAAGTATTGGACCTGTTGCTCAACTCAAAAGGGGAATATATTTCCGGTGAGCAAACCGCCGCTTCTCTTCATGTTACTCGTTCAGCGATATGGAAAAGCATCAGGCTTCTCAGAGCTGAGGGCTTTTCGGTCGAGGCCGTTCCGAACAAGGGCTATATACTGCTTGAAAGCTGTGACATTATAACAGAAGCCGGTATAAAAAAGCACCTTATTTATGATTCGGCTTTCACCATTGATGTCTATGATGTTGTATCGTCTACAAACAGTCTGATGCGTGAACGCACGGCGTGCGGGGAAGGCAACACTATAATCGCGAAAAAACAGACTAAAGGCGTCGGAAGATCAGAGCGCTGCTTCTTTTCCCCCGAAAGCACGGGAATATATTTCAGTTTGCTGCTCAAGCCGGAGCTTGAAGCGCGTCAAAGTGTTATAATCACAACGATGGCGGCAGCGGCAGTATGTAAGACGATAGAGGAAGTGACCGGCAAAAGCCCTCGCATCAAATGGGTCAACGATATTTTTCTCGACGGGAAAAAGATATGCGGTATACTCACGCAAGGCTCGTTCAGCATGGAGACCAATATGACAGAATACATTATTCTTGGTATCGGGATGAACATTTATGCGCCGAAGGGAGGATTCCCGGATAATATCGCCGGTACAGCAGGATATCTGCTTCCGCATGAGGTATATGATATAAAGAACCGTCTGGTTGCAGGAATTCTCGATAACTTCTGGGATATGTACAAATCTATGGATCCGGTACAGATCGCACAGCAATACAGACACTACAGCTGTGTAATCGGCAGGCGTATCACCGTCCACAGCGCCGGCAGTGAGATTCCTGCGAAAGTTTTGGATATTAACGAAAAATGCAACCTGATAGTGCAGTTTGATGATGGCAGTACAAAAATACTTTCCTCGGGAGAGATATCGATCACATTATAATAATCAGCGACATAAAGGTTTTTGAGCCGGGCAGCTTAGCAGGCGCCGGAGCGGTGCGGTGCCTTCACGCCATGTTTGTACCGAAGCGCAGCACCTTTCGTGTAGTCGTTTTTTGAAGCTCCTGCGAAAGTATTTCAATGCTTTTGATATTCTTATAATTCGGAATATTTAAGTTGATCTCGGCTATGATATCTTTAATGATCTGTTTCAGCTCATCCTTTCCCGGCAGGTGACCGAGCCTTTCTTTTATCAGATCAATGTTAGGCAGTATCTTTGCCTTTACACAAACATCGCCATTACTGTCGGCGCCGGCAATAACGATACATTCGGTGATTTCATCGTGAGTACACAGCCTTGTTTCAAGCTCCTCAGGATAAATATTTTTTCCGTTGCTCGTGACGATGACGTTTTTGAGTCTGCCTGTGATGTATAGAAAGCCGTCGCGGTCTATGCGTCCGAGATCTCCCGTATGGAACCATCCGCCGCGAAGCACCTTACGTGTTGATTCCTCATCGTTGAAATAACCGAGCATAATGTTTTTGCCTCTTGCCGTTATTTCTCCGATCCCGGCTTCGTTCGGATCCTCTATTCGCAACTCGACGCCTGGAATAGCGCGTCCGGTGGATTCGGCGTTGAAAAAGAAATCGCTGTTGCCTGCAAGAAGCGGCGCGCATTCGGTCAGACCATAGCCCTGAAGCGTTCTTATTCCGACACAGGCGAAATCATAAATCAGCGGCGCAGGTACTTCGGCGGCTCCAACAATAAATGTGTGAAGGCTCCCGCCGAGATTCTTTCTGACCTTGTTCTTTATTATGCTGCGTATTATCAACGGCATTTTTTCCATAGCACCGGCAATATCCGAATTTTCAAAAATGGTCCTGTATTTATCCGGAAGCTGCTCGCAAATCGACTTCTTTATACGTCTGTTGAGCAGCTGGAGTATCGCCGGAACAACGACGATAACAGTGGGCTTGTACATAATAATGTTTTTCGGGAATCTCCTGAGGCTGTCGTTGAACGAAACACATGCACCACAGGAAAGCACGGTAAGACAGCCGAGCGTGCATTCGTATGTGTGATGCAAAGGCAGCACTGAAAGAATCCGGTCGCTCTCGCTTATTTTGACCATTTGGCACGTCGAGTAAATATTCGTACAGAGATTCTTCTGCGACAGGCAAACTCCCTTGGAATTACCTGTCGTCCCTGAAGTAAATATAAGTATTTGTGTTTTATCGTCAGGTATGGAAAGCTCCATAATGCGTTTGTCGTCTTTGTTTGACAAAGCAGCATGCTTAGCAAATGCATTTTCCAGTGTATAAAAACATACACCGGGGTTACAGGTGGGTGCAACGCGCGCTATGATATCATCATCCGCAAAAACAGCACAGCATCCCGCTGATTCAATGAAGCTGTGCATATCCTCTGAGGACAACTCTTTATCTATCGGCACTACAGTGCCGACCGTGGCGGCGGCTAAATAGCACAATACCCAGTCATAGCTGTTTTTTCCGATCACTGCGATTGCTTTTCCCTCAAAGCCCATGTTGATAAAACCGTTGCCGAGACGTTGAAAATCGTTTGAAAATTCATTGAATGAAATTCTGTGGAGCTTTCCGTCATTGCCTTGTTGACAGAACGCAGGCTTGTCTTTAAATTTCTCCCCGGAACGTATCACCAGCTCACGCAGATTATTATATTGCTCCACTTGATGAAGCTTGTAGTTTTTCTTTATAAATGTTGTTTTTTTCATTGAATAATGATCACCTTTCAGGTATAATTAGATAAACAGCGTTTAGATATAACCAATCAAGATAAATTATAAAAAATTTCACCGAAAATATCAACAGACTGATTCTGCAAATCGGTCAAACATTGGACACATATGCCGAATTTGTCGACTTATCAGCAAAAAAAATCTCCAAGAAAGGTGAATGAAAATGACAAATATACAAAACAGGCGAATAAAGCTGACTAAACAGCTCTTAAGAAACGCGCTTACTGATCTTCTTGGCGAAAAGGATATACACCGTATTTCAGTACGCGAGCTGTGCGAGGCTGCGGATGTGAGCAGAAGCACATTTTATAATTATTACGGCAGCCAATTTGAGCTGCTTACCGACATGGAGAACGACGTTATCGAACAGATCGGTAAAGCCATCATGAAAAACGAAACCAAAGATAAACGTATCATTGAGGACGCGTGCCGTTATCTCGAAAAAAATATTCGTTTTGCACGATTGCTGATGAATAACAACATCGATCCATCGTTTTCCGATAAACTGTTTGCGCTTCCTTATTTACGTGAATCGGTCGAAAACCATATGAATGACACCAACAGTGAGATCGTCAACTGCTATTCCTATAATTTTCTCACCGGCGGCGTATATCAGGTCGTGCGCGTATGGTTGACAAAAGGAAGACGCGAAAGTCCGGAAGAGTTTGCCACGATACTCCACAATATCCTTGTACAGAGCGGAAAGTGATTTTCACACACCATACTTACGATCGCTGCCCGTTCCGGTAAAAAAACCGGAACGGTTTTTTGTTTCCCCCTTGACAACAACATATGAACGTGCTATCATATGAGCAGACGTAAATATGAGTAAACACGAATATTAAAGTAAACCGGAGGAAAAAATGCACGATCACGAAAATGTCTTAAAAAAAGTTAAAAACGAACTTCCGACTGATGAGCTGCTGTGCGATCTTGCTGATCTGTTTAAGCTGTTCGGCGATACGACACGAGCAAAAATACTGTTTTCGCTGTTCGAGTCGGAGATGTGCGTATGTGCGATCTCAGAGCTGCTCGGCATGACACAGCCGGCGATCTCACATCAGCTTAAAACGCTCAAGGACGCAAATCTCGTCGCAAACAGGCGCGAAGGGAAGACAATATATTATTTTCTTGCGGATGAGCATGTCAAAAAAATAATTGGTCAGGGCTTCGAGCATCTGATAGAGAAGAGAAACGAAGAAAATGAAAAAAACATATAAGCTCGAGGATCTCGACTGTGCTAACTGTGCGTTGAAAATAGAGGATGCTATCAGAAAGATCGACGGCGTGAAGGATGTCAGCGTGAATTTCATAATGCAGCACCTCACACTCGAAGCAGACGACGAAGGATTTGAAGAAGTATTGAAAAGGGCGATAAAGGCAGCAAAGAAAGCAGAGCGCAGCTGCCGTATTATCGTACAGTGATCATATGACACACAAACAAAAAATCACCGCGATAAGAATAACGGCGGCGCTGCTGCTGGGAGTGACAGCATATTTTCTACCCACCGAGGGGGTCGTAAGGCTCGTTTCGTTTTGCACGGTGTATCTTATCATCGGATATGATGTTGTGTGGGGTGCGGTAAGAAACATTTTTCACGGCCAGGTCTTCGATGAGGAATTTCTCATGACTGCCGCAACGGCAGGCGCGTTCGCCGTCGGTGAATACCCGGAAGCGGCAGGTGTTATGCTGTTTTATCAGCTCGGTGAGCTGCTCCAGAGCTTAGCCATCGGCAAAAGTCGTAAATCGATAGCGTCGCTTATGGATATACGTCCCGAAAGCGCCGTCGTCATCCGAAACGGAGAAGAGCTGACGGTATCGCCGGAGGAAGTCGCTGTCGGTGAGACAGTGACAGTCAGACCGGGCGAAAAGATACCGCTTGACGGCGTAATAATTGACGGTAATACATCGGTCAATACATCGGCACTTACAGGCGAAAGCCTGCCGGTCGATAAAACGGTCGGAGACAGCGTCGTGAGCGGAACCATCAACCTCAGCACCGTGATCCGCATAAGAACGGCCAGCCTGTACAGCGAAAGCACGGTCGCGAAGATACTTGAGCTGATCGAAAACTCGTCATCAAAAAAGGCAAGAGCAGAGAGCTTGATCACGCGCTTCGCCAAATGGTATACGCCGTGTGTTGTCGCCGGCGCGCTGCTGCTCGCGCTCATACCGCCGCTCGTGTTCGCGCAGGAGTGGCAGGTGTGGATAAACCGTGCACTGATATTTTTGATGGTATCGTGTCCGTGTGCGCTCGTCGTATCAGTCCCCCTCACGTTTTTCGGCGGGATAGGCGGCGCGTCGCGCCGCGGAATACTCATAAAAGGCGCAAACCATATGGAGACGCTCGCAAAAGCCGATGCCTTCCTCTTCGATAAGACCGGAACGCTTACGCGGGGCACGTTCAGTGTCAATGCAATACATCCGAAGGACATCTCCGAAGCCGAGCTGCTCGACATAGCCGCCGCCGCGGAAAGCTATTCTACTCACCCGGTCGCGCTCTCGATCATCGCGGCTCACGGCGGTCACATCGATACCTCACGCATTTCACAGACGCAGGAGCTGTCCGGCGAGGGCGTGAAAGCAGTCATTGACGGGAAAGCCTATTATGTCGGAAACGGTGTGCTTATGGACTCTGCCGGCGCTCAGTGGCATCCATGCCATCTTACCGGCACCGTGATACATATATCGCGTGACGCTGAGTATCTGGGGCATATCGTCATAAACGATCAGATCAAGCCCGATTCGGCGCAGGCGGTTTCGGCGTTGAAAAATCTCGGTGTGAAAAAAACAGTCATGCTCACAGGTGACGCGGAAAAAGCAGCCTCGGCGGTCGCAAAGGAAGCAGGCGTAGACGAATACCGCTCGCAGCTTCTGCCTGCTCAGAAGGTTGAAGCCGTCGAAGCGCTCATCGAAGAGGGATATGTCACCGCCTTTGCCGGCGACGGAATAAACGACGCTCCGGTGCTCGCGCGTGCCAATGTCGGTATAGCTATGGGCGCGATGGGAAGCGACGCGGCGATCGAATCGGCTGACGTTGTGCTTATGGACGACAAGCCGTCAAAGCTGCCGCTTGCACTTGAGATATGTAGAAAAACAATGCGTATAGTCAGACAGAATATCGCATTCTCGCTCGGCGTGAAGGCGTTGATACTGATATTGACGGCCCTTGGCCTTACGAATATGTGGATAGCCGTGTTCGGTGACGTAGGAGTAATGCTGCTCGCCGTGCTCAACGCTTCGCGGACGATGATCGTAAGGCGCACATGACGGTATTGTTATCGTTCGGCTCTTTTGTATTTACAGGAGCCGAGGCATTATGTGTTATGCCTCTTGACTTGACGGCGCCGATATGTTAAAATCAGAAAAACTAAAGAAGGAAACTTAATAAATGAACGCTGTAATAACAGTCACCGGAAAAGACAGCATGGGCATTATCGCCAAGGTCAGCACGAAGTGCTTCGAATACGGAGCGAACATCGTAGACGTTTCACAAAGCGTTATGCGCGAGTATTTCGCGATGATGATGCTCGTGGAGATTGATGCGCTCACGATCGGCTTCGGCGATTTCGTTGACGTGCTCAAAAAGCTCGGCGAGGATAACGGCCTGACAATACACACCATGCACGAAGATATTTTCAACTCCATGCACAGGATATGAAAAGGGAATACTATGCTGAATTTTTCTGATATACTTGAAACGGTCAATATGATCGACCGCGAGCACCTTGATGTGCGCACGGTGACGATGGGCATATCGCTGCTCGACTGTGCTTCGGACAGCCCCGATAAGCTGTACACACGCGTTTACGACAAGATCACGTCGTGCGCAAAAGAGCTCGTGCCGACTGTCAACGCCATAGAAAAAGAATACGGGATACCGATAATCCATAAGCGCGTATCCGTCACGCCTGTCTCGCTTATCGGCGGTTGTCTTGACTGCGACGGCTATGTCCGTCTTGCCGAAACACTCGACCGCGCCGCGCACAGTGTCGGGATCAACTTCATCGGCGGCTTCTCTGCGCTCGTACAAAAGGGCATGACACGCACCGAGCGCGTGATGCTCGATGCGATACCGCAGGCGCTTGCATCAACTCAGCTTGTATGCTCAAGCGTAAATGTCGGCTCGACAAAAAGCGGCATCAACATGGATGCCGTAATGATCATGGGCGAAAAAATAAAGCAGGCGGCGTACCTGACACGCGACGACAGCTCAATCGGCTGTGCAAAGCTCGTAGTGTTTGCGAATGTTCCCGAAGACAACCCCTTCATGGCAGGCGCTTTCCACGGCGTCGGTGAAGCTGAATGCTGTATAAACGTCGGCGTTTCCGGCCCCGGTGTCGTCGCACAGGCGGTCAAGGGCTGCAAGGGCAGGGATTTCTCTTATCTTGCAGAGACTATCAAAAAAACAGCCTTCAAAATTACCCGTATGGGACAGCTTGTCGCAGCAGAAGCATCACAACGCCTCGGCGTTGATTTCGGTATCGTCGACCTCTCGCTCGCGCCCACTCCGGCAGTCGGCGACTCTGTTGCCGATATACTCGAAGCGATGGGACTTGAACGCTGCGGCACACATGGAACCACCGCCGCTCTCGCGCTTCTCAACGACGCGGTGAAAAAAGGCGGCTCAATGGCTTCATCGCACGTCGGCGGACTTTCCGGCGCGTTCATCCCCGTGTCGGAAGACCGCGGCATGATCGAAGCGGTTGAAACGGGCGCACTGACGATAGAAAAACTCGAAGCTATGACATCGGTATGCTCGGTCGGACTCGATATGATCGCAGTCCCCGGCAGCACGAGCGCTAAAACCATAAGCGCAATAATCGCCGACGAAGCGGCGATAGGCGTTATAAACGGAAAGACTACGGCGGTCAGGATCATACCGGCGTACGGAAAAGAAGCCGGCGACAGTGTGGAGTTCGGCGGACTGCTCGGAAGAGCACCCGTGATGAAACTGAGCGCCTTCGGCAGCGACGAGTTCATCGAACGCGGCGGCAGGATCCCTGCGCCGATACACAGCCTGAGAAACTGAAAAAGAGCGCGGCAGGGGCACCGTTCAGTGGTGATAATTCTTCATCATTACGGTGTACTGCTCAAACAGTCCCATGTATTTTTTGTATTTCTTTTCGTCAAGCGCACCGGAGCAGTACAGCTGTTCGGTGCGCTTTCCTAATTTTTCACGCGCCGCGTGAGCGGTGCTTTTGTAGTTGTTTGAAAGGTTCGCGTCTATCTCGCCCACGATCGCCTCAAGCTCTCTTTGAGCCTTGTTCATAAACAGCTTCACTCTTCGCATATCCTTTCCGTACTCACGACTTCAAGAACGCCGTTTTTTACAGTGAACCCGATGTTCACACCGGCGAACGTCATTTTGTATATTCTTTCGGGATCGTCCTGATACTGTACTCGCGCGTCGAGCGAAAGAACGTGTCTGAGTGCTTCGCGTTTTCCGGCAGAAATAAGCTCTTCGAGCGATACCGGAAACACTATCTCAAGCGCCTTGTCCTCCGGAGAAAAGCCTCTTTGCGCGTCGGGTATGCTGTCGGTGTACGGCAGATAGGGCTTTATATCGTATATCGGTGTGCCGTCGAGCAAGTCGGCGCCGAGTACGTATATTACCGGCCCTTCCGGTGTCTTTTGCTCGATGCGGTCTATTTTCACGCATGACAGACCGAGACTGTTCGGTCTGAACGGCGAGCGTGTGGCGAAAACTCCCACGCGCTTGTTTCCGCCGAGCCGCGGCGGGCGCACCGTCGGCGTGAACGATTCGTACGGCGCCTGCGAGAAGTGCCATATGAGCCATATGTGTGAGAAGCCGTCAAGCCCGCGAAGCGCGTCGGCGTTTCGGTATTTTTTTTCAAATACGATCTTCGCCGACAGCTCCATGACCGTTCCGCTTTGGCGCGGGATACCGAACTTGCCGCCGAAGTCGCTCCTGATATGGGCTATCGGCTGTATAAGAGCGTTATCTTCCATCAACCTATTATCCTGTAATAGCCATCTTTTCTCGGCTTCGCCGGGCGTATCGCTCCAGGTGCCGGATAGCCGAGAATACAATGACCTATACCCTCGTATTCGTCGCCTACGCCCCATTCTCTGCACATCGCTCTGCCCTCCGGCGTTTCGAATTCCTCTTTCGCGCGATGTATCCAGCAGCCGCCGAGTTCGAGCGATGCAGCTGCGTTGAGCATATTTCCGATCACGAGGCTTCCGTCCTCAACGTAAGTGCGCACGTTCCTGTCTGCGAATACTGCGATAACCACCGGCGCGCCGTAAAACGGATCGCCGGAAGCGCCGGGCATAAACGAACGGTTCAGCTCCGATAGCTTTTTTATCGTCTTTGCATCGCGCAGCGCGACGATCAGCGGAGACTGACGGTTCATGCCTGTCGGCGCGAAAGTACCGGCTTCAAGCACGGCTTTAAGCTCGTCGTCACTTATCATCCCGTCCTTAAAAGCGCGGACGCTACGCCTTGCCTCAAGGTTTTTCAAAGCATCGTTTGTCATGGCTGTCTCTCCTGTAAAAAATAATAACGGTACGGAAAATAATATCCGTACCGTTATTTTATCACTGTTTTCTTTTTGTGTCAATCCTCTGAGCCGTATAGAAGGCCACGCATAGACGCGAAATATTTTGCGTACCGCGTCGTTATGCAGTCGTTGTCAAAATACGAATAACCGTCGTAACTGCCGCGACCCTGCGAGGAAAAATAATGCGTCAGGTCGAACACATGCGTCGACGTGGTGAGCGTACTTTCGAGATTGACCGAGCTTATTATCTCGTCGCCGCGCTTGATGCGGTATCCGATGTCGAATATCTCGGTATCGTTCATGAATTCCGCTCCGGCCTCGCGTACTTTGCGTGCGCACTCTTTGAGGTATTCGGTGTACTTCTCGTATACGCTGTCGGTGACTTCGATGCTCTGCTCTCTGCCAAGGCAGTCCTGCACCATCACGACATCGATTATAGGTCTGCCGCCTTCGGTTTCGTTCTTGATGAGGTCGCGGAGGTTGTCTCCGAAGGCCTTAGGCGTATCACAGCGCCACGCGGCGGGAGCAATGGCGATCATGAGCGATTCGTCAAGCTCACGGACCACCTTTGACTGGCCTGCGTACAGCCTTCTCGTGTAGTCGGTGTTTGAAAGCTTTTCCTGACCGAGCCATGCGTCGCACGTCTCGTCAACGAAGTAGAAGCCATAGAACGATTTGTGATCCTTGTATTTGTCATAGACATATTTGATTATGATCTCAGCGTCCGAAAGCACGTCTGCAAGATATGCATCGCGCTTTGTGTAGGATGCAGGCAGCTGTGAATATGCGAGCGAAAGCACCGTGGAAAGGTATACGTTGATACCGAGCTTGTCACACGCCGAAAGCAGCGCCTCGTTCAGATCGTACACGCCGTGTCCGACGCCCTTCGTATAGCCCTTTGCAGCAAGCTCCGCGGGCGGATCGATGAGCGTTATTTTGTCGTCATACATGAGGTTTTGACCGCTGAGTATGACCGTGTCCATCCCAAGCTCCCGAAAGCCCTTGAGCTGTATGTACGTTCTGTATGTGTCAAAATAATGGTGAGCGTTGTAGCCCTCAATACCGTTTATGAAGAACGAATAGAAGCCTCCGCGTATGAGCGGCAGGCATTCGCCGCCTTCGTAGAGCGCGACGAGCGTGATGTCCACGGCAGCGCTGCTCTTTATCACAAGCTCAGGCTGCTCGTTCTCCTCAAAGAAGAAGTAGTAGTAATCAGTTCCGGCGACATTGCGCGAGCTCACCGGCTCTGTTCTGGCGAACGTAAGTGAATCCACATCGCCGTCGATGCACACTGCGGCTGCCGTTATCGAAGCGTTCTGCGACGTGACGGCAAGCGTTATGTTTCCGTCTGCGTCCGGAGCGGCTTTGCATACCGCATCAGCGCCGAGCGAAACGCCGTTGAGCGTATATTCAAGCCCGTCCGTCACGATAGCGGCGTCGGAACGTGAAGCAAAGACGTATTCCGGCTCTGCGACAGCTTCATCGCTCCCGTAGACGGAAATTTCGTTTATCGCCACGGTATCAGACGTAAATATCTGTACTTTTATGTAGCGTGCGCTTACCGTGTGATTGCGCATCATCGAATACGTCGTGCGTTCGCGCTTGACGCGCTGCGTTGCGTCAACGGCGCTTCCTTCGGCAAAGCTCATACAGAAGTCTTCCCAGCTTTCGCCGTCGGACGAATACTTGACCGAGGCGAATTCCGGACGCTTTATTCCAAGCTCCGCCACGGTGTTTTTGCAGGTGGTCATTATCACTTCGGACACGTTGCACTGCTTTTCAAGGTCTATAACGACGTTGATAACACTGCGTCCCGTAAGCTCATCAGTCACCGCACAACGAACGACGGAAGCTTCTCCCGAATTGAATATCATGTTTTCCGACGCGCCGTCTGTCAGCCTCATACCGTCGTCAGCGTATTTTGTGTATCTTGCGTCGGATACACCGTCGATCGTGTACTTCGCGCCGGAGGAAAGCAGCCTTTTCTCCGTGACGCGTTTTCCGATACAGTTGACGGACAGAACAGCGTTTTCCGTTCCCACCGCTGAATAAACGTAGAATTTTACTGCCTTGACCGTTTTTTCTTCATCAAGCTCAAGCGTGAATACGGTGCAGTCGTCGCTTTCGCCTCCTTCGGCATCGCCGGCGTAGTCGTTGAAGTTATATCCGTCGTCGGACAGATACACTTCCACGCGTTCCGGTATCGTGCCGGATGACGCAAAGGTTATCGATGCGCTTTCAAGAAGCGCAGGGAAGCCGAAATCGTTCTTCAGATACCAGCAGCCCTCCTTTTCCGCGAACAGCGAGGTCGTGTGCTTATCGCCGTACCAGTCGCCGTATGTAAGAGGTATATCCGTTACTGTGCATACGACCGGCTCCGTGTTGTCCTTGGTCGTCAACTGTTTGCCGTCGTCATCTTTTATGACGAGGGATTCCGAATAGCTGAAAAAGTACAGTGTATTTTCAGACAAATCCATCGTTTCGTTCTCCTTACTGTTATCAGTCGTTGATGAATCCTGCGATACAGTGCCGCGCTCACAGGCGTTGAACATAGTGACCACGGTGAGTAAGCACAGCAACAGAGCCGTTATTCTTATCGCGATCATTGTTCTTGTTGCCATTTGCATGATCCTCCGTTTCTACCGTTGTTTTTTTCAGTATAACTGTTTTTCTTTCCTGCGTCAATCTTTATGCTTCAAATTCAAACATTGAACCACGAAAAAACGTAATATTGTTAGGTTGCTAATTAAATATATGGGTTTACTATTTAATAAAAATATGATATACTTCAATTAATAAAATAGCGAAAGAGGAAAGCCAATGAAATACAGAGATCTCGGTGGCCTTTATTGGAGGCTGAACGTGCTAGCGGAATTCGTAAAACAGAGCGAAGAAAAGAAAGCGTCCGGTATAGACGAAGAAATCAAAAAGATAGAAGCATACATCGAAAAAGGATGGGATGAGATGGCAGCTCTCACGCCCGACCCCGAGCTTGCGGCTCAGGAGCCGGACGATTACGATGCCATAATTGCAAAATGTCCTGCCGGGGGCGGCAAAAACTACGGTGTGGCTGTCGACGCCGCATACAGAGAAAAGCTCAAAGCGGCGATCCTTTCGCGCTTCGCCGGATGCGTGCTCGGCGCGATCGTCGAAGGCTGGAGAGCTGAAGACATCGAAAACTACGCCGCTAAAATAGGCGCAGCCTATCCGCCCGAGGATTATTGGACAGACACTCCGTACCCGGATCAGGTGAGATATATCGATTCGACATGCAAGGATTATCTGCGTCAGAACATGGACTCTGTCCCGAACGACGACGATATCGCGTTCGTCATCCTGTCAATGCTTATACTTGAACGCGGCGGCAAGGATTTCACGCTTGATGATGTGGCTGAAATATGGAAAGAGTACGTCACCATGGCGTATACTGCCGAGGACATATCGCTCAAAAACCTTAAAAACGGCATCGCGCCTGAAAAGGCTGCCGAAAAAGGCAACTGCTATCAGGAATGGATAGGCGCCGATATACGCTGTGATGGTTATGCGTATGCCGCTCCCGGAGACCCGCGCAAGGCTGCAAAGCTCGCATATACCGACGCATATCTCACTCATCGCCGCAACGGTATTTACGGCTCGATGTTCTTTGCCGCTGCCATAAGCGCGTCGTTCGCGCTCGGCGATCCGTTCAAGGCGATCGAAGCTGCGCTGTGTGAGATACCGGAGCATTGCAGACTCGCAGATGACATACGCTGGGCTATGGCTGAACGCAAAAACATCAAGGACTACAAGGACGCTATCAGACTCGTCGACGAACGCTTCCCCGGAATGAGCATTACCCATACGCTCAACAACG
>CAZFZL010000028.1:0-16407 GCA_964523005.1 uncultured Oscillospiraceae bacterium
TGCTGACAATGCGGTTTTTTCACTCGGCGCAGTGTTTATTATACAACGCAGAAAGCCCTTTTGCAAGGGCTTTCGGGAATAATTTACTGTTTATTCACATTTAAATCTTTCATCGGGAGATATGTAGTTGCGTATATCTCCGGCATATTTATATGCGGGTCTGATTATCTTGTGAGAGGTGATAAGCTCTTCCATCCTGTGTGCGCACCAGCCGGATATGCGCGCGATTGCGAACAGCGGCGTGAACATATCCTCCGGGATACGCAGCATACGGAAAATTATTCCGGAATACATATCTATGCTCGACGAGACGAAATCCTCGCGGGGTATAGATGTTTTTTGCACGAGAAGCGCAGGGGAGATTCGTTCTATCGTGTTAAGCAGTTTAAAATCCTCAGCAAACTCACTGTTCGTGACCATTTCGGAAGCGAAACGCTTGAGTATCACGGAACGCGGATCGCTCTTAGTGTAGACGGCGTGTCCCATTCCGTATATCAGACCGCTGTTGTCGTTTGCTTTCTTATCGAGTATTTTTAACAGATAATCACGCAGCTCGTCCTCGTCGTGCGTATCGCGGACATTTGCCTTTATATCGTCGAGCATCTCCACGACCTTGATGTTCGCGCCGCCGTGACGCGGACCCTTGAGCGCACCGAGTGCGCCGGCTATTGCGGAATATGTGTCGGTGCCGGTGGAAGTGAGAGAACGGCAGGTGAAGGTTGAGTTGTTGCCGCCGCCGTGCTCGGCGTGAAGTATCAGGCACAAATCGAGCAGCTTCGCCTCATCGCGCGTGAACGATTTATCACTGCGCACCACACGCAGAAAATTTTCGCTCGTTGAAAGACCCTGCTTGGGATTATGAAGCGTGAGGGATTTGTTCTGAAAAACGTGTCTCTTGACAGCGTAGGCTGACGCGGCAATAATCGGAAGCCTTGCTACGAGCTGCGCCGACTGGACAAGCACGTTCTCGAACGAAATATCGTCCGGCGACGGATCGTACGCCGAGAGCGCGAGAACGCTCTGTGCGATCTTGCTCATGATGCTTTCGTTGGGCGCGCGCATTACGACATCCTCGACGAAGCCCTGCGGAAGCTGACGGTAGTAATTGAGAACCTCGTCATAGTGTTCAAGCTCCGCCGATGTAGGAAGCTCTCCCATAAGAAGTAGATATGAGCATTCCTCGTATCCGAATTTATCATGCGACGAATAGTAATTGACTATATCCTCAACGTCGTAGCCGCGGTAGTAAAGCTTGCCGTCAACGGGACATTTTTCTCCCTCGTCTACAACATAGCCATGGACGAGACCGATCCCGGTGACTCCGGCGACGACACCGGTTCCGTCCGAATTCCTGAGTCCCTTCTTTATGCGCTCGCCCTTGAACGCTTCCGGATCAAGCATATATGTCTCTTTTGCGCCGTCAAGCAGCGTATGTATACTCAGATGATGTATATTCGGAATTTGTTTGTCTTTGATGTTCATGATGCAATCCTTCCGTTGAAGATGCTTTTTATAAAATGTATGCACCATTATATATTATATGTTCATAAAATGCAAGAGAAAATATAAAATATTTATTTTTTATTTTTCATAAATACAGACTTCGTTGAATAGACTGTAAATGATCTAAAAAGAACGGAGCACACAAAAAATGAAAAAGTACCTGCAAATGCTGCTTATTTTCGTGTTGATCACAACCGCGGCGCCGATGGCGGTAACTTACGCGCTCAGTGGGAAACCGATTTTTCCCGGCGAGGGTACAAGTGAAAATATGAAGGAAACGCCAAGCGATAATTCAAAAAGTGAAATTTCCGACAAAGCAGACGGTAATGATCTCTTTCAGAGCATCGAAATATATGATTGTTTAGCGGACAGGCTCGTGCGCATAGGCGTGGAGGAGTATGTTGCCGGAGTTGTCTACGCATCTATGCCGGCGTCGTTTGGCACAGAGGCGCTAAAGGCGCAGGCAATTGTTATCCGCACGCTTGTTTATTACAGGAGCAGACATCAAATATGCTGCGATAAACACGGTACGGTACTTTGCACTGACGGAAGCTGCTGCCTGCCTTACGAAACGTACGAATCTTCGCTCGGCGATGTTTCTCAGGACGCGGCGGACACGAGCTATGAGGCGGTAATGGCGGCAGTGGCTGAGACAGCGGGGCTGTATCTTTCCTACGGCGAAGAGCCGATTAACGCGCTGTTCCACGCCTCCTCTTCCGGGCGTACCGAAAACAGCAACGCCGTACTCGGCGAAGCAATCTTATATCTGTCTTCCGTCACAACACCTGACGAAAGCGACCTTTCGGTGTTCACGCACGACTATTTGTTCACCGCAAAGGAATTCTGCCGTCTTACCGGGCTTGAAACTAATGAAGCGGACAGCCGGAGCTGGAGCATACGAAGCGTAACGAATGAAAGCGGACGGTGCGAAACGGTACTGATCGAGGGGATCGCATTTTCCGGTACGCGGCTGATGCGGCTGCTCGGCCTTGCGTCAACGCATTTTGATATAACAGTTTCGGAAGCCGGTGTAGAAATAACGTCTCAGGGGATAGGCCACGGACTCGGAATGAGTCAATACGGGGCGTGTCTTATGGCGAAGGACGGCAGCAGATATGAGGACATACTTTATCATTATTATCAGAATACCGTTATAGTACGCGCCGATCAGTGAAGCATTTCTTTATGATGCTTCCGGTTCGTGTAGAATACCGATGCGATCGCTGCGGCAGCGGCAATGATTGCTGCGGCGATCCATATCATATTTGATGCTCTGCCTTCGTCCTCCGCCTGCGACTCCTCAGACAGCGTATAATCGCCGCTGAGCACGACGGCAGAACCGGAGTAAGCCTGACCGGAAGTAAGCGCCTGCGTCGGCACATAGGCTTCAAAGCGGTCGACCGTCATACCGAAGCGAACCTGCGAAAGCGTTATATCGACGGTGAACGAATCGGAGTCATCGGAAAAGTAATTATAATCGTCAAGGAACGGTGAATATGTCGTCTGCGTCATTTTGCCGTCCGCGAAGCTCACGAGCCTGAGATAGCCTTCGCCGTCGCAGGGCATGGAGTTTACAATATATGTCGGTGCCTGTGTATCGGCAAACTGATAATCGGATAGTATTTCCCACACCTGTCTGCCCGTATCTCCGACGCTTCGAAGATTTCTCGCCGCGCCGTGGACGTGGCCGCAGAAGACGGCGACGACGTTTTCGTTCGGGACAACGATGTCTTCCCATATTTTTTCTGCACGCGAATGTGTATAATCCGTTGTATTTTCGCTGTTGATGAGCCAATCACCGTCACTGTCAAGATATGAGTGCGTGACGATCACGGCGTTTCTGTCGGGATAATTCGCAAGGACTGCGTTTGTCCATGTGACTACGACAGGATCAGCTTCAACGTAATATCCGATATACAGGAACAGAAAGTCATACAAGCCGAGCGAAACGAGATCGTAATGGCATACGTTGTCGTCAAGCGATGCGCCGTAATACGACGTACCGTCAAAATCCGATGCGCCGAAATATTTGCAGAACGGTGAGAAATTCGCGACTGCCTGACCGACGTCGTGGTTTCCTGCGACGATACCGAACGGCATACCGAGAGCGGTGAACGGCTCGTGCGCGATCAGCGCGTTTTCGAGCTGGCGGTATGCTTCGGAGAGCGGAGAATAGTCATCCGCAATGTCGCCGCTGTGGATCAGGTACGAGGCCTTTTTGTCCATGTAAAGTGAAGCGGCATAAGCGGACATGCTGAGGTATTCGTCAAGCAGGTCGTCGTATCTCGTATAGTACTGCGTGTCTGTAATCCAGACGAGCGTATCGCTTTCGCCCATGCAGACGTAAGGCTCTGCCTTGAAAAGCACTTTTTCGTCGGCAGCGCGGTTTTCAAGGGCGCAGTCTATGACGGTCTCTTCACCCGAACAGACGAGCGCAACGTCCTCGTATTCGCCGGAAAGTGTATTGTATATGCTCACAAGTGTGCGTTCGCCCGTCGTTACGCTCGCTTTATAACGGACGAAGATCCGTTTTGCACTGTCGGGAACGCTCACGGTAAAGGAATAAGACGTACCGTTTTGCCCGGAGACTTCCGCTTGCAGCTCGTTGACGGCGTATGCTTCATCCGTCGGCGTCACTGTCCCATGAACAATATCAATGCCGGAAGCAACGGAAAGATAAAACTGCGTTGAGAACACCGAGACGTTCCCGGCTTGATCCTTGGCGGTAATCACAAGAGTCTGAGCGCCGCTGCCTGTGCAGAAGAGCTTAACTGCTCTGCCCTTGATGTATTTTTCCGTACCGATCTTTGCGGTCAGGGTGATTTTCCCGTATTCGTCGCTCGCGCTGTATTCGAGTGCGCTTTCACCGTCGATGACCGAATTGAACGGCAACGGGCAATCGATAACCGGAGCGGTGTTGTCGAATATTACGCTCGTTTCGCTTGTAGTGTCGCTGTCGGAAAACGTGAGGATATGCGCGCCGTCAGCATATTGCGTTGTGTCTATGCGCGCACATATGCGGCTGCCCTCGCTTTGCGGTATATCAAAGATAAAATCGCAGGCTATGGCGGTATTGGGCGTGCTTCCGCCGAGCCCAGTAGCGCTGTCCCAGCCGTCGCCGATGGCTATGCTGTCGACGTTTAGTGTTTTTGTTGTTGTTTCAGCGCTTCCGACCACGGGGTAGTACGCCGATACGGATGACGGCTTTATCGATACACCGGACGGTAGCGCGAGTGAAAACGAGCTGAGTGTTATGTCGTCGATGTTGTATTCACCGTAGATCTGGGAGCCGACGGAAAGAAGCTGTGCTCCGACAGACGGAATGAAGCGTACAGTCAGCGTTTCAGACTCCGTAAGCGGCGGCACTGTATAGCCGTTTGAGATATCGGCAAGTGTACCGATGCAGGATGAGCCTGCATAGAAAGAACCGTTTGTATAATCCACACCCTGTGCTTTTAGTGTGAATATGAAGCTGTTCGCATCCTCACAATCAAGGAGAGCGCCATCAAGAGCTATAGAGGGTGACGCAGAGGAGTAATAACAGATGTTTTGCGTTCCCGACAGCACATCGCCTTCCGATACGCTTGCATTCACGCCTTCCGAGGCTTTGCCGGAGAGGGCGGACATGATAATAAATGAAAAAACAAGCAGCAGTACCGCGGTGCGTTTTATTCTTTTCATTGGCGGTCTCCCTTCAAGGTCGTTTTCTGATTACAGTATAACATAATTTTGAGCACGCATCAAGAAAAAACAAAGAATCCGCCCTGTCCGTGAGGCGGATTCTTTGCGTTTTTTGTGAAAGGAGAATGTTTCCGGATTTACTCCGGTAAATGAAAAACGTTCGTATTGCTCTCTCTTGCTCTACGTTTAAGATGATACCATGCTTTTGTTAAGCGACGATGATATGTAAACGAAAGATTGTGAGAAGTTTGCGAAAATGCCGAAACGGTTTTGCGAAAATTGGCTTTACGCTTTCCAGAGCCCGTGGAGATTGCAGTATGCATATACTGCTTCCACTTCGTCGTCCTCGCAGACCGAGAAACACACCTCAGGTTTGTCACCGGGCTTGAGCGCTTTGCGCTGGTTGCCGAATTTCGTCTGGAGCGAGACCCATTCGATATAATGCTCCGGAGCCATCGGATGAGCGACCGAGCCGACAGTCACTAAAACCTTGCCGCCTTCGACCCTGTATACGGGAACGTGCTTTTCGAGCGATGCGTCGACAGAGCCGGCAATCAGCTCCTGCATCTTCTCGCCGCAGCATACGACCGGCACGCCGGAGCTTTTGACAAACGCAATGATATTCCCACAGTGCTTACATATAAAAAATCTTTGTTCCATTGATATATTACCTCCTGTTTTATAGCTATAGTATACTTCATTTATTTTATATTTCCGTGATTTTATCACATTGAAACGGTGTTTTTTCTTTCATAAAAACGTCAAATAGACCATATAAAATTTCGTTGAAAACCGTTGCTTTTTTCAAAAAAAGCTGTTTAAATACGTTTCGCGAAGCAGCGATTGAGCGTAAGTCCGAGTTTCGGACCTGCGTTCTTTTTTTGTCTGCATAATAAAGAAACAAGAGGTAATTTCCCGTTGTATATGTTCGGGCAGGCGCTCAACCCGATAATCGTTCGGACGGCAGCCCGAAATACGCCATGGTATCGACGCTTGACGGCGTGCTCTGTTCCATGCCGGTATCGGATTTACTGATGTTTATACTGTCGGCGGCAGTGATAATATATACGCAAAAAACGCTCATAGACGACGCAAAAGAGCAATAAACACAAAAATGGCAGAAGTGTTTTCGCTTCTGCCATCTTAATTTTATATGCTGTTAATGTTCTCAGCCGATAAGGCTTGTGATCCACGAAAGCAGATTGTACTTTCCGAACACGGTGACGGCGAGGAGCGAGACGACGGACATGATCTTGATGAGTATATCGAGCGACGGGCCGACAGTATCCTTGAGCGGATCGCCTACCGTGTCGCCGACGATCGCGGCATCGTGAGCGCTTGAGCCCTTGCCGTGACCGGGTAGTGCGCCGGTTTCGATATATTTCTTTGCGTTGTCCCACGCGCCGCCGGCGTTGCCGGTGAATATCGCGAGCATTATCGCGCTTATTGTAGCGCCGATGAGTATTCCGGCGACGAACTCAGCGCCGAACAGGAAGCCGCAGATGACGGGGAAGAGTATCGCCATGACAGCCGGAACGCGCATTTCCTTGATCGCGCCCTGAGATGAGATTGCGATGCAGGTCTTGTAATCGGGAGGTGTTTCTCCGGTGAGAAGTCCCTTTATCTCGCGGAACTGTCTTCTGACCTCTTCGACCATCTTGCGCGCCGCTTTTGCGACGGCTTCGATGAGCATACCGGAGAACAGATACGGCAGAGCGGCGCCTACGAGCGCGCCGGCGAGCGTCTTTACGTCGATAAGGTTGAGGAGTATTTCCTCTTCGGCGGGTGTGAACGAATACAGATATGATGTCATCATCGACAGCGTTGCCAAGGCGGCTGAGCCTATAGCAAAGCCCTTGCCGATGGCGGCGGTGGTGTTGCCGACAGAGTCGAGCTTGTCGGTGATCTTTCTGACGCCTTCATCAAGCTGGGACATCTCGGCGATGCCGCCCGCGTTGTCGGAGATCGGGCCGTAGGTGTCGACTGAGACGGTCGCCGCGACGAATGAAAGCATTCCTATCGCCGCCACGCCTACGCCGTACATTCCGGCGACCGCGAAGGACGAGAATATCGCGAGAGCCAGTATACACACCGGTGCCATGCACGAGCGCATACCGAGCGACAGCCCCTGAGTTATCGTAAGGGCACTGCCTTCAACGGACGAGTGTGAGATCTTACGGGTGGGCTTGTAATCGTAGCTTGTATAGTATTCGGCTATAAGACCGATGATTATACCGGCGGCTATACCGATGACAGCACACAGCCACGGTGAGAACGCGCCTATCACAAAGCCTGCACTCTTGAGCGATTCAGCGGTTTCCTCGGAAAAAAGAAGATACGTCAGACCGCCGCCGAGCAGCGTCGTGATGCCTGCTGAGACCCACGTTGCCATGTTGAGCTCTTTGTGGGGGTTTTCGGAAATCTTTTTCTTTACAAGAAGCGACATTATGCCTATCACACACGCGAGCAGTCCGCAGGCGGCAAACGCGATGGGATAGAATATCATGGTTTTGAGAAGTGTACCGGAAATAACGGTGTGGACATCGCGGAAAAGCTCGGTGGCGAGGATAGCGGCGGAGAGTATCGCGCCGATATAGCTTTCGAGCAGGTCGGAGCCGAGTCCGGCTACGTCACCGACGTTGTCACCGACGTTATCAGCTATCGTGGCAGGGTTGCGGGGGTCGTCCTCCGGAATGTGCGCTTCCGTTTTTCCGACAAGATCGGCGCCCATATCCGCGGCTTTGGTGTATATACCGCCGCCGACACGGTTGAACATCGCTATGATGGAGCAGCCGAGCGCGTATCCGGAAAGCGTCATCGAAAACGGAGCGTTGAGCCCGAGCCAGTTGACCGTTTCGACTTTATTTACGACATCGTTGATCTGACCGAGCCCGACACCGAATATAAGATATATCGCGAACACGCCGAGCAGAGCGAAGCCGCCGACGCAAAGTCCCATGACGCTGCCGCCTCTGAAAGCGACCTTGAGCGTTTCACCGAGATGCTTCGTTTCTCTTGCGCGGTTCGAAACGCGCACGTTCGCATACGTTGCGACCTTCATACCGACAAGACCGGCGAGCGCGCTCATGAGCGCACCTATGACGAAGGCGCATGCCGACTGCCATGAAATGAGTACTCCGAGCACAAGTGCAACGCAGGCGACCACGATGATGATGATACGGTATTCGTACATCAGGAAAGTGTTTGCGCCAAGTCTGATCGCTGCCGCGATCTCCTGCATTCTCTCTGTGCCTTCCTTCATCTTCTTGACGGCATAGAAGCTGAAGGCGGCGTATGACAGCGCGGCGAGCGACGCTACTATCACAAGCCCGAGCAATAGTGAATAATTGTCCATAATGTCTCCTGCCAACCTTTACGCGTCCGGACAATAATACGGTTGGACTTGATTCTTTTTTCCGGATGCGTTTTTTATCATTATATGAAACAAATTGCGGTTGTGATGCAGCAACACGCCGCAACACAACCGCAATCCATCATAACACATCAAGTACCGTTTGTCCATATCAAAAAGATATAAATTTTGCGGAACTTTTCAAGCTTTTTTTGAAAACACTGTTGCAAAAGATCAGCTGTCTGCTTTTGGCGTGCTGCTATTTGAAAAAGCCTCTTGGTTGTTAAGGTATCTCAGCCCAAGCGTCTGGACGATGGCGCTGTTGATGGTGAATATCGCGAATACCGCCATTTCAAGCAGCCTGAAGGTTCCGAGCGGCGTGGAAAAACGCAGTACGGCGATGGCGTCGCCGGCGAGCAGCAGCACGGCGCTCGCTGCAACGCAGGCAAGCACTGCTTTTTTTGCATCGGATTTTTTCGTAAAAGCGTAAAATGCGAGGTTCGCGAGCATTACGCACGACGGCAGAAATACGAGGATTGCAGGCACGCCGTTTGCGCTGTCCGTAACTCGGTTCTCAAGATAGAAGCCGTAATAGCAACAGATAAGATAACCGACACAAAGCAGGCATATAACGGCGTATCGGATGAGCTTGTATTTATCGCTTCTTTTCATTATTAGTCTTCCTTTCACAGCTGTTATTTTTTATGTTTATCTGACAGTCACGGTCACTGAAGCAGGGGCTGAGTCGCCGAGCTGCTCGCTGAAGGTGAAGGTGAAGGTATCCGTTCCGGTAAAGCCCTTATTCGGAAAATAGGTGAAGGCGCCGTTTTCATCCACGGTGACGGTACCGTGCGAGGGCGATGTATATACTGAATATTTGCGTATTGAGTTGCTTTCGCCGAGAGATCCGGCGACAAGCGAATTCTTGCTTGTTGAAACGGAAACATTTTCAGGTGTATCGGGCATTATTTTGAGTGTGCCCTTGATGAACTGATATGTATAGTCGTAAAGCAGTCTTATACGCTTGTCAGAGCTGCGGCAGGCGCTGTACAGCCCGGTGATGCCCTGATAATACGCATGACCTGTTTGCGTCATATAGCCGTATTCCACGCCTTTTCCGAGGTAGTCCATATATTTTTCATAATACAGTTCATTGCTCAGACCCTGCGGGTCAAATTCCATTTCGATGCGCATGTTGTAGCGTTTGATGCTTTTTACGGCGTTTTCGATACGGGAAAGCGGCACGTCAAGGTCGAACGCGTAATTCGGCTGCATATAAGCTGCGCTGAAGCCGCACTGTGCCCATGACGAATAGCCTTCAGCCTGGAAATACGGTATCCAGAAAAGCTGGCTGTCGCATTTGTCTTCGAGATATTTGCTCACGAGCGCGGCGCGCTGTATGTCGCCCTCGGAAACGTCGACTGCTTCGTCGAACCAATACCAGCCACACAGCTCAAGATTGTCGTATGATTCCATCTCGAAGCGTCCGGTGCAAAGCTTGACATACCATTTTATGACCTTCATCATATCGTCGTCATCGGAAAGGTCTTCCGTAACGCCGTCGCCGTCAACATCACCGAAATTCGTAATTGCCTTTGACGGGTACATGATTGTCAAAAAAACTTTTATCTTGAAATCCTTCAGTCCAAGGGCATCCGCTATCTCGCCTGCCGCTTCGTTGAGTGCGTCGAGGTTTTTATTCTCCGTGAACAGGTCGTTGTAGATATAATCCCAGTCACTCTTGACCGAATCACCGTATGGTCTTCCGCCGGACGGAAGCTCGCCGGTGTTGGGGAGAAACAGAAATCCGTCAAACATTGTGTCGGTGATCGTCATTGACGCGTTGAGGTACGCTGCGTATGCAAGAAAGAAATTCTTATCAAGCACGACCGAGGAATTGTGATAAGCGAGCATTATATCCTTTACTCCGTCGAGAATGTCGTCGGAAAGCTCGGAATATGAGCCGACTGTATCGCTTTTTATCGTTAGAGTTTCCGGCGTGATACCGAGTCCGCTGAGTCTTACTACGCCGCGCTTGATCTCCGTCGTGCCGAACAGCTCAAGTTCGTCGAGATACGTGTGTGCTGCAACGGGGAAGGAAAACCGCGCGTAGCGTGCAACGGTCGGAACGGCGAGCCGGACGTTGATCTTGTATATTCCGGCATCGTCGTCGAAATCAGTGAGATACTGGACGGAAACGGGATACCATTTTACACCGTCATCGGAAAGATACAGTGTAAAAGTCGAAGGGAGCGCGATCCCCCACGACTTGAGCTGGAGAAAATCGGTCGCAAATCCGGTGACTGTCATATGATAACCCAGGTCGTAGAATATATCACGGCTTATACCCGACCAGGTTTTGAACCATTTGCCGTTGAAGGCGGCAGTATCCGTCGAGCGTATCCCATCGGTGAGTATCAACGAGCTTGCGGGTGTACAATACGACGCGGCATCGGACTTGAGCAGCCCCGCGCCGTCGAGTATCTGCTGCTTGAGACCTTTTATGAGGTTAACTTCTATATCACTGCTTTCGGGCGAGTGCGTTTCAGAAGAAACTTTTTCTATTGAAAGCGCCGGGTACATAAGCTCTTCCTGCACTTCTTCGCGCATGGCGTATACTGCCGCTTCTTCAAAGAGCATCCACGTTTTTTCGCCTTCGGGTATGGAGAAGCGGACAAACCGTGCGCTTATGCAGGTTTCGGGCGCGAAAGTATAAGCAAAATTCGTAACAGAGCTGTCGGCGCTTGTGTACGCGCGGGAAACGCGTACGAATTTTTCACCGTCATCTGACACAAGCATATCGACATAAACGGGAAGCGTTATCCCTGTTGCCGGGCGGCTGTACGCCCACAGCGATATGCCGCATATATCGTCTGTAACGCAGCCGAGGTCTACTGTTATATCGAGCGCGTCCGATCCGGAAAATCCGACCCATGCACCGCTTTCATAATAATTGTTCGTAGGTGTACCGTCAGTGAGCATCGAGCCGCTGTCTGTATACTGCTTTGTTGAAGACGGGCGCGAAAGAGTGTAGGAGGCGCCCTGAGAAATGAGGGTTTTTGTCAGAGAGGTATCGGGCTTTTGGGTAGTTACCGAACCAATGGCGGCGGACAGCTCACCGTCCGTGGCGGAATCGGATTCGTATGCGTCTAAAACGTCAGCCTGCGAGCGGTTGCCGCCGCCTTCTGTGTCGGCGTAGACAGTAAGCTCGTCAAGAAACATCCAGGAAGAAGAGCCGACGAAGGAAAACCTGACATACCGTGCGTTTTCCGTTTCGCTCAGAACGAGCTCGGCACGCTGTACTGTACCTTCAACATATGCAGGCTTCACACACATGCCGAGACGCTTCCAGCTTTCCAAATCGTCGGAAATATGTATTGTGACGGTGGCCGGTGCGTAGATCCCGGCTACGCTGACCGAAAGATAGCCGGCTTCAAAAGCATATATGCGAGCGCCGTCTTCGCCGAGATCGATTATCACGCTCAGCGCTCTGTCGGTATAACCCGAAAACCGCTCGTCGGTGTAGTTGTCACTTTCACTTTTAACGCCGTCTGTCAGCTCTGTACCGTAGGTGTCCGGATATGAATCGCCTGCTTCTGAAGCTTTTGTATATGTTTTTCCAAGGCTTACTGCTGTTTTATACTGTATTTCGCCATTGAGACTTTCTTCGGCTGAAACTTCAGATACCGTGCTTTCGGGTGTACTTGGCGTTTTGCTGTCATCGCATGAAGCCAGCAGCGACGCCAACAGCGCGAACAATAGCAACAATGCGGTAAATCTGTAACGCTTATTCAAGATCGCTTTCCTCGGACAGGTTGTCGACGCCTGCCTTTTCCTTTATGATGGTAGTGAGTTTTTCATAAAGCCCGTTGCTTTCGAGCGTATACTGGGTCGCTTTGAATAACACGGTGCGATAGACAAACAGCTCACCCTTCGTCTCGGTCAAATCAATGTATACTGGGCTTTTTCCTTCAATGTTTATGATCACACCGCTGTCCGACTCAGACAAATCGTACGTCTTGGACCACGCTTGTGCCGTGTTGAAAAGGCTTATGATCGCGTTTGCCTCATCAGACGACAGCGTGTACTCGTCTTCGCCGTACCAAACAGTCACGGCTGTCACCGCCTTGGCATCGATGCTTTTGTGCGGAACGGCGCTGTAGGCGGTCGCCGCAACAATACAGCAACCTAAAACACACAGGACAATTATCGCGGCGGTTTTTAAACCTTTACTCATTATCGTCCTCCTGCGCCCATGCTTTCGAGCGCTCTACGGCGCGCTGCCAGTTCTTGAGCATTTTTTGACGCTCGTTTTCCTGAGTAATTGGAGAAAATGAACACTTGAGCTGCCATTCCCGTTCGAGACTGCCTGTGTCGCGGTAAATTCCTGCGCCGAGCCCGGCAAGCATAGCTGCGCCGAGCGCCGTTGTTTCGGTCGTCGGCGGCTGTTTTATTTTTATCCTGCTTATATTTGCCTGAAGCTGCATGAGAAGTCTGTTTGCCGAAGCGCCGCCGTCCGCCTTCATTTCCGATATTCTCAGATTTGATTCCAACTGCATCAGAGATATCACGTCGTTGACCTCGAACGCAATCGCTTCAAGAGCAGCGCGCATTATGTGGGCTTTTGTTGTTCCGCGTGTCAGACCGACTATGGTTCCGCGCGCGTATGAATCCCAATACGGCGCGCCGAGTCCTACGAACGCCGGTACAATGTATACGCCGCCGTTGTCGGGTACTGACGACGCAAGGCGTTCACTTTCCTCGCTTGATGTGATAAAGCCCATTTCGTCACGCAGCCATGAGATCAACGCACCGGCGACGAACACACTTCCTTCAAGCGCGTATGTTACTTCATTTTTAAGCTTCCATGAAAGCGTCGTCACGAGCCCTTTCGTCGAACGGCACGCGACGCTGCCCGTGTTCATCAGGAGAAACGCGCCTGTTCCATAGGTGGTTTTAGCGTCACCGGTATTGAAGCAGCATTGACCGAACAGTGCGGCGTGCTGGTCGCCGGCAACACCGGTTATCGGTATCTCCGTACCGAAAAGCCGGGTCGTTCCGAAATCTCCGTCACACGAAAGCACCTCAGGGAGCATCGCTTCCGGTATTCCGAAAAGCTCGAGCAGATCCTCGTCCCAACGCTGCGTGCGTATATTATAAAGCATGGTGCGGGAAGCATTTGTAGCATCTGTCGCGTGAACACGCCCTTCGGTGAATTTCCATATAAGCCATGAGTCGACCGTCCCGAAAAGAAGCTCGCCGCGTTCTGCGCGTTCGCGCGCACCCGGCGTGTTGTCGAGAAACCATTTCAGCTTCGAGGCGGAGAAATAAGCGTTGAGCGTAAGTCCTGTTTTGCGTTTGATTGTTTCGGTATATCCTTCGCGCACGAGCGCATTGCAGTAATCAGCGGTGCGCCGGCATTGCCAAACGATCGCGTTGCCGACCGGCTCCGAGGTGTTTTTATCCCATACGACGACTGTCTCGCGCTGGTTGGTTATTCCAATACACGCGATGTCCCGTGAAAAGAGCCGGCGCGCTATCGCGTTGCGCGCACATTCGTAGGCTGTATTCCATATTTCGTTCGCGTCGTGCTCTACCCAGCCGGGCTTCGGATAATACTGCGTGATCGGAAGACTGTACGACATAAGCTCTGACGTGCCGTTGAAGACGATCGCCCGCGTGCTCGTAGTGCCAGAATCTATTGCAAGTATGTATTTCATCGTAAAGCCTCGCTTTTGCTTTTTATTCACAAAAAGTATAACAGATACACAATAAAAAAACAAGACGAAATCGGAAAAAAGCGCAAATATATCTTGAAACACGGGATTTATTGTGATATAATCGACAAGGTAAAAAGCTATAAGCTTAATAATTATCGGAGGAATAAAAATGTCAAAGATGAAGATAGGTATCATAGGCTGCGGTACTATCGCCAATAATGCCCATATACCTGCGTATCTCAACAACAAAGACGTGGAAATCAAGTATTTCTGCGACATCATTCCCGAAAGAGCGGAAAACGCGGTCAATAAGTACGGCTGCGGTATCGCGGTCACCGATTATAAGGAGATCCTCGCTGACAAGGAAGTTGAAGCGGTATCCGTTTGTACTCCTAACAGGATGCACTCAATAATATCGATAGACTGCCTCAGAGCCGGCAAGAACGTACTTTGTGAAAAGCCTGCTGCGCGCATTTACTCCGAAGCGCTTGAAATGCAGAAGGCTCAGCACGAGGCAGGTAAGGTTCTCAACATAGGCGTCGTAAACAGATTCAACGTCGCTGTAAACATGATCAAAAAGATGATAGCGGACGGAGAACTCGGCGAAGTATATCATGTATATGTTTCCTTCCGCGCGCAGCGCTCCATACCGGGTCTGGGCGGCGCGTTCACCACTAAGGCAATCGCCGGCGGCGGTGCGCTTATCGACTGGGGCGTACATTATCTTGACATCGTCATGTATTGCACAAATGATCCCGCTCCTCTTACTGTTTCCGCAAAAGCGTTCTCTAAGCTGGGCGTTGACATGAAGAACTACGTTTACGAATCCATGTGGGCTGAAAACACGAAGGATCTCAACGGCACATACGACGTTGACGATTCCGTCACCGGCTTTGTCCGTACCTCTGGCCCGACGATCACCTTCAACGGCGCGTGGGCACAGAACATCGGTATCGGCGAAGGCTACATAGATTTTCTCGGTACGAAGGCAGGTATCCGTCTCAATTACGGCGGCAACTTCACCGTTTGGAGCACGAAAGACGGCAAGCTCACCAGCTACACGCCTGAATTCGAATATGTCAATCACTTCCAGACTGAGATCGACAGCTTTGTACGCTGCATAAGAACGGGCGAGAAGCTTCCGAGCCACATCGACACCGTTATCGTTACCGCGAAGATGATGCAGGCAATGTATGATTCTTCCGATATAGGAAAAGAAATCGAACTCGCATAATAAGAATAAAACAAAAAACTTCCGCAGCATTCAAAGCTGCGGAAGTTTTTTTTGAAAAGTGATTATTTGCGTGATTTTATTGCTATTGCACTGCCGGTGAGTGCGATAACTCCGAGAACGATAAACAGTGCGGCATGATCGCCTGTTTCAGGGTTGGAACCGCCGTTGGATGTGCCGCCTGCAGCTTCTTCCGGAACCTTAGTGGTGGCGGAAAGCTTGTTGATGGTGGTAGAACCATAGACGGCAAATACTGTCACGGCCTTGATATAGTAGTAGCCTTCTTCCGGATCCTGGAGATCGATCATATCAAGCGCGCTGACTGTGGCTTTCATGTTGCTAAGGCTCATCGAAGAGTTGGCGCCGCTCGTTTTGAGGTCGCCGGACGACTGGTCGTACATAGTCGCATCGGCTGTGTCGCCAAGGTAGTGGTGGAGTGTGATAACATCCCCGTTCGTAAGAACGACGGCGATGTTAGTGGTGCCTGAGGTGACGGTAACATCAAGATTGAATGTCGTGTCAGCGCCTGCCTTTATCGGCAGCGGCGAAGCGTAGGTATAGGTCATGCTCGGCCAGAGCGTTGTCGCGGTAGCGGTGAGTGCGCCTTCGTTGTACGAGTAGTCGATAGTACCCGTCGTTCCGTTGTACTCACAGTCGATCTTTGTCCATTCGAAATCAGGCCCGATAAGGTTGTAGGTGGCGGATTTCTCTCCGGCACCTTCTGCACCCGCACATATCACGCAAAGCGGAAGCAGAAGAAAAGCCGTGAGAACGAGTGCGATTGCTTTTTTCATTGTTTTTCTCCTTGTTTTTTTAATGACGCTTTATCCTTGCCGGACTCGGCATTCATTTTTTGAAAATAATTTCTTGGGCTTATACCCATGAGGCGCTTGAACGATTTCGAAACAGCCTGCTGCGTT
>CAZFZL010000029.1:0-9829 GCA_964523005.1 uncultured Oscillospiraceae bacterium
TGTTAGTTACCGGCACGGTAAACAAAACAACACATACAATAGCCGTTATCAAATACGCGGGTATCAAAGCGGAAAGCGTCTGAACATATATGCTGATGTTTATGACCTTGCCGGGTATGCCCATAGAACGCAAAATAGCGATGTCGCTTTTTGTTGCGATCATTGCGCGTGTAGTACAAAGGCTTATGAACAAAGTAATAAATACAACGGCCGCTGCCCATCCGACAGCTTTGAAGAACAGAAGCAGTGTATTCAAAAGAGCTTCGCCTCCATCATCCTTCACTACCGAATCCGAAGGTGCTGCTGTGTATCCAAGTGATTTGAGTATTTCTACATTTTTTTGTGCTTCTGAATCGTTTTTGAAGAAAAGTGAAGCTTGTGTATACGATTCAGGGTAGTAGTGCTGCGTCATGAAATCGGTTATTATATCGGGCGACAGCAGCAGCGCGTAATCGTTATACGCCATCGAATTACTTATATCCGATGATACGGCGTTGAGAAGCGTATAATTGCTTATATCAGATGAAACCTGTGTCTGCGTTCCGTAAGACGGCAATACGACGTTGTAATCATAGTAATTGTTTGATTTACTGTAGTTATAGCTTATGAACGAACCGGATAAAGTTGAGGAGATCGTGTAATCATAATCAGTTTTACCGAACAGCTCCTCCAGATCCTCTTTTCTTTTTTGGAACTCATCTATAATACTGTCGTAGTTTTTGCTTTGTATATAATAGCAGCCATCTCCGATATCGAACGAAAAATGAATCATTGTATTGTTGATACTGAGCGTAATGCGCCTCTGCGCGTCTGTAAGGTTATCTGCGACTGTTACTTCTGCGGTGAAGTATTCCTTTGATTTTGAATAATAGGCGAGAGAAGACGCGTGTTTATAACCCTCCTGGGAGAAGATCATATCCGGATTGAGCGTGTTGTCGTAATAATAGCTGATGCCGACGACTGTATAATCAACGACGTTAAATACGTTTTCGAGCGTTGTTTCCCGGAAATCTTTTGTCCCGAAATACGGCTTGAGCGAGACCGGTACGCGCAGCACGATCTCTGAAGGCTTTTCGGGCGCTCTGCCTGCGTTGAGATTAAGAGTGCTGCCGTCTTTGACATATGAGAAATTAAAGAAGTAATAGTCCTGGTTTATTTCAACCGACTCAGTCATATCAAGCAAAAAATCATAATGCACATATGAAGTCGCTCCGACCTTGGCAGCAAGCTCCTTAAGCTCATCGTCTGTTATAACTGCTCCGTCCTGACGTATGATAACAGTTCGTCCCGTTCTGTGTGAGAAGATGTAATCCTTTTCAAACAGTCCGAGCGCTTCACCGGATAGCGAAGTGATAAGTGTCATTGCAAGTGACGAGAGTATCATAAGAATGCAAAGAAACGCCGACAGCCTTGGAGTGGCGAAAAATCTGACGCGTCCGAGGGTGATGCCGTCGAGGAAGTTTTTGGATAAAAAGCCTTTCCTTTTTTCATCAGGCTGCGATGTCTTTACAGCTTCGGCGACTGTCTGATGAGGTGCGCTTAATGTTTCATCTGCTTCGATCGCGCCGTCGAATACCCTTATATGCCGTGTGGCATATTCGGCGACCTGATCATAGCTGTGCGTGACAATTATCACGAGTTTATCTTGCGAAACATCGCGAAGCAGCTTAATTATCTCCTGAGAAGTTTGACTGTCAAGGTTACCGGTAGGTTCATCGGCAAGAATAATTGGGCTGTCTTTAGCGAGCGCGCGCGCAATGACAGTGCGCTGCTTCTGACCACCCGAAAGCTTGCTGCCCTTATGTGAGATGTGCGAGGAAAGCCCCACTTTGTCAATGAGTTCGATTGCTCTTTCACGGCGCACCTGTTTGTCGGTGATGTGCATAAGCGCAAGCTCGACGTTCTGAAGTACAGTAAAGCTGTCGATTATGTTGTAATCCTGAAAAATGAAGGATATGAATTTCTGCCTGTACTTCTCCCAATCCTGCTGTACATAGTGTGAAGTAGGGGCGCCGTCAATAAACATCTCGCCCTCTTCATAAGTATCCATACCGCTGATAACGTTGAGCAAGGTGGATTTACCGGACCCCGATTTACCGGTGACTGCGACGAACTCACCCTTCTCAAATGAAAGATCGACTTTTCTGATTCCGACAGACACGTTGTTATCTGAAACATAGATCTTTCCAATGCCGTGTAATTCTAAAAATGACATGTTTATCTCCCTCGTGACCGCACCATAAACGCAGCCGTTACTAATACTTATATCGTAATTTTTCTAATAAGGTAACACAAAATACAAAAATACCTGACGTACAACACGATGCAGCTTGCTCAACGCATAGGTATGATACGTCAGGAATTGATATACTTTTATTTATTCATAGACGCTTCTTTTCAGAATGCCAATATAAGGAAGATTTCTGAAGTTTTCACCGTAATCCAACCCATAGCCGACCACAAACTCATCAGGTATCGAAAAGCCGGAGTAGTCAGCAGTAACATCGGATTTTCGGCGAGAGGGCTTGTCAAGTAGAGTAGCGATAGCAAAACTCTTCGGATTTCGCGTAAGGAGTAGCTGCTTGAGGTTATACAATGTAAGTCCGCTGTCAAGTATGTCTTCTACAATAATTACATCGTACTCTGAGATCTGAGTTTTCAGGTCCATTACAATACGTGCTTGTCCTGATGAACGAGTTAACGCACCATACGATGAAACACACATAAAATCTATCCGACAGTTAATGTCTATTGCACGCATGAGATCAGACATAAAAACCATAGATCCCTTCAGCACACCGACGAGTAGAAGGTTTTTGTCTTTATAATCTCTTGATATCCTTGCGCCGAGCTCTGTAACCTTCGCCGCTATCTCTTTCTCGGAAAGCAGGATTCTTTCAATGTTGTCATTCATAAAGCCTTTGCCTTTCAATACATTTTTTGTTTTTTGTATTGTATCATATTTTTACAAAAGACGCAATAGCGAAACCTTTATTTTTATTTAATATTTTCTTAAATAGCTCTTGATTTATTGAGGGATTTCAGTATAATGATATTTATAATGGGTATGAATGGGGTATAGAAGAATTACAGTTCATCTCAATAAAAATCGGAGGTTAAAAATACATGAAACCGGAAGAAAACGCAGGCAGCAAAAAGGCCTGTGAAAAACTCATGTCATTGTTTGATGCCGGCACGTTCGCTCAGTTCGGTGAATACGTTACAAGACCCGAATCCGATGAACGCGAAGGCGTTATCTGTGGCTGCGGAGCAGTCAACGGCAGGCTCGTTTATGCTTTTTATGAGGATTTTTCGTCTCTCAAGGGGGCTGTTGATGCAGCACATCTGAGAAAGATAAATAACCTCTATCAACTCGCGGAGAAAAACGGTGCACCGATCGTATCGTTCCTCAACAGCGCCGGAGCCGCTGTATGCGAGGGAATAGGATTACTTTCAGCTTACGGTGATCTGTTTGCCAATGCCGCAAGGCTTTCGGGCAGCATACTGCAGATTGCAGTCGTTAACGGCGTTTGTACCGGATCGCAGGCAGTTTATGCTTCGATGAACGATTTTGTGATCATCGCGGGGAAGGATTCAACCTTCTCGTTCGCTCCTTCGTCTGTACTTAAGGCTTCCGGAGCAGCTAAAAACGCGCCGGCAAGTATTATATGCGATGACGAAATCAGCGCTGTCGCAAACGTCAGAGATCTCATTTCGATTCTCCCGTCATGTTGTGACGAGCAAGTCGAAGGCGATGCCGACGATGTTAACCGTGCTATCGAACTTTCTCAGGATGCTTCCGCTGACGAAGCTGCCGCGGCTGTCGCCGATTTCGGAAAACTCACAGAGATCAACGCGGGATGCTGCGGATGCGTCAAAACCTATATTGCCACTGTTGCGGGCAAAGCGTGCGGCTTTATATGTCTCAATGATAATGTAGGCGAAAAGGGTCTCGCGAAAGCTTCAGCGCTTGTTAAGTTCTGCGACGCTTTCTCGCTTCCGATAATCACCTTTGTAGACTGCGCCGGTATGTCTTCCGAAAACGAAGCAGCAGGCGGAGATATTGCCGGAGCGGCAGGAAAGTTTGCAGCTATCGCAGCCGATGCTTCAACGGCTAAAATTGCCGTTGTTTGCGGCAAAGCTTACGGCGCTGCATTTACGCTCTTCGCTTCCAAGGCACTTTATGACGTTGTTTACGCTCTTGATTGTTCAGTCATAAGTGTTATGGCACCGGAAAGCGCCGTCGAGTTTGTAAAGAATGATGTAATTGCAGCTTCTTCAACGCCGGACGCAACTCGTCAGGAGCTTATCGCGGCATGGAAAAATAGCGAAGCTTCTCCTTACAACGCTGCTTCACAGGGCTGCATCGATTCAGTGATCGAAAGTGCAGACATCCTCAAGTACGTTGCATTCTCAGTAGAAATGATGTCCTCAAAGCGCGTTTCATGTGCTGATAAGAAGCACATAAGCAAATAAGCGGGTACGAATTATGTATACAGAAATATTTAACGGATTTACCTACGGTGAAAGACTTCTCAACGGAGTGCTTGTTTTCCTTTCCGGAATGATAATGGTGTTTTTCGTCCTTACGTTGTTGATGTTCCTCATCAAGTTCATGGGATGGGCAATCACAAAATCCGCTGAAAAGAAAAAAAACAAGCTTCAGCAAAAAGATACCGATCATACACCGGCAGAAACGGTAGTCGAAGCGGCACAGCCGGAAGAAGCACCAGATGAAACGCCTGTCATCGCAGCAATAATCGCCGCGATAACCGCGTTCAGAAAACAAAACGGAAACACCGACAGTTCATTCAGAGTCGTATCATTCAAAAAAAGCGAAAAGATTCGTAAATAAATATAAGGAGATTATGAAATGAAAAAATACAATGTCACCGTCAACGGTACGGTTTATGAAGTAGAAGTAGAAGAAGCCGGCGAAACCTCCGCCGTCTCAGCTCCCGTCGCTGCTCCCAAGGCAGCTCCGGCCGCTGCACCCAAAGCGGCTCCCGCCGCTCCTAAGGCGGAACCGCAGGTCGCGGCAGGCGCAACGAAGGTTTGCTCTCCGTTGCCCGGAACCGTTCTCAAAGTACCCGCAAAAGTCGGTGCAACCGTCAAAGCCGGCGACGTGCTCGTTATAGTCGAAGCAATGAAAATGGAGAACGAGATCGTAGCACCCATTGATGGAAAAGTATCTTCCGTCGAAACGAAAGAAGGAGCAACCGTCGCCAACGGTGAGCTGCTCGTGGTCCTTGCATAACGCTGCTTAAATAATCTGAAGGATGTGTTCTATATGATATGGGAAACCATAACGGGAATATTCGGCAGCGGCGGATTTGCAAAGCTCTTTGAAGATCCTATGCTTCTGATAAAAACGTTGATAATGTACGTAATAGTAGGCACTCTGCTTTATCTTGCCATAAAAAAGCAGTTCGAGCCTATGCTTCTCGTGCCGATAGCATTCGGTATGCTTTTGGCCAACCTTCCCGGCGCGAATCTTTTCAACATGGATCTGTTCATTGCGGATGGTGATCTTGATGTTGCACGGGTAATCCACGAAGGCGGTCTTCTCGATATTCTTTACCTCGGCGTAAAACTCGGCATCTATCCGTCTCTGATATTCCTCGGAGTCGGCGCTATGACAGACTTCTCACCGCTTATCGCAAATCCGAAGAGCCTGCTGCTCGGTGCTTCGGCACAGCTCGGCGTGTTCCTTGCCTTCTTCATGGCTCTTGTCCTTGGCTTCTCAGCCAACGAAGCCGCGTCGATAGGTATCATCGGCGGCGCAGACGGCCCCACAGCTATCCTCGTCACGAAGGAGCTTGCCCCTAAGCTGCTTGGCGCTATTGCAATCGCAGCATATTTGTATATGGCTCTTATTCCGATGATCCAGCCTCCTCTTATGAAGCTGCTCACTACGGAAAAAGAACGTAAAGTCGAAATGAAGCAACTTCGTCCTGTTTCAAAAGTTGAGCTTGTGCTTTTCCCGGTTATCGTTGCCGCTGTCGTTATACTCATTCTCCCCGACACCGCTCCGCTTATCGGTATGCTCATGCTCGGTAACCTGTTCAGAGTAACAGGCGTCGTTGACAGACTTTTCAAAACTGCTCAGAATGAGCTTATCAATATCGTTACGATATTCCTCGGAATATCAGTCGGAGCTACTGCAAGCGCTGAGAACTTTCTAAACCTCAAAACGCTCATGATAATCGGACTCGGCGTTGTCGCCTTCGGGTTCTCATCGATCGGCGGCCTTCTCGGCGGCAAGGTCATGTATGCTCTCACAAAAGGCAAGGTCAATCCTCTCATAGGCAGCGCGGGCGTTTCCGCCGTTCCTATGGCAGCACGCGTTTCTCAGAAGGTCGGTCAGAAATACAATCCGAAGAACTTCCTGCTCATGCACGCAATGGGTCCGAACGTCGCAGGCGTTATCGGCTCCGCCGTATGTGCCGGTGTGTTCCTCTATCTGTTTGACTGATAAAAAAGAAAGGATATTTATATATGAGCAAGGTTTTAATAACTGAAACAGTTCTGCGTGACGCTCATCAGTCGCTTGCCGCGACGAGAATGACGACTCAGCAGATGCTTCCGATGCTCGAAGAGCTCGATAAGGTCGGATATCATTCACTCGAAGCCTGGGGCGGAGCTACCTTTGATTCATGCCTGCGCTTCCTCAACGAGGATCCGTGGCATCGCCTCAGAATAATAAGAGATAAAGTTAAAAATACAAAGCTGCAGATGCTCTTCCGCGGACAGAACATTCTTGGCTACCGTCACTATGCTGACGACGTTGTCGAATATTTCGTCCAGAAGTCGCTTGCCAACGGTATCGATATAATCAGAATATTCGATGCACTCAACGATCCGCGCAACCTTAAGACTGCTATCGACGCAACGAGACGTGAGGGCGGTCATGTTCAAGCGGCATTCAGCTATACCACAAGCCCGGTACACACGAACGAATCCTTTGCTAAATTTGCAAAGCAGCTCGAAGAAATGGGCGCCGATTCGATCTGTATAAAAGATATGGCAGGACTTCTCAAGCCGTACGACGCATATGAGCTTGTCAAAGCCATCAAATCTGAGTGCAAGCTTCCTATCCAGCTTCACACTCATTACACTGCCGGCGTCGCTTCTATGACGCTCCTTAAGGCGATAGAAGCAGGCGTTGACATCGTTGACACCGCTATTTCGCCTATGGCAATGGGCACTTCACAGCCGCCTACCGAATCACTTGTCGCGACGCTTCAGGGAACACAGTATGATACAGGACTCGATCTCGTTCAGCTTGACAAAATTGCAAAGCATTTCACGGGCGTGCGTAAAGAGCTTATCGAATCCGGTTTTCTTAACCCCGATATATTCAAAGTCAACGTAAATGCTCTGCTTTATCAGGTTCCCGGCGGTATGCTTTCCAACCTTATGTCTCAACTTAAGCAGTCGGGTAATTCCGACAAGCTTCAGGCGGTGCTTGAGGAAGTACCGAGGGTTAGAGCAGATGTCGGATATCCTCCGCTCGTCACGCCTTCATCGCAGATCGTCGGTACCCAGGCGGCACTCAACGTCACTCTCGGTGATAGATATAAGATGGTCACCAAGGAATTCAAGGGTATCGTAAAAGGCGAATACGGTAAGACTCCTGCGCCGATAAGCGATGAATTTATCGCGAAGATCATACCGGGTGAAACACCGATAACTCATCGTCCTGCTGACGATCTTAAGCCTGAGCTCGATACGCTCAGAGCCAAGATATCAGAGTTCATCGAGCAGGATGAGGACGTTCTCACATATGCACTGTTTGAGCAGGTCGCTCTGAAATTCTTCGAAAAGAGAAGAGCAGACAAGTACAAGCTCGACGCGGATAACGCCGATTTTAAAAACAAGATCCACACCGTATAAATTTATAATAAAAAGAGAGCCGTCACGCTGTTTCTCATAAGAATAATTAAGAACTTGCGTAAGGCGCGGGAATCGGACAGATGATTTACGGGAAACCGTAAGCATCTGTCCTTTCCTTTTGCCTTGAAATTCTTGTATTCGTTCATTCTCCGAATGTGCCGATGTTGGTGAATCGGGTTGATTTTGGATTGAATAATAAAAATCTAATAAAGGCATGAATGTTCAGAAAAAATTTATTCAAAAATATAATCATTATTCCAACCGATTACTAATTTATGGTACTTAATTGATGTAACAACATGTTGTGAAAATCACTGAGCGAGGTGAGACCATTGATGACCACAGACACACTAAAGCAATTTGAAGACGAATATCTTGCGAAGATACTCGGATTTTGCTATCAGAAAGTGAATAACCGTGCAGATGCGGAAGAACTGTCCTCGGATATTACAATTGAGGTTCTGAAAGCAACAATTCGGGAAAGACGATTGATAAACTCGGGGCATTTGTATGGAGTGTATCAAACCACACATTTTGCAAATGGTTACGGTTAAAAACGCACAGCACAAGGATTGGCTCAGCTTATTTACATCTGAATAATCAAAAAGCCCGAACCGGTTCGCCGGTTCGGGTTTCCTTTGCATTTGGCATTCTTTATTTGCAGAAATCACTTTATCATTATTGAAATACACCCGATTTTTTGTTATAATATCCGCAACATAATAGACATAACTCCTATTTGTTGTGATAAAATTATACTCTCTCCGTTTAAGTGAGAATGTATCTGTTTTATCTGTGGATTATCCTAATTGTTTCTGCTATGATATAGGCAGAGATCGGCGCCGGTCTACTTTATTTTCGGAGGTATATTATGAATTCAATCGGTGAAAAAATAGCGAAATTACGCAAACAAAAAGGAATGACGCAAGAGGAGCTTGCCGGAATCATCGGTGTGTCCGCTCAGTCTGTATCAAAGTGGGAGAACAGCACGACAATGCCGGATATAATACTGCTGCCGATTATCGCAAATGCCTTTGAAGTAAGCATTGACGCATTGTTCGGGAAGAGCATGGTACAGGACAATTACATTCCGGCGGAAGAAGCCTTTGATTCGGCTTGCGATTCCCTTAAAAAAGTCATTGTATCAACGGAAAATCACGGGTATAACGCGGAAGAGCCATTCAATTCACAATATGAGAAATACAACCGCGCTCTTTCGGAAGACGGCCGTACAAGAAGCGTTATTATGCGAAATCACGGTATTATTTATTACCGAAACGAGGTCGGAGGTCTTTTGCTCAAAAAGCCGAAGAACGGATGGCGGTCCCTGCTAGACGACGAAAACGCCGCAAAAATCATATCGCTGTTGGCAAATCAGGATTTCAGAAAAGCGATGTCTTGTGTAACGAAAACGGGAATGAATACATTTACGCTTTCGTCTCTGTGCCGCAACTGCGGTGTCGAGGACAGTGCCGAACTTGAAAAATCACTTATCGAATGCGGTTTGTTTACGGCAAAAAAACTTGAGATAGATGATAAAACCGTTACTGTTTATGAATTAACTTGTTCGCATCGACTCTTTGTGCTTTTTGCCGTTTTACAGTACGCTAAAGAATTTGCAGAATATAACGATATATGTTATTACTATTATGGTGACCCAAGCTTTTATCAAAACTGATTAAGTATTTTAGCCGCCTGCCTCGGTAGGCGGCTAAATATTTTTCTCAAAATTCCAACCTTTCTGTTTTTCTGTGTCTATAGTGATTGAGTACTCAATCACGCATGAAAGCTTTCAAGGAGAGAAACAAGTGAACAGACAAAATGCAGAGGAAATCATAGCCGAATATCTGAAGCCTGTCTTTGGCTTCGCACTGAAACGGTGCCGGAATATGCACGACGCCGAGGATTTGTCACAGGAAATCGTGTTCCGGGC